>VGMU01000018.1 GCA_016866385.1 Bacteroidota bacterium
ACAAGAGTTCGTAGTACTCCCTGGCCATGCGGTTGCTATCAAATTCGGTACGCACGTCCTGCATTCCTGCTTGCACGAGGTCTCTCCATTTTCTTTTGTTGCTGTAGTAGAGGGGAAGAATTTCCTCATTCATTATACGATACAGGTGTTCCAAATCCTGTTCGTCCTGATCTTCTACAGGAAGCTCATGGTAATTGGCCTGAGGGACGATGAAGCTATTTTCCCCATGCCTTGCAAATTCACAAATCCAACCGTCGTAGGTACTGAAGTTGACCGAACCATTCATGGCAGCGGTCATTCCCGAGGTGCCTGAAGCTTCTCTGGGCACTCGCGGGTTGTTGAGCCAAATGTCTGAAGCTTGTTTCAATCGCTTACTCAAGGTGAGTTCATACCCTACGCAAACGGCTACATTTTTGTACTGCTTGCTGAGATGAACTAGGGAGTTGAAGGTGGAAATGGCACCATAATCCATAGGATAAGGCTTACCTGCCCAAATGATTTGGATAGGAAGCTGTTTGTTGTTTACTAAGGCATTAAATTTTTCTAAATTCCTTGCAATCAAATCGGGCCTTTTGTAGGCAGCAAATCTTCTGGCCCATACCACAGTGAGTACGTCTGGATCGAACACTTTACCAGTTTGGTCTGCCACAAGCTCGAATGACCTTTTTTTAAGGTAGCGTTTACGGTCGTCGAATCCTTCCTGGTCAGCTTCTTCCATAAATCGGTAAAGCTGTTTGTCTGTCCAATATTTCCAGTTTTGAGCATTAGTAATGGACTGAATGGCCGGGATATTGGCAAATCCTCCCCATAGGTGTCGACTGACTTCTCCGTGCAACTTGCTTACTCCGTTGGCGGCATGCGAAAACCGAAGTGCGGCAAGACTATGGTTAAATAGATTTCCTTCCATTCCAGTGAGTGCTCGGATCTCTTCTAGGGAGTGACCATAGAAGTAACTCATTTTATCACAGAGGTGCATTTCATGTTTCTCGTTACCCGCTTCTTCAGGGGTATGCGTGGTAAATACCATTCTTTTTTGTACCTCTTCCTTTTTCCCATATTTTTTCATGAGGTAGAATGCGCAGCTCATCCCATGAGCTTCGTTGAGGTGGTAGAGGTCAGGATTAAATCCCAAAATATCGATCAGCATAGCGCCCCCAATACCCAAAATGATCATTTGGGCGATCTTTGCAGCGGTGTCCGAATCGTAAAGCTTGTGGGTGATGGTTTGGCTCAAGTAGTCGTTTTCGGGCAAGTCTGTGCTCAACAAAAACAGGGGAGCAGAGTGGAATACCTCTGGAGGCAAATAGTACGCCTTTACCCAGACGGGCTGGTTGTGGACAGGAACGGTAAATTTGATTCCTGTGTCCTCCAAGAAACTGTATTTTTTTTCATACCACTCTGGTTTGAGCGTTTGATCCTGATGTCTGGACTGATCGTAATACCCATATTTCCATACTATGCCTATCCCAATTAGGTTCTGCTTGAGTTCGTAAGCGCTTCGCAAATGGGAACCGGATAGAAACCCTAATCCACCACTGTAATTTTTTAAGGGCTGGTGGATGGCGTATTCCATAGAAAAATAGGCCACCGCTTTGGAATATTTAGGTGCTGGGGTGTAGGGAAGGGTATAATTTTTAAATGAACTCATGGACTAGGGGTTAATAGGACTCTAAAAGTACAAAGGATAGAGGGATTTTTCTGTGGATAATGCCGCAAGTCTTCTTCCCAATGTATAAAAAGAATAGCCCTTCGGGGCTATTCCAATCATTTCGAAGGTAGGGGAAAAGCATTATGCCTGAGGGAGCGATTTTCTAGCTTCTCGGTCGGGATCATTTTGCACTTCGCTGTGGTCATTGAGCACCATGGTTTCCCCTTTTTCTGCGGTAAACTTGGGCCAATTGGGCAGCCCTCCCCCGTTTGGATTGCCTGTTCGCATAAATGCAAGAAGGGAGGCTGACATTTTTTCGGCCAGCGCACGGGGGCGTTGCCCGCCTCCGGTATGGGTATACATTCGGTCTGTATTTTGGTACCAAAAACAGATGTCTATGCAGTGAAAGGCCCGCATTCGGCCATTGTATAATTGAGGCTCCCAGCCAAACCAGGCCATGTATACAGGGGCCGCTTGCTTTACCTTGGCATTGCCACAAGCTACGGCATTTTGGCGGCTAGAGGCTGCCAGAGTCATGATCTCTGCTGGCTTTTTTCCAGGAAAGTTCTTGGCATAGGCTTGATATACCTGTGCTGACTTATCTCCAAATCGGCTTTTCAAGGCCTCAATCGCCTCGGCTTCTCCTCCCGCTTCCAAAGCGGGATTGGTGCGGGTCTGTCCCCATTCGTGAAAGGTGGTGCAGATCATCAGCGGCATGTCATTGGTGTGATCGGCTGAACTACCAAAGAACTCCCCTTTAGGTACATGAACACCGTCAGCAACAGGACCAAATCCACCTCTAAATCCGGGCTGAGGAAACTCTTTGCGCATACGGTCAAGGGCTTTATTGGCGATGTCAATGTATTCTCTCCAAGGAATCTGTTGAAGCTTATCTACCTCGGCAGGAGTAAGCCCTGCGGTTTCAAGCACATAACTGCCCAATTTTTTGCTGTACTCCGCATCGTTGGCCCTGAGCATGCTGCCGCTCAAGGCAACACCCTTGTGTACGAATCCCTTGGATGCAGGCATGGCCATGGTACAAGTTACCTTGGCCCCTCCACCGGATTGTCCCATGATGGTGACATTGCCGGGGTCTCCCCCAAAATTGACGATGTTGTCCCTCACCCAATGCAGGGAGGCAATGATGTCTAATTGACTGACATTGCCCGAGGAAGCATATTTTTCACCCCCTACCCCAGAAAGATCCGTGAAGCCAAAGGGTCCAAGTCGGTGATTGATGGACAAAAATACCGCATCTCCATTTTTGGCAAAATTCTCCCCGTGGTAGCCGTCTTGTTCTATTCCGTTGCCATTGGTAAATCCCCCTCCATGTAGCCAAACGAGCACAGGCCGTTTCTTTCCATCGGCCAGGCCATTGGTCCAGACATTGAGCTTGAGGCAATCTTCTGATACGTCGTCGTAGTTCCAGTGGTCAGCAAAGGAGTAGTGTACATTGGCATACCTTCTGTCCATAATCTGCGGAGCGGTATTGCCCCACCAAAGGGTATCCCTGATTCCTTCCCAAGGGCTGGGTTTCTGTGGAGGCATAAATCGGTTTTTCCCAGAGGTATCTGCTCCGTAAGGAATACCAAGAAAAGTATAGACCCCGTGCAATTCGTATCCACGCACCTTTCCAAAGCTGGTGTTGGCTACGGCGATATCATCGCCAATGTGCAGGTACTGATCCTCCTCCTCAGCCTTTGAGGGGGATCGAGAAATAGTAGCATGAGCAAAAGGGGCTGAAGCAAAAAAAGCAGAGCCTAGGCCAAGCTTTTGTAAAAAGGAACGTCTATTGGTAGCCATAAGTGAATGGATTTTCCAAATAAGTTGGATACCAAATCACAGAAAACCAAGCCCTTTTTCCAATTTTACGATGGGGGAAAGCAAAAGAGATAAGCGGAGGATTTTTTATATAGCCCGATGCAGAAGCCTAGGCAAATCAGGGCCTGTACGCAAAAGATAAATGGTGGGGCTCTTCTAGAAGGTGATGTTTACTTCTATTTTTTTCCCTTCCCTTTCTACAATTACTTTGGTGCTGTCCCCTTTTTTGAAGGCGCTTAGCGCCTTCATGTAGCCCATCATATCGCTAATCAGAGTGTCACCCAGCTGTACCACAATATCGCCTTTTTGTAGTCCTGCCAGTTGTGCGGGCTTGCCTTCTGAAACCCCGTCAACTCGCATCCCTTTGCCGTCATACAGGTAATCTGGCACTACGCCCATGGACACGGTAAACCTAGGAGTGTCGCTGGAATCTTTGGTTTTGGTAAAAGCAAGTTTGGGGCTGCTGTCCAGCTGGATCACTAGCCGAGAGATGTATCGGAAGATGCCTACCAATCCTTCGTAGTTGATTTTCTCCGAATCATCCCCTGGCTTATGGTAATCTTCGTGCTGTCCAGTGAAAAAGTGCAAAACAGGTAAATCCTGAAGATAGAAAGAGGTATGATCTGAAGGGCCTACTCCCGATTCAGAAGGAACAAGCTTAAATCCCTCCGTATTGATTTGATTCAAAATCGGACTAAAGCTAGGACTAGTTCCTACTCCATGGATAGCGAGAGATTTTTCGGCATTCAGCCTTCCTACCATATCCATGTTGATCATGTAGTTGACGGATTTTAGGTCTAGGGTAGGGTTTTTGACGAAATAATTGGACCCCCAAAGGCCATTTTCCTCCCCGGAAAAGGCGATGAAAAGAACGTTGTTGTTGAGTTCTTGGTGTTTGAGGATGGCGGCTAGTGCCAAAAGCCCTGCTGTCCCGGAGGCGTTGTCATCTGCCCCATTGTGAATCGCTTCCTCCCCTCGGTGCAAAGAGCCTTGTCCTCCCATTCCCAGGTGGTCAAAATGAGCGCCAATGATAATGGTTTTGTCTGCTTTTTTATCCAAAAAAGCAATCACATTTCTTCCTGTGATGCCTTCTCCTGAGGTTCCGATGACTGCTTCTTCATGGGGGTTGCTTGGTTTGGACACGGTAAATGCTTGAAAGAACCCATCTGTACCCATTGGGCTCAGTCCTAACTTTTCAAATTCTTGGGCAAGGTATTTTGCTGCCAATTGCTCTCCTTCTGTGCCAATAGCCCTTCCCCCCAGCTCATCGGCAGCCAAGTAGCTGACGTTTTTCTTGGAATAGGCTAGAAGCATCTCGTCTGTGGGAGGGCCATCACAGGTGCTACTGAGCAGAAGAATTAGAGAAAAGGGAAGGAATTTTAAAAGATAGGGTTTCATTGGGGTGCATATTTAGTTCAAAGATAATAATTGGTATCTTTGCGGGCTCATTCTTTTATCAAAGATTATTATGATTAATCGCACCTACCTACTTATAGCCGCTTTCTTTCCTGCGTTTTTCTTTCAAGGGGCAGCCATGGCCCAAGGAGTTGGTCCCTCTACAGATTCTTTGTTGCTTCATCCAGAAGAGATGAAATACTTGAAGAATATCAAACAACTTACTTTTGGAGGGAATAATGCCGAGGCCTACTGGTCATTTGACGACAGCAAACTGGTTTTCCAATCCGATTACCAAGGCTGGGGCAACTCCTGTGATCAGATGTTTTATTTGGATTGGAAAAAGGACGATTTATCCAAAAACATTCCTAACAGGGTAAGCACAGGGCTGGGAAGAACGACCTGTTCCTATTTTTTGCCAGGGGACAAAACCATCGTCTATGCTTCTACCCATTTGGTAGATCCTGCTTGTCCTCCCGTGCCTGAGCGCAGAGCAGATGGAAAATACGTGTGGCCGATTTACGACAGCTTTGACATTTTTACTGCGGACTTGAAGGGAAATATTCTTTCCCAACTCACCCAAGAGCCGGGTTACGATGCCGAGGCGACTGTTTCGCCAAGGGGGGATAAAATTGTATTTACTTCCATGAGATCGGGAGATTTGGAATTGTACACCATGAATATCGACGGATCTGGTGTAAAGCAAATTACCCATGAGCTAGGTTACGACGGGGGAGCCTTCTTTTCTCCGGATGGAACCAAGCTGGTATGGAGAGCTTCTCGACCACAAAGCCCTGAGGCCATTCAAGAATACAAAGACCTACTCAAGGAAGGCCTGGTGAAGCCTACAGACATGGAGCTTTATGTGGCCAATGCCGACGGGACAGACATTCGGAAAATCACCAGTTTAGGGAAGGCCAACTGGGCCCCTTTCTTCCATCCTTCTGGCAAAAAACTCATCTTTGCCTCCAACCACCAGACCCAGCGGGGCTATCCTTTCAATCTTTTTATGATTAACTTGGATGGCACTGGACTTACGCGGATTACCCATGACGGGACCTTTGATGCCTTTCCCGTATTTTCCAATGACGGCAAATACCTGGTCTTTGCCTCCAATCGGAACAATGGAGGCACGAGAGATACCAATCTCTTTGTTGCCGAATGGATAGGAGATTGATTTTTGTGAAGCCTTAGGTTGATTCCCTACAATTCCTCTAGGCGCTGCAAATAGGATTCTGCTTGTTCTAGTACCTCCTGTTTTGCTGTCATTTTATCCCAGGTTCGGTAGACCATGCCAATTCTTGGGTTCTTCTCCAATTTTTCTCTGTGTCTGACATGAAAATGCCAGTATAGGGAATTGAATGGACAAGCCCGATCTCCCACTTTCTTGTCTGCATCGTAGGCACAGGTACTGCAATAATTGCCTTGTTTTTTGATGTAGTTGGCCGAGGAAGTATAGGGTTTGGTACCCACGATCCCTCCGTCGGCAAACTGGCTCATGCCGCGGGTATTGGTGATTTCTACCCATTGGATGGCGTCGATATAGATTCCCAAATACCAAGCATCTACCTCATCGGGATGTATCCCAGCGAGCAAGGCAAAATTGCCAGTGACCATTAGTCGTTGGATGTGGTGGGCATAGGCATGGGTAAGGGACTGGGTGATGCTGTGATTTAGGCAGTTCATTTTTGTTTTTCCCGTCCAAAACCATGAGGGAAGATTTCTCTCGTGCCCGAAGTAGTTAAGTGTAGCAAACCTAGGCATCTCTGCCCAGTAAATTCCCCGCATGTATTCTCTCCATCCCAAAATTTGACGAATAAAGCCTTCTACCTGGGCAAGGCTTATTTTATCTTGCTGAGTGCTCCAGGCCTTTTCTGCTGCTTGCACTACTTCCAAAGGCGAAATCATCTTGCAATTCAGGGAAAAACTCAAGCGAGAATGGAAAAGGTAAGGATCCCAAGTGGTCATCGCGTCCTGATAGGTACCAAAATTGGGAAGCAAGTGCCGACAGAAATGGTGGAGTAGGTCTAGAGATTCTTTTCTAGAGCTGGGCCAGGCAAAGGCCTCTGGGTCTAGGCTGCCAAGGGTCTTTACCCCTGCACGGCTGAGCTGATCGAGGATATTTCCTACCGATTTGGGATGCAAGCCTGGGGCCTGCAGCAGCCCTTTTTCCTTTAGGGGCTTTCGGTTTTCTTGGTCAAAATTCCATTGTCCGCCTAGTGGCTCATTTCCCACCATCAATACTTGGTATTTGCGGCGCATTTCTCTGTAAAAAGTCTCCATGAGGTAGGATTTTTTTCCTTTAAAAAAATCCTTCAAAAACCCTCTCGAAGTCAAAAAATGATGGCTATCTACGGCATGGCTAGGAATGTCCAACTCTTGGCAAATAGATTGAAGTTGCTGCTCTAATCGATATTCGTCAGGGTATTGGTATTCAAAAGTTGAGAAGCTCTCTTTTTGTATGAGGTATTGGATTTGGGAGGAAAGGTCTTGACGGTTTTCAGGATCATCCAAGCAATAATATATGACTTGGTGGCCTTGCTCCTGAAGTTGTTTGGCAAACTGGCGCATGGCTAAAAAAAATCCCACGATCTTCTGCAGATGATGGACCACATAGTCTGTCTCTTGTCTCATTTCCATCATGACATAGGTCACCGATGGGTCTATGTTTTCCAACCAAGGGTGTTGGCTATTGAGCTGGTCGCCTAAGATCAATCGCAGGGTAGTTGACATAAAAAAAGCGCTTTTCATGTAAAGCGCTTTGGGGCGGGATTGTTTGCCCAATTTTTATTTTATGTACCTAAGGAAAAATTTCTAGCCTAGGAAGGTAAGGGGATTTGATTTGCGATTAGGTCTTCGAAAGTTTCCCTTTTGCGAATTAGTTGAGCTTTTCCCTTCCAAATCAACACCTCTGCAGGCCGAAGTCGCATATTGTAGTTGGAGGCCATGGTAAATCCATAGGCCCCAGCGTTTTTGATGGCCAATACATCTCCTTCTTTCACCTCATGCAACTCTCGTTGCGCTCCAAAAGTGTCTGTTTCGCAGATATAGCCCACTACCGTATAGGTGGCTTTGGGGCCAGCAGTGTTGCTAAGGTTATAAATTTCATGGTAGGCCTCGTACATCATGGGCCGAATCAGGTGATTTAATCCCGAGTCTACCCCTAAAAAGTGTAGGGAAGAAGACTCTTTGACCACATTGACCGTGGTGAGAAAGTATCCTGCTTCACTGACCAGATACTTCCCCGGCTCAATCCAAAACTCCAAGGGCCTCCCATAGCGTGCACAAAACTCTTGAAAAGCAGTCCCTACAATTTTACCCACCTTCTGTATATCTGTAGCCAGCTCTCCTTCCCGATAAGCCACTTTAAATCCCCCTCCAAAATCTAAAAACCGTAGCTTAGGGAAATGCATCGCTGCATCAAAAAGGACTTTTCCGCTCTCTAGGAAAACTTCTGCATCGTAGATGTCTGAGCCCGTGTGTACGTGCAAACCGACAATTGGGATTTGATATTGCTCTACAAGGGCTAAAATTTGAGGGAGCTGAGCGATAGAAATCCCAAATTTACTTTCCTTGTGCCCTACGGAAATTTTAAGGTTGCCTCCTGCGAGAATGTGGGGGTTGATCCGAAGGCAAGCAGGAACGGAAGAGCCGTATTTCTTTCCAAACTTTTCTAAGAGGGAAAGGCTATCAATATTGACCATGACTCCTAATGCCACTGCCTCTTCGATTTCTTTGAAAGCCACGCCGCTAGGAGTATACATGATATCCTTGGCTTCATGTCCTGCCATTAGCCCTACATGGATTTCACCAATCGAAACGGTATCTATGCCTGCCCCAGCTTCACGGATAAGCTGTAAGATAGCCAAGGTAGAAAGTGCTTTGGTAGCATATTTAATCCGCAAGGGGACAGAGGCAAATGCCTGCTGTAAGGCCTGTACCTGGGCTTCAATTTTTTCCCCATCGTACACGTACAAAGGGCTTCCGAATTGATCAGAAAGTTGTTTTAGAGAGACACCTTGAATGTGCGTTGGGCGAAGCACGGAGATAGAGATTTAGAATTAAGGCCCAAAAATACCGAAACAATAAAAAAGGAAGGCAAAAAACCTTCCTTTTTTTGGGTATGTAATTTAGAAACCTACAAATTCAGACTGCTAGATTAAGCTCAAAAAGGGTAATTTGAAAGAAAAGAATTTTTTTCAAGCGTTAAAACTTGTTAACTGCCCTTTATCCCCTTCGTATACGCTTAATTTTGTACCATGTCCAAAAGCAAGATTACGCTAATCATAGTATTGATGTCCCTAGCCAGCTTTGGTCTCATGGGCTTTCAATACTACTGGATTAGAAATGCCATTCGGATCAATAAGGAGCGGTTTGATCAGAACGTGCTCCAAGCCCTTTCTAGCACGGTCTCCGTGCTAGAAAAAGGGGAGACCTCAGACGTGCTGCTGAGTAAATTGATCAAGGATCCTGTTTTAAAGGAAACTATTTTCAAAAAAATTGATCCCATAGAATTGCAAATCAACACTAGCCCGACATACACCCGACGCTCCATCGTAGATACGCTGAAGCTTTCTGAAGTACCCCAGGTGAGTAGCACCTTTCGAAGAATGCTTTTGTCAAGAGGCTTAGACATTTCTATTTTATCGGAGTTGGAGACGTTTTTTGCCTACATGACCCCCGAGGTAGCCTCTACGATTTTCACGCCGGACGAGATGCAAATTTTATTGCAAGAAAAGGAACGGCAACTGGAGTACCTCAACGAAAAGCAGGGCTACGTCAGGGGATCTTCACGCAGCTACTCGGGGATTGTGCCCCAATTTGATACTCGGGTCAATCTCTCCGACGACGCCATAGACAAAATCCGAAAGACCAACCTCAAGATTGAGTTGATGAACCAAGCTTTCTCGGAGTTGGCCGAGGGGCAACAAGCCATTTTAGACAGGTTAGATACAGCGCTGGTCCGACGCCTATTGAAAAGCCAATTGGCGCAAAAGGGAATTTCTGAAAATTTTGAGTTGGGCTTACAAACCAATCAGGAGCAGGTGATTGGCATTGGCCCCCTTTCCGACCCACAGGTGCTGCAGCGCGAAGGAGTTCATGCCAAATTATTTCCAAATGACATTTTGGGGAATGACAATTTTTTGTTGGTGTATTTTCCTGAAAAGAGTAGTCACGTTTTTCGACAAGTTTGGCTACCCATTTCGAGCTCTATCCTATTTATCTTGGTTATCATTTTTTGTTTTTATTATGCGATTAGGATCATATTACGTCAGAAAGCACTTTCTGACATTAAAAATGATTTCATCAACAACATGACCCATGAATTTAAGACTCCGCTAGCTACCGTAAGTTTGGCCGTGGAGGCCTTGCAAGATCCTGAGTTAAACCAACAAGATAAATTTAGGAGTAAGTACTTGGGGATCATCAGAGAAGAAAACAAGCGCTTGGTGAGCCAAGTAGAAAAAGTACTGCAGGCAGCAGCACTTGACAAAAATGAGTTCAAACTCAAAATAGAGCCCATTCATCTCACGGCTATGCTGAAAGCGAGCATGGATCATATTGGTCTGCAAGTTGAAAACCGAGAAGGAAAAATAGACTTTCAGGATCAAGTGAAAAATCCGTACCTAGAAGGAGATGCATTTCATCTAAGTCATATTTTCAATAACCTCTTGGACAATGCCATCAAGTATTCCAGAAGCAACCCCAAGATTACCGTAAGCGCTAAGGAGGAAGGAGATTGGGTTAGCATAAGCATACAGGATCAGGGAATAGGGATGAGCAAGGAAGCAGTAAAAAAAATCTTCGATAAATTTTATCGAGTTCCCACAGGCAATATTCACGACGTCAAGGGGTTTGGACTTGGGCTTTCTTATGTAAAGACCATGGTCGAAGCCCACAAGGGGGGGATTGTGGTACAATCCGAACCTGGAAAAGGAAGTACCTTCACCATTAAACTACCCAAAAAACAATGAGCAAGGCCAAACTACTCCTCGTTGAGGACGATACCAACCTGGGGGACATCCTTCAGGAATACTTACAAATGAAGGGATACGATACCACCTTGTGCAGAGACGGGGAAGAAGGATGGAATAAATTTAAAAAGGATAAGTACGATCTCTGTCTTTTGGATGTGATGATGCCGAAAAAGGATGGATTTACTTTGGCAAAAGAGATCAAAAAGGTTCAAGAAAATCTTCCCATTTTGTTTCTTACTGCCAAAAATCAAAAGGAGGATGTCATAGATGGGTTAAAGTTGGGAGCGGACGATTACCTCACCAAGCCCTTCAGTATGGAAGAACTCTTGCTGAGAATCACCGCCGTTCTTCGTCGAACGCAAAAATCCTCTGAGCTTCCTGCTTTAAAGACCTATTCCTTTGGAGATTTTGTGTTGCACTACGACGAACAATACCTAGAGGGTCCTGGGGGAAAAAACAAGCTTACGTCCAAAGAAAACGAATTGATTCGGCTCCTTGCTTCAGAAACTAACAAATTGGTCAATAGAAGTCATGCCCTGAAGCAAATCTGGGGTGACGACAGCTACTTCAATGCCCGATCTATGGATGTCTACCTGAGCAAAATCCGAAAGCTTCTAAAAGATGATCCAAAGGTGCAAATCATCACCATCCATGGAGAAGGGTTTAAATTAATTGTAGGAGAGGAATAGTACGGGAGTACTTTTTACTTCTGAGTAAGCAGTGCTGCACCAATTCCAGGTCCTTCGGGGAAGATAACCCGATCCGGAAAAATTTCCACTCCCTGAGCTGGGTCATGGGACAGAAGCATGGCTCCATCCATATCCACATAATCCAATAGTGGGGCGATGTGTGCTATCGCGGTGATGCCAATGGAAGATTCGGTCATGCATCCCACCATCGTTTTTAGACCTAGAGATTTGGCCTCCTGAATCATACGTAGGGCGGGGGTAATTCCTCCTGCCTTGACCAACTTGATGTTTACCCCATGAAAATGCCCTAGGCATTTGCGAACATCTTCTTCGCTGATGCAGCTCTCGTCTGCTACGATGGGAAGCTTGGAATGGATAAACACCTCTTTCATGCCTTCCATATTGTCTTTTTCCAAAGGTTGCTCGATAAACTCAACCCCTAATTTGGCCAATTCTTCGGCATATCTGATGGTTTGCTCTACGGTCCAGGCACAATTGGCATCCACCCGAAAAGTAGAGTTGCTTTGCTTTCGAAGCGCCTTTACGATTTCTAAGTCATGGGGCGTTCCCAGCTTTATTTTATAAATCGGCCAAGGGACTTCTTTCATTTTGGAGCACATTTTTTCAATCGTATCAATCCCGATTGTAAAGTTGCTCACAGGAATATTTCTGGGGTTTAAACCCAAATAATCGTATAGTTTTACCCCCTTCCTTTTGGTAAATAAGTCCCAAGCCGCCAAATCTACCGCACAGCGGGCAAAGGGATTGTCTTGAAAAACCTCTTCTCCTAGCGCCCAGAGGGCTTCTGGGGAGCCCCAAGAGTAGCCTTGGAGGATGGGCTTAAACTCTTCCAGGCAGGCCGCCATGTTTTCCAAAGTAATTCCGTAGAATGGATTGCTCGTAGACTCTCCCAACCCATACACCCCATCCTCCTCTAGGGTGACCAATAGGCTTTCTTGCACTTCACGACTTTGGTGCGCGATGGTAAATCGGTGTTTAAGCGGGAGATCAATTCCCTGAAAGTGTAAGTTCATGGTATAAAGACTTGGCTAGAAGCAAAAATACGGAGAGCGAATTCTTTACTTTCCTTAGTTTTTTTCAAATTACATTAAAATTGATTGCTATGTATTTCCAATGGAGAAAACCCTTGCTACTTGTACTTGGTTGGGCGGCCTTACTCACTGCGTATCCCCTTAGTAGCCAAACGCTACCTCTACCGCTTTCTGTAGAGAATCTGGAAGCTGCTTATCTGCTCCATCAAGAGCCGGCCTTAACGCACCGTCGCTTTACTCATGCGGAACTTCAGCCATTAATTCAAAAGCATGCAAACAGCTTTAGTGTCCGTGAACTAGGCCAATCTGTGCTTGGAAAAACTATTTCTTCTCTGACATGGGGATCGGGACCTACTCGGGTGATGCTTTGGTCCCAAATGCATGGGAATGAAAGCACGGCGACCATGGCCTTGGTTGATCTGTTTAATTTCTTGGAAGGGCAGGGGGATGAGTTTGATGAGCTGAGAAAGCTGCTTCATTCCCAGCTTCAACTCAAGTTTATCCCCATGGTCAATCCGGACGGGGCAGATGCTTTCAAGCGGAGAAATGCCCTGGACATAGATCTTAATCGGGATGCCATTTCCCTAATTTCCCCGGAGTCGGCCGTTTTGAAAAATGCAAGGGATGAATTTGAGCCCATGTTTGGGTTTAATCTCCACGACCAACAAATCTATTACAACGTGGCTCCTACCCCCAAGCAAGCGACGATTTCCTTGCTTGCACCCGCCTACAATGAGGCAACTGAAATTAATGACGTTCGTAGTAGGGCGATGCAAACCATTGCGGGGATGAACCAGCTTCTCCAAGAATTGATTCCTGGACAAGTGGGCAAATACGACGATGCTTTTGAGCCCAGAGCCTTTGGAGATAACATGCAAAAATGGGGTACCAGCACCATTTTAATTGAGTCAGGAGGGTATTTGGGAGACACAGAGAAACAAGAGATTCGAAAAATCAACTTCATGGTTCTTCTCCATGCTCTACATGGCATCGCTACCAAAAGCTACCTTAATTACAGTACAGACGATTATTTTGCAATTCCAGACAATGGATTTCAACTCATGGATCTTTTAATTGAAGAAGTGCAAGTGCCTATGCAGGGCAAGTGGTACCCCATAGATATTGCCATTCGAAGGAGGGAGGTAGAAAGCAACAAAGGCTATTTCCTGACTGGATCTGTAGAAGACCTAGGGGATATGCAGGTGTTTTTTGGCTTTGAAACTCTTGATGCCTCGGGACTTAAGTACAAAGAAGGCAAAGTGTATCCTAACGTCTTTGAATCCATAAAGGACCTTTCGGAAGAAAAGGCCTTGGAGTTACTTCGCCAAGGCTTTCTGGCCGTAAAAGTCAGGTCAGGGGAACCTAGACAGGTTCATGGATTGCCCTTGCTGGTGTTGAAATCTACCACTACCTTCTCTGGGGGGTGGACCTCAGGGGCAGCACCCAATTTCTTATTGACCCAAGGCGAAGAGGTACGCTATGCTGTGGTCAACGGCTATCTAATTGACTTGAAGCAACCCAAGGTACAAGAAATGAGAAACCGAATCTATTGAAAAGAGAAGGAAGATTTGGAAAATATAAAGAGAGTACTAGATCGGAACACCTAGGCTCTTTTGGCTAGTCGTAAAAAAACCTCATGGTAGTGTTGGGTCACATGACCCCAGGAATATTTTTGAATTAGTCCTTTTCGGGCATGGATTCGGAGATTTTCGATGGCAATGGTTTCCCGCTCTGCTTTTTCTATTAGGGCGGTAGTCTCAGGTATTGATTTTTCAAAAAACCATCCGTGTTTCCCATTTTGTAGCATTTCTTGGTTAAAAGGGGTATTTAAAGCCAGAATGGCGCAGCCATAACCTAAGGCTTTTAGCATGGCGGGGTTGGTCCCGCCAAACTCATGCCCATGAAAATAGGCATAGCAGTGTGAATACAGGGAAGCTAGGTCCAGCGGGTCGGTCACAGAGCCTGTAAAAAGAACTCGGGGGTCTTTCAATTGCTTTACCTGCTGGGCCCAGGCATCTGAAAAAGGAGCATCTCCTACTACAACCAAGGTTTTTTTGGAATTTGACTTCAGAAATGCAGCGATGATCAAGTCGGCATTGTTATCGGGGATCAAGCGTCCCACAATCAGGTAATACTCCCGAGAGCGGAGGTTCCAGGTTTGCAAAGGACGATCTTCCACATCCTCCTTGGGGTTGGCACCATAGGCAATCACGACCGAATCTTTCTGAAATTCCTCCAGGTAGACCCTCCGCATTTCATCGGAATCGTTGATAATCTGGTCAAAAGAGCGGGTAGCCATTTTGGAGGCCCAGTAAAAGTACTTGGAGCCCAAGCCTTTCCACTTGGGACGAAGCCATTCGAGTCCATCCACATTGATAGCAGACGGCTTTCCAAAGAGTTTTGCTAGCCATCCAAAAGGCCCGTTACCACTATTCACGACGAAGATGACATCCACATCAGAGAAGCAGGCATGTACCATGGAAAAAAAAGTATGACTCAGTTGCGTAAGGCTCTTGCTTTCGATGGCTGGGGTGTAGATGCACTCGATTCCATTGACAAACCGAGGACGAATTGGGAACAAGGATCGGTGGTTGTAGACTCGTACAGAGACCCCTTTTTCCACCAGTCGTTCCCCCAATTCTTTTACTAGGGTGTCATAGCCGCCATACACATAGGGGTAGCCTTTGGCGCCCATGATGGCCACTTTTAATTTTTTTTCAGGTGCTGCCATGCATGATTGCGTAATTTTTCTTCAAATGTTTTTAAGCTGAAATGCTTAAGCACGCGGTCTTGGCCGGCTTGTCCAAAACTTGTTCGAAGGGAAGGATTGGTAAGCAATTTTTCTATGGCCATTACCCCTTCTTCCACCGCCCCGATGGGGATGAGAAATCCAGTATGGCCCTCTTCCACGAGTTCGGAGGCTCCTCCAGAGCGTGTGGCCACTACCGGCTTTTTGGAAGCCATGGCTTCCAACAGGACAGTTGGAAAGGAATCAGGCGCAATGGAGGGGAGGACAAACACATCCAAGGAAGCCATGACTTCAGGAATGTCCTTTCTAAATCCCAAATAACTTACTCGTTGTTCTATTCCCAAGGAGTTGATTTGCGCTTTGATTTCGTCCAAAAGAGTATCGTAGCCAGCAAAGGGGTCTCCCACCAACACAAAATGAGCGGAAGGTAAGGTTAGGGAGAGCTTCTGGGCCATTTCCAAAAAGAAAATTTGCCCCTTCCCAGGATTTATTCTTCCTACCATGCCTACAAGTAAAGTGTCTACTGACAGTCCAAGTTCTTTTTTCAAAGTGGGGCTTGCCTTCTTATAGGCCTGGTAAGGAATGCCATTGTGGATAACTTCTATGGTAGATTTTCGAAGTAGGGGCTGCCATTGCTTGGCTACGGCCTGGGACACTGCAATGGGATACGGGGTTGACCAATCTACCAATCGGCTTAATCCTTTCACCAAAAGCGTCGGTTTTTCCAGGATTTCATGAATATGCCAGAGGTGTGGAAGGCCATGTCGTTTTGCCCAAATTGCCCCTATTACTACAGCCAAGGTATTGGAATAGACTGCCTCAAAGGAGTGAGTTTTATGGAGCCGCGACAAGAAAAAATAGGCCCTTACAAGCCTAGTGAACCTATTGATTCCTCCTAAGGGGTGAAAATATTTTCTCCTTAGAATGCCTAAGTTTTTTATATGGTAGGGAATGTGAAGGAGGTTTAGACTTTCTTCCAACTCTCCCTTAATGGTAAGTACTACGGTAGGTCGAAACCCCAATGCTTGGTATACCAGCAACACCTGGATCAATATCTTAGAAGACCCATAGCCCTCGGAGGAGCTTTGTAAAAAAAGAATGTTTCTTTCCGTACTCATTTCCTTCGGAAATATAATCCAAGTATTCCCGATTTGCCAAAGGCCACAGCAAGTAGTTCTATTCCATAGGCCAAGGGCAATAAGAAAGCTATGGCCAAGAGTAAACCCATGGATTTTTTCTTCTTGAGTCTAAGGATAAGGTTTTCTTTCCAGCCTACTTGGGAAAGCAGGGCTTGCAACATGCCCAGTACCCCCAGATGTATTGAAAAAGAACGCTTAGCCACCGGCTTTAGTCCTAAGGCGGCACATTGTTCCAAGAGGGTGGATTCAGTCCAATGACTGAGGTGTTTGGGGATATCCCAATGCATCCAAGAAGCACCTGCTAGGCGAGATTGCCAAGAATCTGCCCGGGGAACTTCAAGGTAAAGGAGTCCGTTAATTTCCAGGTTTTGTTCCAGCAATTCCCTCAATAATTTCATGGGACTAGGCAAGTGTTCCAGCACATGATTCAGGGTAATCAAGTCAAAGCCATGAACTCCTATTTTTCCACCCTCGTAGTATCCAACGTGTAGGGAAACCTGGTATTTTTCTTTTGCAAAGGCTCCTCTTTTAGGCTCCGATTCAATCCCATTTACCTGCCATCCCATCCGTTTTGCAACAGCCAAGAATTGGCCTTTTCCGGCACCAAAATCAAAGACCGAAGTTGCCCAGGGATGGTATTTTTTAGCCTTAAGGAGAATTTTTTTTGCTTCTGAAAAAATAATTTTTTCGAAAACAGAGTTTCGGTTATCCACTACCTGGTACACTTCATCTCGATAGAGGGAGGCTAGATCCACTTCTTCGGCAAGGTAAGTCCAGCTGAGGTTACAGGTAGGGCACAGCACGCAATTGCCAGAAATGGGCGTGTAAGAAGGGGAACTAAGACAAACCGGACAGTGAAGTTGCCGCATGGCGTCGGGTTAAGCGCTCAATATTAGCTTATGAAAAGAGTCAATAAAATTTTCACCAGAAAACTCCTTCACCCGCGCTTTTCCTAGCTGACTGAGGCGTGTTCTAAGATCATTTTCTTGTTCCAAAAGTATCATTTTTTCACTCAATTCATGTAGATCTCCTAGGGGAAAGCAAAGGCCCGCCAAGCCTGCCACCTCCATCAAAGCGGCTTGGTTGGAATGGATCACAGGGACACCAAAGTCCATGGATTCTAAAAGCGGGATGCCAAATCCTTCGTTTTGGGAAGGAAAAATATAGCCAAAGGCTCCTTGGTAGAGGGCCTTAATTTCTCCCTCCTCCAGGTAGCCAGGAAGGAGCACTTGATCCTGAATTCCAATGGAATTGATAAGTTGCTTGACTAGTGGAAAATCATTCATTTGTCGGCTTTGCCCCTCCCCACCAGCCAAGACCAATTTCTTTTTTTCTTTGCTTTGACTCAAATACTTCGCGTAAGCCTCTACGAGGAAGGGGAGGTTTTTTCTTCGGTCAAAAGTTCCAATGTGCAAAAAATACCCTTGTTTTTGGAGATGGTTTTTTGACAAAAAATGGATGTCCGCTGCTCCATGCAAGCCTTTATAAGTTTGGTAAATGACCTTCATGGGCCAATTTTTTCCAAGAAACTCTTCAAGGCATCGTTTAGAATACTCGGTGGTCGTTACCAGGGTGGTTTGTTCTTTCAAGCCCTTTTTGATGAGGCTTAAAAAATATTTTCTCCACCAACGAGGATAATTTTCTGGCATTTGCCAAAAAAAGGCATCGTGAAAAACGGTTAATCTTTTGCAGGGCAAGGAGGCTGCAGGGGACACAAAATCTAGACATATCAACACGTCTGGCTGGTATTTTTTGACCAAGTCAGGAAGCTGAAATTCCTTCCATTTGAAATAATCCAAATGGAATTGAAGCCTTTGTAATTTAGATAGCTTCCCTTTGTTGGGCAGGGTTGCTTGGGTAGCAGGGTCATGGGTAAAAATCCACTCTACTTCTGGATGCGTATATTTTCGGGCGGCAGAAGCGAGCTCGAGCATGTAGGTCTTAATGCCTGTCGTAGCGGCATTGAGGTAATAAAGATCTAGAAGTACTTTCATGCTGAGCTAAAGTAAAACTAAAAAATGGAACTTGGTACTTGACTTCTGTAGGGAGTCTTATCGAAGAAGGGGGATCGACTCCTAGTGAGCTCTTAGGCTACGTTATCCCAGTGGTTTTTTGCAGACTATCCACTGGTTTACGTGGAATGCATTTTGGATCAATCGATTGATTTTTTTTACCAAGGGCAATTTATATCGGAGGAGGTTCGAGAGCTTTTCGCCAAGACTGTGGGTATAGTGATCTTCGATCAAAAATCCTTGCTGCTTGCAAAGGGCAGCTAAGGTAGCTTTGGGAAAGATGAAGGTGTGCTCTAAGCCATCTACAATGTCTGGGACCTGTAAATGTAGTAGATAGAAGGTGCGATGAAGGCTGTACATTTTACTGGAGCTATCGGGTGTTCCTATGGCGAGGATTCCCCCCGGCTTGAGGATTCTCTTCATTTCTTTGAGGTAAGCAATGGGATCCAATACATGTTCTATGACATGGGAAATATGTATAAAATCAAAATAAGCCTCTGGGTATTTGGCCCCCCAGATGTCGCCTTGATAGGTAGATACGGGAAAATGCTCTTGTACAAAATCTAATGCGCCTTGATCAAATTCGGTAGCAAAAAGAGTACAATCCAGACGATGGGCATAAGCCAGCCCCAAGCCCAATCCACAGCCAACATCCAAGAAGGTGTGTCCTGCTTGGAGTAGGCCTAGGTAACGGGCTTCTTTTTTTATACGAATAGGCTCTAGGGTGGCTATTCGCTTAAAATGGTTTAAAATGATGGATTTGTAATGGGTAGCTTCATACAAATCCTTTTCGTAATAGTGTTGGTAGTAGTCTTGCAATTCCTTTTCGTCCGCCATGGGATTGGCAAAAACCACACGGCATTCTTGGCACTTTACTCGAGAAATGTGGGGCCCCTTCCGCTTGAGATCCATGGCATACCCCAGGAGGGAGGCAGAATTACAAAGTGGACATTTCTTGTGTAGAATCATGGGAAGGGGATTCAAAGTGAAGTATGGAATATTGCCGGACGCTATAGCCCACCATCCACCAGGTAATCCACGATACATAGGTGTAGATTTCTACGTTGGCGGTAAATAAGGGAAGTAGCAATCCAAATTTAACAACTCCTCCCACGAAGGCAATTCTAGCCACAGATTTGTAAGGGGAGGTGTAAAACACAGCAATGCAGTAATAAATCCCAAAACCAAGGAGAAGGACATAGAGCAGCATTCCTAGCCATCCCAGCTGCACTCCATAAATGAGGAATTGATTTTCCCCACCTACCCTTAGGGCATCGCTGACGCTACTGGCATTACCACTCATGGCCAAGCCAATTCCCAGGGGTTCTGCAATCATGGACTCCAAAGCAGTGACCCATTCCAATACGTGCCCAGCGCTGGAGGAGTTTTCAAAAGTTAGCGTGTCAAGGACAAAATAATACAGCTCTTCGGAGGCAAAAAAGAGTATATATACCGTAAAGGTTAGCAATAAGGCCAATCCAATACCCAGTACTTTATATAACCTAAATACCAAGGCTACGAAAAATAGCAGGAGAAAAAATGCTCCAAAAGCAGCACGAGAGGCTGAAAATACTAGGCTTCCCACCGAACAAACCATAACCAATAGATAAAACCAGCGGTAATCTTTTTTTGAGGTCAAGAACCAAATCAAGCCCGCGGTAAATCCGAGCAAAACGGAACTGGCAAGTTCCAAGGGATCAGAAAAAAAGCTTGCCAAGCGCTTGGTCACCGCTTGGGTTTCAAAAGTCCAGGTGAGCCCAAAATTTCCACTGGGTTCCAGGCCATTGATGATTTGATTGTAGCGGGGATACCCTGTGAATTGTTGGAGGTGAGCATTTAAAACAAATTCCTCTACCAAATTGAGTAAAAAGGCAGAAATCGTGATCCCAAAAATCAGCACAAATAAGCTTCGAATTTCCTCTCGATTAAACTGCGTATTTCTCCCTAAAAAGTAAATCAATCCAGGAATGATCATCCCTTTAAAGTACAGGGCTTTGTTGAGGAACGTGGCGTCTCCTAAGGGGATGAGCAAATACAAAGTTCCCAAAAGGAGCAGTCCTCCCATACACCAATCTGTAGGCTGTAGTCTAACTCGGTAATCCAAAGGATTTTTTTGGTATACCAGAGCTACCAGTACCGCAGAACCCACCACCAATTCTTTGATGGATTGAAATACAGTTACTGCGGCAACAGACTCGGTACTGAGGTAGGTGAGGCTTAATCCAGTGATATAAAAGGGAAGGTAGGCGGCTAGAAAATAAATAAAATAACTCCAATTTCCCTTGGCGATAAGTTGGTGAAGGGTCCAAAATAATCCTATCCCTGTTGCCAAAGCAAAAACTACCCAAATCCAAGTGCTCATTTGATTTGGGGAGTAAGTCTTTGAGATAGACCGTGAAGTATTCCTTTTGACACCGCTGTTAGCTTTTTTCTTCTTCCTCTAAACAAAAAATAAGTGCCCCAGCCAACAAAACGAAGCAAATGGTAAGGAATCGCTTGATACAAACCCAATTGGCGTAGCAAAAAAAATTGATTACGAACGTGGTAATAAAATACAGGGGCTTGGAGAGTGCCCTCTGGGTGTTGCTTTTTTGATGCTGCCCCTGCCTCATGGTAGATTAGAGCCTGCTTGGCTAAGGCTAGGCTAAATCCTGCTTTTCGTATGCGTAAACTCCATTCCACATCTTCAAAATAGGCAAAATACTGCTCATCTAATAACCCCGCTTGGGTGATGGCCTCTTTGGAAACCAGCATACAGCAACCCGTAGCCCAGTCTAATGATGAAGAGGGGAAGTTACAGGTAGCTACCTCGTCTCGGTCTCCTAAAGTTTTAGCCTTCCCAAGAAAGGCATTCCAGCTTCCACCCGCGCTCCAGATTTTTTTCGGGTCATGGGGAAATAGAATCAAAGGCTGCACTACCCCACAGCCGGGCTGCTGAACCATGCACGCGAGCATTTCCTCCAAAAAATTGGGGGAGACCAGGGTATCGTTATTGAGCAAGACTACATAGGAATAGCCTTGTTTTAGGGCGTAGCGGAGGCCCACATTGTTTCCTCCTGCAAAACCTAAGTTTTCTTCTGTTTCTATCAAGTGGAGGTGAGTAAATTCTTCCCTTAGCCTTATTCCTTCCTTTTCTTTAGACCCGTTGTCCACCAAAATCACATGAAATTTTGGGGAAGGCACCTCCTCCAAAGACAGCAGGCAAGCCCTAGTAAAGGCATATCCGTTCCAGTTGACTAGGATGAGCGCTATCTCAGGAATATAATCCATACAAAAGGTCTTTTTTATAGCGGAAGAGCAAGAGCATAGAAATCAAAAAAACCACCAGTTCGGTCGTCAATATTCCATAGCAAAGTCCAATTGCCCCATATGCACGAGTGAGCAAGGTGGAGGCCACTATCATGTAGGTACAAAACATCCAACTGGCTCGGAACAACAAATCTCTGAGATTTGAAACGAGCAGCATGGTGACATTTCCTACATTGAGACAGGCCAAGAAAGGCACCAAGGAGAGCAGCTCAAGGTAGGGCAAAGCCTCTCCCAATTGATTTCTAGACAAGATCTGGATGATATAAGGAGCTGCAAGGAAGCAAGAAGTGCTTAAAATAGCTCCCACCCCTAGGCTGATTAGATATACCTTTTTTAAGAAGGCAAAGAATAAAGCCTGATCAGCTTGGAATAGTTTGGAGGCGTTGGGGACTACAGCCTGAATGATCATAGCAGGGAGTAAGCGAAGGATCATGACCACCCTTTCGGCCAAGCTGTACATGCCTAAGGTCTCTGCGGTAGCAAAAAAACTTAGAATAATTAGGCCCCCATGTATGGAAATGTAGCTCACTAGGTTACTAAAAAAAAGTAGGATATTCTCTTTTAAACTTTTCCAAATGGAAAAGAATTTGGGTTTATAAAATCGAATGCCCATTCCAGCTCGGATATATCCTAAAAGACCAATATTGACTATAATCCCAAACATGCCCAACATAAAGTTGACCCAAATACTTTGGCTGGGGTGATGCACAAAGAGCACGAGACCCATAAGAAAAAGTAGTTTTGAAAAAATAGTAGCCACAGAGACCAACTTCATTTTCTCCATGCCTTGAAAAAACCAAAGCGGGAAAAGGGCATCCGAAAATAAGAGCAGGAGGGAAAGCAATAAAATGGCTTGGTATCCTTGAAATAATGAAAATACATAGGCCCCGACAAGTACTGTAGCGGAAGCTAGCGTAGCCAAAAGGAGTTTGGCCGACAAGATATTGGAGAGCAACTGGGAGAGCTCTTTTTTGTCCGATTGCTTTAAAGCGACCTCTGCTGGGGCGCTTAGGTTGTAGCCAAAGCCTATCCAAATATTTAAAATGATGATCACCGAAAGGGCCAAGTTGACCAGACCAAATTGCTCTGCGCCAATGCTTTGAATGAGCAAAGGCATAGAAATGATAGAGATCAGTACGGTGGAGGACTGAATGAATACCAGAAAAAGAAAATTCTGCGTGGATTTATTCCGGAAAAAATTTCCAAAAGGGATCAACAGATTTATTTTTTCAAACATGGAAGCTTGGGTTTAGACTTCCTGCAAATGTTTTTGATAGATCCTTCTCAGATAAATTAGAGCTAAGGCTAAAAATCCCAAAGAAAAAGCCCCATATACCATGCCTTTGACAAGCCTTATCTCAGTTCTTTCCAAGGGTAGTCTCGGTGAATCAATCAGTTGTATCAAAGGGGAATTGATGCGGTGGTTGATTTTGGCAACTTCTAGATTTTTGACAATTTCTTGGAAAACAGCTGCGCTTGTTTGCACGTCAATTTGCTTACGTCGTCCATTTACGGTAGCAGTACTTAGAAGCGGATTTGCATTAGGAATGCGATCTTGTTCGGCAGCTAAGGTGCCTAGGCTTTGGTCAAGGATTGCTCGTACCGAATCAGCTTGCATTTGTAAAATGCGAAGATTTTCACCAGTTTTTTTAGTTTTGGTTTCCAAGTAAAAGGCATTCACTTTGCTGACTAAGGTTTCATTGAATTGTTTGGCGAAGGCCTCGTCTTTGGATGACACGATCACTTGGATGATGCTCAACTTGCGGTCAGGTTTAGCCACAACAAGTTGTTTTTCACGGATGATTTTAGTGATTTCTTTAAGTACCGAATCCTGATTGACCCCATGATTCTCCCTATTTTGGGAAAATGTAAGCGAGGATAGATCAATAGAAGAAGCCCATTTTTCTTGTAACTTCTCCGATTCTATAAATCGATCTACTAGTAAGGTATTCATTTCAAAAGGGCTAAGGAGTGTTTCTTCTAGCATGCGGTCAGAACGATAGAGCTCCATAATATTGTCTCCTTGAAACAACCCGTTGGTTCCTAATCCTCCTAAATTGACTCCCAGGAGGTTAGCAATTCCAGACATTTGACCAATTCCAGACATTCCCTCTTCTTCAAGTACAAAGGAGGTTTCCGCATGAAATACGGGATCCTTGAATTGAGAAAATAAAGCGCCTAAACCTGTACCAATTCCCGCGGCTAGGAGAATGATTTTCCATTGGGAGAAGAAAAATCGAATCCATTGGATGGAATTTTGCACAACCTCACGGAAAGTAAATTGGGAAGTAGAAAAGTGAGATGTCCTGCTCATTGGGTTTACTGTTGGTTGATTTGAGAGAGTACTAAAACTAATGTGGCTAGTCCTGTAGTAACTCCAACTAATTCTCCCAAACGAATTGGTGATTTTGGACCTTTGCTTGGGATTATTACTTCTGCTCCAGGTTCTACTGAAGGGTAGTTTCTGACTCCAAAAATCCCTTTGGTGCGTTTTACTGCGCCATTGGCATAAACCACGTAGGTTTGTTTACGATTGGCCCGTCTATCAAAACCTCCGGCTCCATTGATGTAATACCGAAGGCCACGTCCTTGCTCGTGTCTTAGGGTAGTCGGGTACACCACGTCACCCCGTAGCCGTACGGTCTGTAACAATTTAGGCACGGTAAGAATGTCTCCCTCTTCCAATACTAAGTCCTCGTCCGAACCGGGATTAGCCAGGATTTTTTCCAGATTAATCGCCACGGCTTCCGTCTCCTTAATTTTGACAGCAATACCGGGAGTTTCGGCAGCAATTTGGTCCAAGGACTCTCGTTTGGCATCGGTAGCTAGGGTGTCTGCGGAGGTTTCTTCTACTTTTTCTTTGGGAAGATCTCTGAAAAGCCGTCTCAGCAATTCCTCTTGAGCTTCTGAATTGTTGGGCTCCTCCTTAAGTAATTCTCTTAGGGCCTCTAGATTTTTTTGTCTTCGGGTCTCTTCGGATTCTACCTTAAAAAATTCAGTTTTTCGGATCAAGGTGGCGCCCTTGGTGTAAGCAAAGGGGTTGAGTCCTCCGGCACGCTTGATCAGATCAGAAATTCGATCCACGCTAGTTTGTATGGCAAATAAGCCAGGGGAGTTGACTTCTCCTTCTACTGCTACCAAGCGCTGCATGGTAAAATTGGCCCTTTTTCTAACGATCACCTGATCAAATGGTCGTAAGCTAACGGCATTTGGATTGAAAGATAAATCGGGATTTACTGAGGTGGACAAAATATCAGAAAGGGTGCCTGAGTCGGAATCCTCTAGCCTTCTAGCGATTTCAATGTCCTTGGTATTGGCGGATTCTTGTAAGCCCCCAGCACTCAAAATGAGCTCTTCGGCAGTCATTCCTTCTGCATAAGGATAAGTTCCTGGCCGCTTTACCTCACCTAAAATTTGGATGTAGCGTTCGTTTTGGATGTCATAAATACTGGAAATTCGGACCACATCTTCTCTTTTTAGCGGGATGTCAGCTTGGGTGCCTTCTAGGATATCTTGGAGGTTGACCTCCAAAACTTCAGCACTCAAATCGTCCTTCGCGCGCATGATGCTTGCCCTTTGGGTGTAGGCATCGCCCTTGAGTCCATCTGCATTTTTAATGAGTTGGGTAAGGGTAAGCCCTTCGGTCAAGGCAAAGGTGCCTGGTCTAAAAACCGCTCCTTTTATTTGAATCCGATTGCTGTAGCGGTCAATAATTCTTCCTACAGCCACTTCATCTCCTCCCTTTAAACTAAAAAGACCCAATTGATTTTGGTAGACATCAGAGACGGAACGTTGATTTCCTGTAATGCGAGAAACCGAAATACGGTCCTTGAAAGCCAAGTCGGTAAAGCCCCCCGCATAGCGGATGAGGTCTTCTAAGTTGTCTTCAGGGGTCACTTCAAAAATTAGCGGACGCTTTACTTCACCAATCACCTTGACTCGTGCAAGGTAGGGATTAACCAAAATGATATCTTGATCCTCAAGTTGTAGATCCAAGTTGGCAGTGCCTTGTATTAGCAAATCGTATATATCTATCTCGGCAATTTTCTTGTTGTTTCGAATGAGTTGAATTGCCCTAAGGGTACCTTGATCGGAAGGCCCTCCAGCGGCATAGAGAGCATTGAACACGGTAGAAAAGGCACTCAGAGTAAAGGTGCCTGGTAAGCGAACTTCGTTTAAAATATGGACCTTGATCGTGCGGACATTTCCTAGAGTGACTTGCAAAAAGGTAGTAGGAGAATTGCCCAATAATCCTGTATAAAATGCCCCTACTCTAGTTTTGATTATATTTTGAGCCTCTTCTAGCGTTTTTCCCGAAACACTGATCGGCCCAATGTTGTCCAAAAGGATAATACCTTCTGGAGTGATGGTGGCTTCGTAATACTTTTCGGACTGGCCATAGATATCCACATAAATGAGGTCTCCTGGCCCCAATATGTAATTGCTTGGCGTAGCCTGGTTGAGGCTGGGCTCGAAACTAAGTCGCCTATTTTTCTGAAAAAAGAGTTTGCTCCCAAACAGCAATGAGTCTGGTTTTTCGGTTTCTGTAAGTTCTTCCACCTCCAACAGCCCTTGGGTAATGTCATTGATGTCTATTTGTGCTCTGTCCTCTCTTTTAGAAACTTTAGTAGACCTGGACTTGCTTGTTCCTACACTTAAATTCTCAATTCTACTTCTCAATTTTTCGATTTCCCCAGAGGGCATTCCCCGCATTTGTGCCAACATCAAAAAATCGGTGCTGCTCAAGCCCGCATCCTGTGCCCGCTTGACCAATTCTTCAATCTGATCATCACTGAGCTGATCTACTCGGATGGAAGTTAGGTCTACATTTTGTTGGGCATAAGTAGAAACTGGAACAAAGGCCCACAAAAAAAGTAAAAGAAAAAAGTAGGATGGTTTCAGGATAGACTTCATATTAATTAAGAAATTCCGAAGGGGATTTGAAAATCTAATGGATAAAAATCCATTTATTTCATCATTCTACCAAATCTATTCTTGGGTTTGAATAGTAAAAGGCCTTTTTTCGGCTTGAAAAAATGTTTCTGGATATTCCTTTAGTCTCCTGCATTTCTATCATATAGCCAATCAGGAATGAATTTTTTGTATGAAATCCTCTTGAATATTACTTTGATACCCTAGGAAAGAAATATAGAAGAATTGCATAAGGATACTCCAATCAAAGACCTTTTCGTTACTTTGTTTCAAAATTGTGAAATGCGCCCAATCTTAGTTAGTAGTTTTTTTTTCTTGCTATGTGCTGCCTGTTCCAGTAGCTCTGATGAGACTACCTGTGCCTTAGATGAAGAGATCCTATCCACAAAAGAAAAAGTAGATGTGGTTCGCTTGGAAAAAGAATTCCTTACTTCTTCCAGCAAGCAAGAGATGCTGAATCTACTGGATAATTATCCTGATTTTGCGACTAAAGTTTTAGATCTAGAAGCCTATCCCAACAAGGATTCTTTGGCTCTCGCTTTGATATTAGCTCAAGAGGACACCTCCATGCAAGCGTTGAATCGTGCTGTAGAAGAAGAATTTGCTGACTTTTCTGATATTATAAATGACCTTGAAAACGCATTTGCGTATTTGAAATGGTACTATCCTGGTTTTAAGGTGCCTAAAGTGTATACTTACGTTTCTGGATTTGGTATGGATTTACTTGTTGAGGAAGAAACTATAGTTATAGGATTGGATTATTTTTTACCAAGCGATCATAAGTTTCAACCTGATTTGCCAGACTACTTGAAGGCTCGATACCAAAGAGAATACTTGGTGCCTATGATTGTGTTGGCCATTTCCTCTAGGTACAATGAGTTAGACTCCAAGGACAATACCCTCCTGGCAGAGATGATTTATTTTGGTAAAGCTTATCATTTTGTGAAATCTATCATGCCCTGCACTTCCGATCAGTTTATTATTGGCTATATGCCAGATCAACTTGCTTCCTGTTGGGACAATGAAGATGTGATATGGACTCATTTTATTGAAAATGAATTGTTGTTTGAGACAAATCCCTTTGAAATCCGGAAATATATTGGAGAAGCTCCTTTTACAGATGCCATTAGCACCGAAGCCCCGGGCCGCTTGGGCCGTTGGGTGGGGTGGAATATCGTAGAACAGTACCAGGAAAAGGAAGGGATAAGTTTAGTTGAACTTATGGAAGAGCCCAATGCAGAAAAAATATTCAGGGATTCTAAATATAGACCTCAATAGCCAGAGGAATTCTATCTGCCTTTTTAGTATTTAATTAAGCTATGGGATGATTTTCCTTTCATTTTCTCATAGAATTTGCATAGGAAAGCTATCTGGCACGCTTCGCATTTAGGTTTTCTTGCCAAACAGGTATAACGCCCATGGAGGATAAGCCAATGATGCGCCTGATGGATGTGATGTTTTGGCAAGTGTTTTACCAGTTGCTTTTCCACCTCTAGAGGAGTCTTTGCAGTAAGGGGAACCAAGCCAATGCGCCGGGATACACGATACACGTGGGTGTCTACAGCCATATGGGGTTGTTGCCACACCACGGAGGTAATTACGTTGGCAGTTTTCCTGCCTACTCCTGGCAATTGCATCAGTTCTTCTACCGTATTGGGCACTTCCCCTCCAAATTTTTCCATGAGCATTTTGCCTAAACCCATGAGGTGCTTGGTTTTATTGTTGGGATAGGAAATGGAGCGTATAAAAGGAAAAAGTTCATCGAAGTGGGTAGCTGCCAAATGTGCAGGGGCGGGGAAGTGATGGAATAGTTGGGGAGTAACTAGGTTGACCCGCTTGTCCGTACATTGGGCAGATAGCACTACGGCTACTAACAACTGAAAAGGATTTTCATAAGCCAACTCCGTTTCTGCTGAGGGCATGTTTTCCAAAAAATAGGAGATAAATTCCTCGTACCGTTGTTTTTTGTTCATGTCGAAAGTTAAGAAATCTATGGCAGTGATGGGAAGACCTTGGCCCATGGCTAAAAAAAGAAAGTTAGTCCTTGGGACTTTCCATGCGTATTCTCCACTCTTTGGGATAATAATTGTTTACCCGCTTATCCAATTTCTTAACCCAACCTAAAGGCAAATTTTGATAGGTAAGTAAGACCCAGCCTAAAGGGGCTTGTTCCAAAGGAATATCTTTTTTGCGGAGAAAGTCTAGGGCCTCTTCTTTAGAAAGTTCTAGGCTTGGAAAGTGAGATTTTGGTAGGGTGGAAAGGGCCCATTCGTGACTTGGGATCCATTCTTTGCCTTGCTTTTTCCCCAACTCCACACCCAAGTAGCGCACGTTGAGTGTGCGAAGAAGGGTCTCTACTTCCTTGGAAAAGGATTTTTGAATACGAAATAGAGTTTCTTGAAAAAGGTAATAGCACCCCTTTCCATCTAGCCCCAACTCCTCCTCTAGGGTTTGCCCCTCTTTGTCTCCTATGGGTTTTACCGGGGAAACTCGCTGTTCTTTTTTAGATTTTACTGCCCTAGTTCCAAAAGATTCGGGGCGTTGTAGTATGGAAAAAAAGAATCCTTCCCCCTCTACCCTATGGGGATAAAACCTGTAGCCGTAGGCTTGACCCTCTTCTGTATCAAAACGGGACTCTTCTATTCCCCAACTTGGATCAAGTGGGATGCAGGCAGGAGTGAAGGCAAATTCTTCTAAAAGGGCAGAAATCACCTCTTCATTTTCTTTTTGGTTAAAGGTACAGGTGGAATAAAGTAGGTATCCCCCTCCTTTTACTAGTGTTGCAGCTTGATCTAGGATGCGTCTTTGACGAAGAGTACACAGGGCCACGTGTTCTAAGGACCATTCCTCTCGTGCCTGAGGGTCTTTTCTAAACATGCCTTCTCCAGAACATGGGGCATCTACCAAGACTAGGTCAAAAAATCCTTCCAAGGGGGCAAAATGCTCGGGGTCATTTTGGCTGACCAAAACATTTCCCAGTCCCCACTTGATGATATTTTCCTTGAGAATTTGAGCCCTTGTCTGAATCACCTCGTTGGCCACAAGCAATCCTTCTTCCCCCAGATAAGAAGAAAGTATGGTGCTTTTTCCCCCTGGTGCCGCCGCCAGGTCCAAGTATATTCCCTTAGGAATGTCTAGTTGATGCAGGGCGTGCTCTAGGATCATGGAGGAAGCTTCTTGGACATAGTAAGCTCCTGCATGAAAAGCGGGATCTAGGGTAAAGCTAGGCCTCTCATCCAGATAAAAACCGGTTTTCGTCCAGGGGATATGCCTTTTTCCATGACTAGCTGCAAAAGGTTTGTCAGGATTGTAGCGTATGGAGATTTTTGGAGCCTGCAACAAGGCTTCTTTCAATCTAAGCGCCTCTTCCTCTCCTAGTAAGCTGCCCAGATGAGCGAGAAAGTCTTCGGGTAGGGGAGGAGTTGACATGTTTCAAAGATAGGTATTCCAAAAAAAGCTACTGTTGCAAGGAGTATAAAATCTCGAAGACGAGTGGAATGTAAAGGAAAATGGAAAGCGATTAATTATCGTCTTCTTCCTCATCTAGGTCCTCCTCTCCTTCTGTTCCCAAGTCAAACATGGAACTGAATAGGTCTTTGAACTGCAAGCCTGTGTCCAGAATTTTTCTGCTCAATTGAGAATATTCGGCTAATCCATGAAGGGCAAATTCCATGTAAAATTCTTTCTCTTTTTCTGGGAGCTGCTGCACTACCTCGGTGACCAGTTCCTCCAAACCTGGAACAGCTAGAAGCAGGGATTTATATTCTTTATTGGAGACTGAGCTTAAGATATCCAGATGATTACCTTCCCCAAACCAGGCTAAGGTTTTTTGGTAGGGATGGTTGCTCTTCTCTTTTTTCTTTTGTTCCGGAGAAGGAAAATAGGAGATAAATTGGCTACGAATTGCCTTTCCTATGAGGTTGTAAGCTACCATGCCTGCGCCCTCTTGTTCTCCCTCATACACCAGCTCTACTTTGCCAGTGATGGCAGGAATCACCCCAAGTAAATCTACGATTCGTACTATAGTATTCGATTCTTTGTTGAGGTACATTCTTCTTTCTGCTGCAGAAATGAGATTTTCATAAGCAGAGATAGTTAATCGGGCAGAAACACCACTTTTCTCGTCCACATATTCTGAGTGCCGTGCCTCTATGGCAATTTGTTCTATCAAATCTTTCATCACTTCCGGCACATGGATCTGAGGCAGGGGCTTTCCAGAAAGCCGGGCTTCTTGTGCGGTTATTTTTTTGCTTATTTCTATGGATTTTGGATAATGGGTGATGATTTGGCTTTCAATTCTATCTTTCAGCGGGGTCACGATGCTGCCTCGATTGGTATAATCTTCCGGGTTAGCGGTGAAGATAAATTGTATATCCAGAGGCAAGCGTAATTTAAATCCGCGGATTTGGACATCCCCTTCCTGCAGGATATTGAATAAGGCCACTTGGATTCTAGCTTGGAGGTCAGGGAGTTCGTTGATCACAAAAAGGCAGCGGTTGGATCGAGGCACCAATCCGTAATGAATTACCCTCTCGTCGTTGTAACTCAGCTTTAGCGTGGCCGCTTTGATGGGATCTACGTCCCCAATCAAGTCGGCTACGGAAACGTCCGGGGTAGCCAATTTTTCAGTGTATCGGTCTTCTCTATGCAGCCAAGCAATGGGACTATCCTCTCCTTTTTCCTCAAGAATAGCGCTCGCAAAGGAAGTCAGGGGCAGTAAGGGATCCTCATTGAGTTCAGACCCGTAGAGCACCGGGACATATTCGTCTAGAAGGAGAGTCATCATTCGAGCAATGCGGGTCTTAGCTTGGCCTCTTAAGCCCAATAAATTGATGTTGTGTCGAGAAAGAATGGCACGTTCAATATCCGGAATCACGGTATCTTCGTAGCCCCAAATTCCCTCAAATACATTCTCTTTATTTTTTAATTTTTCAATAAGGTTGTACCTAAGTTCTTCTTTGATAGACTTGGGGGTATATCCAGATGCCTTGAGTTGGCCAAGGGTTTTTAATTGTAAGCGCTGTGTGCTAGAAAGCTGGGAGTAGTCCATGTTAAAAGCGTTTGGATCGGTTTCGTTTGTAGTCCTCAAAAATTACCTCGCCCAGTCCTTTCAAACTGCTGTAATACGCATTGCCTTGGTTTGCTTGGGTAAATTCTTTTACAAATTCCTTGAGATAAGGATCAGAGGCAATCATAAAGGTGGTTACGGGAATATTCAATTTTCTGCACCTCGCAGCAAGTTTTAGGGTTTCTGCCAAAATTTTGCTATCGATGCCGAAGGAGTTTTTGTAGTACTTGATGCCTACTTTCAGGCAAGTAGGCTTGCCATCGGTAATCATAAAGATTTGTTTGTTTGGGTTTTTTCTCCTGCGAAGTAAGTCCATGGCCAATTCTAAGCCTGCCACCGTATTGGTATGGTAGGGGCCTACCTGCAAAAAAGGCAGGTCTTTGAGCTCAATCTGCCAGGCATCGTTACCAAAAACGATGATATCTAAGGTATCTTTAGGGTACCTGGTCTTGATCAATTCGGCCAAAGCCATGGCTACCTTTTTGGCAGGGGTAATTCGGTCCTCTCCATACAAAATCATGGAGTGGGAGATGTCTATCATCAGGACGGTGGAGGTTTGGGAGCGGTGCTCCTTTTCTACCACCTCTAAGTCATCCTCTGTGAGCAGGTATTCTCCAGATAGGCCATGCTTTGCCTGAGCATTCCTCAGGGATTCGGTGAGCGCGATTTGATCTAAATTGTCTCCAAAGGTATATCCTCTACGGTCCGTACTTCTTTCGTCTCCTTGTCCTGAAAGCGTAGTTTTATGTTGTCCGGCTTTGCTGCGTTTGAGTTTGCCAAATATTTCTTCTAAGGCTCTCTTTCGGATGCTTTGTTCTGTTTTACCCGTAGCCTGAAGTTTTCCTTCTGGATTATCTTCTGACAAATACCCTTTGGATTTTAAGTCTTCAATGAAGTCACCAATGCCATAGTTGGGTTCTGTAAGTTGGTAACGTTTATCTAAGTTAGTCAACCAACTTAGGGCCTCGGAGACATCTCCTCCCGTCATGGAAATCAATTGAAGAAATAGGGACAAAAGATTTTCAAAGGTGTTTTTTTGCGGATCTGTGACAGGTACAAATTGAGTAAAACGTACACCTTTCATGCTTATGGATAGAACTTCAGGAATGAGTAAAAAATTTAACGATTCTTTTGCCGCGAGTTTGGCACAAAGCACTAATATAACACCCGCGCTGTCTTTGGAGTTTTATATTTTCAATAAATTTCCTTTTTCTCCTAAATTCAAGGCCTAATGACTGCTGCTGAATCCCATGCTCAACTGATAAAATCTACGGCCAAACGCTTGGGGTTTGACTATTGCGGTATTGCCAAAGCAGAGTTTTTGGAAGAAGAAGCCCCGAAATTGGAGGAATGGCTTCGAAGAAATTACCAAGGGAAAATGTCCTACTTGGAGCGGCATTTTGACAAGCGTCTCGACCCCAGCAAATTGGTGGAGGGGGCAAAAACGGTCGTGTCTTTGGTCTACAATTATTATCCTAGCCAACACCTGCCTCAAGAAACGGAGGATATCAAATTGGCCAAATATGCCTACGGAAAAGATTACCATGAGGTCATTAAGGCCAAACTAACCGAGTTTTTGGATCATTTAAAGGAGGAGGTTGGAGAGATTCACGGGCGTTCCTTTGTGGATTCTGCCCCCATCCTGGAGCGGCAGTGGGCCCAGCGTGCAGGATTGGGATGGATTGGGAAAAATAGCCTCTTGCTCCATCGAAATATGGGAAGCTTTTTCTTCTTGGCCGAATTGGTGATAGACTTAGAGGCAAGTCCAGACCTGCCCTTGTCCAAGGACTACTGCGGTACCTGCACGGCTTGTGTGGATGCTTGTCCTACTGAGGCTATTGTCGCCTCAGGCGTGGTGGATGCTTCCAAGTGTATTTCCTACCTCACGATAGAACTCAAGGAGGCTATTCCTACTTCATTTGCTGGAAAGATGGACCAGTGGGTCTTTGGATGTGATGTTTGCCAAGACGTGTGTCCTTGGAATCGCTTTGCTACCCCTCATAAGGAACCTGCTTTTGAGCCTTCGGAAGCACTTTTTGGATTTACGAATAAAGATTGGACAGAACTTACCGAAGAGACCTTTCAACGGGTATTTTCTGGTTCGGCGCTCACTCGGACTAAATTCAACGGAATAAAGAGAAATGTGAAATTCTTGCAAGATCCTAACTCAAAAGAAAACACCAAAATCTGAAAGGACTGACTTCTATTTCATCCCTTTGGGCAAGCGCAAGACCTCTTGCCATGTGAACGAGAAACGTGAAGCACAAAAGGGGTCCAAAAATGGGTTTTTCGGAGATATCGCCTGATTTTCTTATGTAAATTCTGAAACATGAAAATGACTTTACTTTGAATTGTGGTATATTTGCGGCATGAATAAGAAAGTTCTCTTACTGATTTTAGACGGTTGGGGTTTGGCCACTAATCCTGCCGTTTCTGCGATAGATAAAGCAAAAACGCCCTACATCGATAGCCTATTTCGTAGCTATCCCCATTCCAAGCTCGAGGCCTCTGGTCTGGCAGTAGGTCTTCCAGAAGGACAGATGGGAAACTCAGAAGTGGGCCACATGAATATTGGGGCCGGAAGGATTGTTTACCAAGATTTGGTTAAGATAAATTTGGCTATAGCCCAGGGAGAATTGCTGCATCATCCCGTGCTGATGGCTGCATTTGCACGAGCTAAAGAATCTAAAAAGAAGGTTCATTTTATAGGGCTAGTATCTGATGGAGGGGTACACGCACACATCAATCACCTCAAGGGACTTTGCGATGCAGCCAAGCACCAGGGGATGCAGGAGGTTTTTATTCATGCCTTTACCGACGGCAGAGATACAGATCCCAAAGGAGGGATCAAGTACTTGGCTGATCTTCAAGAACATCTTTCTAAGTCTGTGGGAAAGATAGCTTCAGTCATTGGGCGCTACTACGCCATGGATAGAGACAATCGTTGGGAAAGAGTAAAGCTTGCCTACGATGCGATGGTTTTGGGGGAAGGAGAAAAGTCAAAAGATATTCTTGCTTCTATACGCAAATCGTATAGCAATCATGTCACCGATGAATTTATCCGCCCCATCATTCAGGTAGGTAGTGACAACCAGCCCTTGGCGACTATACAAGAGGGAGATATGGTGGTATGTTTCAATTTCCGTACCGATCGAGGGAGGGAGATCACTCAGGCACTTACCCAGAGAGATTTTCCAGATTTCAACATGAAGAAATTGGCTTTGGACTACCTGACCTTTACCACCTACGACGATACTTTTTCAAGGGTTCAAGTCTTATTTGAAAAAGATAAATTGAACAATACCCTAGGGGAGGTTTTAGAAAGAGCAGGTAAAAAACAAATTCGAATTGCTGAAACAGAAAAATATCCACACGTCACCTTCTTTTTTTCAGGAGGAAGAGAAAAAGAATTTCAAGGAGAGAGCAGGATCCTCTGTCCTTCTCCTAAAGTGGCAACCTATGATCTTCAGCCAGAGATGAGTGCTTCGGAAATTGCCATGAAAATCAATGTGGAATTGCAGAAAAAAAGTACTGATTTCATTTGCTTAAACTTTGCCAATGCGGATATGGTGGGTCATACGGGAGATTTTGATGCTGCGGTAAAAGCCTGCGAGGCTGTAGACTCAAGCACCGAAAGTGTGGTAAAAACCGCCTCAGGTAATGGATATACCGTGTTAGTAATTGCAGACCATGGCAACTCAGACGTGATGATCAATGAAGACGGTACCCCTAATACGGCACATACCACCAATTTGGTTCCCCTGATTGTTGTGGATAAAGACATTGCTTCGGTGAAAGAGGGTAAACTGGGAGATTTGGCCCCTACGATTCTACACCTGATGGGGGTGGCCATTCCTTCCGAAATGACAGGTGAAATATTGGTTTCCTAATTAGTGAAATGAAGAATTCTTTTTATTTATTGGGCGTGGCTATCCTTCTTGCTTGTACTCCGCAAGGAGAACAGCCTAATTTGGAAAAACTGCCTTATTTTGATTTGAAAGGGTTTTTGGACCTAGAGTTGAAAAAACTAGATGGACAGTCTGTTCTAAAAACTTCTGAGCTAAACGGGGAGGAAAAGATAGAAGAACAACCCTATTCAGAAGCGCAGTGGAAAGAAGAATTTGATTCTTTCTACCAGGCTGACATCAACCTTCCTTCTTTGGCTACCGCCTATTCCACAGATATCAAAGTGGATTATCTGATTCATGAACTGTTACCAGAATCCGAAGGCAGGGTGAAGGAAATTAGGATTCGATACGTGCAGAGTTATCCTGCTGCCATTTCCTTTAAAATCAAAGAGGAAAATTTTTTTTACACAAGTACCACCCTTGGGGAAGCATACATGAATCAGTCCACGGGAAAACTTGACCATTATTCTTTAGAAACTACCCAAAAAGTAATGTTTCTAGATCCTACGCACATCAAAATTTCAGGAATTTTGAAATGATAGTGCCCTGAACAAGGTCTCAGGGGAAGGTCTTATTTATCAAATAAAGGTGGTCTTTTAGTTTGCCAATTTGATTTTTCTTGAATCAATCTGCCCAACATGATCAACTTTTCTTCCTCAAATAAATTGGCAAGTAGGGTAATGGAAGTGGGGGTCCCGTTGGCGGCAAATCCATTGGGTAGGCATAAGGCAGGATGTCCGGTGAGGTTGGTGATTTGTAGCTGTTGTCCGGCAAATGAAGGGGTGACAATGACATCGTATCCTTTTAGAAGTTCGTGCATTTCTTGAATCAAAACACTTCGTTGCCGGCTCATTTGCACGTATTCTACAGCAGGTATAAATCTAGCTGAGCGGAAGATGTTTGGCCAGGCATTGCGGTGCTGGGCCACCATCTGATCATCTAGGTCTAGCCGGGTGAATTCGTCAAAGGCAGCAGCACCTTCTACCTGCAGCATGGCTACTAAAGGCGCTGGATTGATGCTGGTCTTTAGCTCTAGAGGGTGGAGTTCTATTCCTTCCTTTCTCAAGAGATCCAATACCGCACGGTCATTTTCAATAGCGGAACGAGTGCCTTCAAAAAAGGAACTGAAATATCCTACTTTAAGCTTCTTTACTTCATTTTTAACAGAATAATTGAATGAGGCTGGAATGGTGGAGGGATCCTTCTGATCTGCTCCATGGAGTACAGCCAATACTAGGGCATTGTCCAAAGCGGATCGGGAAATAGGCCCAACTTTATCCATAGACCAGCTGAGGGCCATGGCGCCGTGACGGCTAATTCTCCCAAAGGTAGGCCTCAGACCTGTTACCCCGTTGCGGGTAGAGGGAGAGACGATGGATCCCAGCGTTTCTGTTCCTATGGCATAGGGGATCAATCCCGCACTTACTGCCGAAGCCGAACCAGCGGAAGAACCACTTGCCCCTTGTTTGAGGTTCCATGGATTTTTGGTTACGCCACCAAACCATACGTCGCCCATGGCCAAGGCTCCTAAAGTAAATTTTCCTATTAAAATACCTCCGGCCTCGTCCAACTTTTGTACTACGGTGGAGGTTTCGTTGAGGACTTGATCTTTGTAGGGAGTAGCTCCCCAGGTGGTTCGGGTATCAGGTACGGAAAAAAGATCTTTGATGCCATAGGGAATCCCGTGGAGAGGTCCTCGGTACTTTCCAGTGGCGAGTTCTTGGTCAAGAAGCCTTGCCTTTTTCAAGGCGCTTTCTTCCATCAAGGTGACCAGGCAAGACAAGGTGTCGGAATAGGTCTTGATTCGATGAAGGTAGATTTGTGTCAAGCGCTCGGAGCTCAGTTTCTTGGACTTGATCAAAACCGATAAATCACTTACAGGAAGGAAAGCAATATCGTGATCTTTTTCAGGCAGGGCTACTTCTTTGGGTAAACCCCAATCGTGGAGCTGTTGGTTTTGATCAGGATAAAATCCTTGGGGCAGGGGATTAAAGACTAAGGAGGGGCCTACGGAATTTTCAAGAGAAGTGCTTCGAAGGAGTTGAAAATTAGTTCTATGGGCGGTGATGCTTCCGACCATGCTGTCTTTTTCTTGTGGTGTAAAGGACAATCCGATGAGCTCGGCCGCCCCGTCTATAGATCCGGGCGTGATCTCCCCGGTGGATCTCCCCAAAGTAAAACCAAGTGCTAATACTAGTGCAGCTCCAAAGAGGAGAAAAGGGATAGAAAGGATGTTGTTTTTTCGAATCATTGGATAGTTTTGTAGTAATCGCCTCGATGTAGTACCTCAAGGTGTTCATTTCACCTAATAAAATCAAGTTTTCCATGCAAGAAGAGACACATTTTCCCAAATTCCCCATGCATTTCAGAGGACTCTTGTTGCTTGCCGGTATGTACACCCTGGCTTGGTCTGCCATTTATGCTTGGCTAGGCCCATTCCTACTTACGTGGATGGGTATGGGAAATTACCAAGGGGGTGAGTTTTATGCTCCATATTTTGGAGTGTTTGGTATGGGGGTAGGTATAGTATTATTCTTCTCTGCCTTTTATCCAGTGTCTTGGGTTTGGTTGATTTTGATAGGAATTTCTGGTAAGCTACTTACTGCAGTATGGTTTATCCTAGGATGTGTCCCTGAGGTAGGGTGGAATAAGCGGAGCATATTCCACTTGGTCTTCAATGAATTGATCTGGCTTATTCCATTAATTATCATCTTTTTAAGAAGTCTTCAAGTAAAAAATTTTCTTAGCCAATCGGAACGCTAAGCCAAATCACTCAAGAAAAACCGGCCCCTCCTAGATATAATTTTGAGCTGATCTTCGCCGAAAGCGCTAAGATCGGCTAAAGTTTTGTTGTACCTTAGAGGGTTATATTTTATCACTAGTTTTCCACCTTATTCCCGTTCCCATGTCTTCGCCTCAAGCACACAAACTTTTTCTTTTGGATGCCATGGCACTGATCTATCGGGCCCATTTTGCATTCAGCAAAAATCCAAGAATCAATTCCAAAGGATTGAATACAGGAGTAATGTTGGGCTTTACCAATACCTTGGTGGAGGTTCTGGAAAAGGAGAAGCCTAGCCACATCGCCGTAGCCTTTGATACCAAAGCCCCCACCTTTAGGCACCATCAGTACGAACCCTACAAGGCCAATCGTCTGGAGCAACCGGAAGACATCACTACCTCTATTCCTTGGGTAAAGGAAATTGTCAAGGCTTTTCAAATCCATGTTTTGGAACTAGACGGTTACGAGGCAGACGATATCATAGGGACTCTGGCCAAAAAGGCGGAGAAAGACCACTATACTGTCTACATGATGACCCCAGATAAGGATTATGGGCAACTTGTAGACGATCATATTTTTCTTTATAAGCCTGCCTTCATGGGCAATGGGGTGGATGTCATGGGCCCCAAACAAGTTTGTGAAAAATGGGACATAGCCCATGTAGATTTGGTCCGAGATATCTTGGGGCTTATGGGTGATGCGGTAGATAATATTCCGGGAATTCCAGGAATTGGAGAAAAAACAGCGGTCAAATTGCTCAAGGAGTTTGGTACTTTGGAGGGGATTCTGGCCCATACAGATCAACTCAAAGGAAAGCAGCAAGAAAATGTGATCAATTTTGCCCAACAAGGACTGTTGTCTAAGGAATTGGCCACTATAAAAATTGATGTACCCATAGCATTTGATGAAAAGGCCTTGCGCTGTGATGGAATAGATGAAGAACGATTACGTGCCTTATTTGTAGAGTTGGAATTTCGTACGCTCGCCAGCAGAATTTTCAAGGAGCCTGCCCCCAAAAAAGCAGCTCCTGCGCCGAGTCAAATGGACTTGTTTGGAGCTGTAAGCCCTGCTTCAGCCCTTGCGTCAGAGGAGGAGACACAGGAGGAGGTACAACTTTTGCCTCAAGTGCCTTTTGATACCATTCAAAGCTACCATCACCATTACCATAAAGTAAAAGGGAAAGCAGCCATTGAAGAACTGGTGGAGTACCTCTTGCTTCAAAGGGAACTTTGTTTTGACACCGAAACCACTAGCCTGGATCCCATGAGGGCTTCCTTGGTGGGCATTTCTTTTGCCTACCTCGAAGGAGAGGCCTACTATATTCCTCTTCCAGAGGATATGGAGGAGTGTAAAGCGCTTTTGGAACTCTTGCGCCCTGTATTTGAGAAGGATTCCATAGTCAAAATCGGTCAAAACATAAAGTACGACCTGTTGGTGCTTAAAAATTACGGCATTACTCTAAAGGGCGCTTTGTACGATACCTTGTTGGCCCACTACCTCATTGAGCCGGAAGGGAAGCACGGTATGGACTGGCTGGCCCAGCAATACTTGCATTACAAGCCGGTGTCAATTACCGAATTGATAGGAAAAAAAGGAGTGGGACAGGCTTCCATGCGGGAGGTGGACGAAGATGAAGTCACGGCCTACGCAGCAGAAGACGCTGACATCACCCTTCGTCTTAAAGGCAAATTAAATCCTATACTGGAAGCTATAGGATTAAAAGAGTTGAGTCAAAAAGTTGAAAATCCACTGATTCAGGTTTTGGCTGATATGGAGTTTGAAGGAGTGCGTATAGATACCCATAGCCTCTCAGAGCTTTCATTGGTCTTGGAGAAGGAAAGTCTGGAAATAGAAAAGCGGGTCTACGAATTGGCCGGGGTCCGATTTAATCTTGCCTCTCCAAAACAGTTGGGGGAGGTGCTTTTTGACCGGTTGAAACTAGATCCCAAAGCAAAAAAAACCAAGTCGGGGCAATATGCTACCGGAGAAGAAATTTTAAGTAAACTGGCGGACGAACATGAAATTGCTCAGGCCATTTTGGAGCATAGGCAAATGGTCAAGCTGAAGTCCACCTATGTGGATGCGCTCCCTGCTATGATTAATCCCAAAACGGGAAGAATTCATACCACCTACAATCAATTTGTAGCAGCTACTGGGAGGCTTTCCTCTATCAACCCTAACTTGCAAAATATTCCCATTCGCACGGCTAGGGGAAGAGAAATCCGCAAAGCCTTTGTGGCTCGAGACGAACATCACGTGCTCCTCTCGGCAGACTATTCCCAGATTGAATTGCGCTTGATGGCGGCATTTTCTCAGGACGAATCCATGCTAGAAGCGTTTAAAAATGGTAGGGATATCCATGTCGCCACCGCTGCCAAAATCTTTAAAGTTCCCTTGGAAGAGGTCACCACGGACATGAGAAGAAAGGCCAAGACTGCCAATTTTGGGATCATTTACGGTATTTCTGCTTTTGGATTGGCCCAGCGCCTGTCTATACCCCGTGGAGAAGCCAAAGAAATCATCGATGCCTACTTCATGGAGTTTCCTGCGGTCAAAAAATACATGGATGGGGCGATTGAAAAGGCGCGAACTCAGGAATATGTAGAGACTATTTTAGGTCGCCGTCGCTACCTGCGCGATATCAATAGCCGCAACATGACCATGAGAGGCTTTGCAGAGCGTAATGCCATCAATGCTCCTCTTCAGGGCTCGGCTGCCGACCTCATCAAAGTAGCGATGATTCACATTTACGAATGGATGCAAGTCCAGAACTTGAAGTCGAAAATGATCTTGCAAGTTCATGACGAATTGGTCTTTGATGCCCATAAGGAAGAGGTAGAACTATTGAAGAAGTATATTCCCGAACTGATGTCCCAGGCTATTCCCTTACCAGTACCCATAGAAGTAGAGCTAGGAGTTGGGACAGATTGGTTGCAAGCGCATTAAAGTAGGAAGTATCTAGTAGCAAGTATCAAGACTTGAGAAACTGAACGAAGTACCAAGTACAAGGTACCAAGTAGGGTTTTCCTGAGAGATGTTAATTTTGTTTTTGATTAACAAATGGTCTTTTTCTTTTTAAATAGAACGTTCATTTAGAAAATACTTTGTACTTGGTACTTTGTAC
>VGMU01000019.1 GCA_016866385.1 Bacteroidota bacterium
CTTGCCTTACCTAAGCTGAGATTCATGACAGATAAAAGGTAGGTATATCGTAGGACCAGGACTGAAATTTGGCAAGGTCGATAGGCATAAATTTCACTTGATCTCCAGATTTTGCCCATACGGGTGAGCTTCGCTGGGGATCAAAAAGAACTACAGGGCTTTGTCCAATCAAATGCCATCCCCCAGGACTTTCTCTAGGATAAATTCCCGTTTGACTTCCTCCTATGGCCACACTTCCAGAAGGTACGGAGAGACGAGGTATAGGTTTTCTAGGGGCATGAAGCAGGGGATGTAATCCATTTAAATAGAAGAACCCAGGTAAAAAACCAAAAAAATGAATTCTGTAGGTAGGTGAAGTATGAAGAGTAATTAACTCTTCCACTGACATATGCTTTTCCTTGGCCAGTTCATTTAAATCTTCACCCAATTCAAGAGCGTAGCAAACAGGTATCTCCCATACTTTTTTGGACAAGGGTTTGGGACTCATTTGATGGTTGGGTACTAGTCGATTAAATTTTTCTTGAGAAATGGAGGATTTCCACTGAAGACTGATTCGTGTAAACCCCAATCGAAGGGAATGAAGTTCATCCGCCCAATCGGTTTGCAAAAAATCCATATAAGCTAATTGCAAAGCCAACAACTCATCGGAAGGCGGGAGTTTCCAAAGCAGCTCCCCTAAGTTTGGAGTGATTTGGATATAGCTTGGCTTCATTTCCAAAAGCGTTTTCGAAGTTGAGGTAAGAAATCCATAATTCCAGGGTTGTCACCGTGAAAACAAAGGGTATCCGCTTGGATAGGTAGTCTTTCTCCACCAAGACTGTTTATAATCCCTTCTTCAAGAATTTGTTCAACTTGGGTGGCCACTTCAGAAACAGAAGTCAGTAAGGCATCTTGTTGAGATCTAGGTGCTAGGTGGTAAGTTTTCAGATATCTACGATCAGCGAATACCTCTAGCCTAAAGGGTAATTTTTTCTTGCTTACCTCTTGGTGCATCATGGAGTGAGGTGGAACTAAAACAGGGGTAAAAGGATAGTTTTTTTTCAAGTAGGAGGTAAGTATGTCTGCCAAAGAAGATGAGGCAGCAGCATCGTTATACAAAGCCCCATGGAATTTGATATGATCCATAGATACTCCATTTTTTCTACATACCTGAAGAAATAAACTCAATTGCTCTTCCAATTGATGTTCCAATTCTTTCTTAGAAAGAGAAAGAGAACGTCTCCCGAAATTTTCTTTGTCAAAATAAGAAGGATGTGCGCCAACTTTCACCTTGAACTTTGCGGCTAGCTTCAGCGAAGAATCTATGCTTTCAGCAGAGCCTGTATGCCCCCCACAAGCCAAACTAGCCACATCTATGAATGGAAATACTTCTGAATCGTTGGCACAACCTTCTCCCAGATCACAATTGATTTGAGGTAATTTAATTCGATTTGGTGATGCCACAGGAAGAAAATTGTTAGGTCAGAATTTCAATGACTCTTCCCGTATCTGGATCCACAATGACCCGGATGATTGTACCATCTTTCAAAGGGAAGCTGACCACGTAATTTCCATTGGTCCAAGCTCCAACTTCGGCCTTTTTCCAATCCCCAAGGATGGAAGATTTTTGGGTGGCATTTAAGGCGCTGTAGGCCACATTCCTATATATATCTAAAGGATCTTCTTGGGACTCCACCGTACAAGCCACCAAAATTGTAGCTAAAATTAAGGTAAAAAAAAGGCTGTATTTCATGAGTTGTAGATAATCTAAGGTGTTCATCTGAACATTCTAATTTCAAAAAAAATTCTTTACTTGACAAGACGAATGTAAATCTTTAACTCAAGATGTCTCTGTCCTCCAAGCTTCCTCAGGTAGGTACCACCATTTTTACTACCATGTCCAGCATGGCAAAAGAAGCAGGAGCCATCAATCTTGCACAAGGTTTTCCTGGTTTTTCCTCCGATCCAGAACTTTTGGATTTAGTAAGATCCTATACCAAGGCAGGATACAACCAATATGCTCCCATGATGGGTATCCCAGAATTGAGACAGAAAATTTCTGAAAAAACTTTACTTACCCAAGCTTATTCACCTCACCCAGATACCGAAGTTACTGTAGTTTCCGGAGCGACAGAGGCCTTGTTTGCTGCCATTGCAGCGGTGGTGAGCTTGGGTGACGAAGTGATCCTACTCAATCCTGCTTACGATAGTTATGCTCCTGCGGTGATTTTAAATGGGGGAGTACCCGTGTATGCTGCACTCCGCGATAAAGACTATGCAGTGGACTGGGATGAGATTTTATCCAAAGTCTCGCCGGCTACTCGAGCTATAGTTGTCAACACTCCACATAATCCAAGCGGATACGTTTGGACAAAAGAGGACGTGAAGCAGCTTGCAGATCTTGTGGATAGAACAGGAATTTATGTGATCAGTGACGAGGTGTACGAGCACATTACTTTCGACGATAGGAATCATATTTCTTTGGGTTCGCACCCTGGATTGAGGTCCCATACTTTTGTGTGTGGCTCATTTGGAAAAACCTTTCACGTGACCGGCTGGAAAATTGGATATTGCATTGCTCCTGTTTCCCTGATGGTAGAGTTTCGTAAAATTCATCAATACCTTACCTTTAGCACCGTATCTCCCATGCAATATGCCTTAGCGTCATATTTGGAGGATAAAGAAAAATACCTGAGCCTGCCCAACTTTTATCAGAAGAAAAGAGATGATTTTGTTGAGGGTTTGGAGAAAACCCCATTTAAATTTCAATCTGCAGCAGGCAGTTTTTTTCAGTGGGTATCTTATGCGCACCTGAGTGACATGTCAGATTTTGAATTGGCAACTCGAATGACCAAAGAACTGAAAGTAGCTTGTATCCCTTTTTCAGTTTTTTACTCCGATCAGCGTGATTTGAAGCGCTTGAGGTTTTGCTTTGCGAAGGAAAAGCAGGAATTGGATCTTGCCGTAGAAAGGTTATGTAGGATACATGAAATCTTAGTTTAAGGTAAAATTTTCCTTTGAAAACTTGATCATGGATACTCACAGCGCAATTTTCCGTCCGATGTATTTCTTTGGCTTACTTTTCTACATTACTTTTTTTGGATGTTACTCTAGCAGCTGGGCACAAAACCGAAATGAGGAATTTGAGGCATGGAAAAAATCAAGGATTCAAGAATTGACAGGTGAAGAGGGATGGCTCAATCTGGTAGGATTGGTACCTATAGATACTAGCAATGCCTACCTTAATTCTACAAACGAGGATAGCCTTTTCCTAGAATCTACACTTGAAAAGTCTACTCTAGGAAAATTTTTATTTGTAAAAGACTCCGTTTGGTTTACTTGGAAAAACAGAGAAATACTATCCCAAGATTCTGTTTTGGTATTTCCCATTGCACATGGATCAGGCGCTGGAGTATATTACAAAGATTGGAAGTGGTCCGTGATAAAAAGAGGAGAAGTATATTTCATGAGGTTGAGACAATTAAATCATCCGGATTTAGAAAATTTCGAAGCTACCCCAGTTTTTGACTACGATTCAAATTATAGGATTTCGGCTTTTTTCCTTCCGAAATTCAACCAAGTCATCTCTATTCCCAATGTACTGGGACAGGTGATCCCCTGGAAGGTGATGGGAGAACTTCAATTTGTATTTCATGGAAAATCCCAGCGTTTACTCGCTTTAGAAGAAGCAGGAAAGCTTTTTGTTATCTTCTCGGACCAAAGTAGTGGACAGACCACTTACCCTACAGGAAGATACCTTTACGTGAATTACCCCAATGCAAAAGGAGAAACTATCCTAGATTTCAATTTTGCTTACAATCCCCCTTGTGCCTACACAGCTTATGCGACTTGTCCCATACCGCCCAAAGAAAATAGACTAGATTTGCCCATAAACGCAGGAGAGAAGGTCCTCCCCTCGCAAAAAAAAAGGAAAGAAATAAAGGGGCTTAGGAAAGCGCCTTTCTACAATATTCCAAACATTTTTGTACCTCTTTTACCGCATCGGAACCTTGAGGAACTTGGTATTCAAGTTCTATCGTGGCAGGAAATTTATATTTATTCTTTTTCATCAATTGCAATAATTCTACAATAGGGGTATCTCCCGTTCCCCAAGCCAGGTTTCCTTTTCCATTGCCAGGAGTTTGCCTGTCCTTGGTGTGCATACTTAAAATTCGAGCATGTTGCTTTTCAACCAAAGCGATCAAATCCGAATGACCAGCCGCTATGTAATGACCTGCATCTAGATTCAGACCATTTTTCGAGCTTTGGGCCAAAGCAGTATCCCAAAAAGTAAAGGTCTCTTGTTCGTGCCCGTGATAGCCTACTGACATGCCTTCTTGTTCCCCCATTTTCCCTAAGCGTAAGGTTTGATCGTCATTGGAAGGATGTTCTAAGGTCACGTGACTTGCTCCCAGTGCTTTGGCTGCACGCAAGCCATAGACCACTTCCACATCCGAATTGTTGGCCCCAAAGGCATTGGGCTTGAAGGCATAGATCGAAACTCCCGCATCCTTGTACATTTTGCCTACCTGTTCAAACTTCTTCATGTCTGCCTTGGCGCGCCATTCGGCCACTGTTTTGTTGAAGGCCGCACTTTGGGCTTGGAGGTCTGCGAGTTCTTTTTTTTCATCTTCGGTTAATGCTTCCCCACGACGTTGCTTTCCTCCCAATTGAAAAATTCGAGAGCGATTGAAGCTAGGCATAGGCATTCCAGCAAAACTTTCAGCAGGATCTCCCATCAATTCAATGGATGATATCCCCGAATCCAGTATGTATTGGAGGGTTGCCTCAGCACTTTGGTCGGCCATAGAGCGATAGGAGTAGGTGATGCAACCGATCTGAACTCCATTAATCATGGAGTTGGGCTTTCCAAGGGATTTAATCAAGGCAGGAGCTCCTTGGAGCCAAGCGGGAGCAGTGATGGCACTAACTATGCCTAAGGCAGATTTTTGAAGGAATTTTCTACGTTTTGTCATGAGGTTCAGATTTATCAAAGGATACAGAGAAAATATACTGGGAATGGTTTCTAATTCCAATAAAAAAAGGACCAGCGGTCAAATCTAACCCACTTTCGCAAATGCAAAAGGTTTGGTTAGTAGCACACACTATTTAGCTGACGCTTCTGTTCAATACCCTGCAGCTTTGTCATCGCCCCTTGGATCGGCCCCTCCCTCTAACTTGCCGCTAGGTAAGACCAATATGGCATCCACTTTACCAATTATGGGACTATTTCCTTCATTGATCAAGTAAGCTCTTGACTTAAGGATTTGAAATAGGGTAGTATCAAAGCCTTTGGGTTCAAAATTGACCAAGTCGGGCAACCACTGGTGATGAAATCTTGGAGCACTTACCGCTTCTTGCATGCCCATATGAAATTCATACACATTCAATATGGCCTGCAACACCGAGGTGATGATGGTGGATCCTCCAGGAGTACCTACCACCATGGATAGTTTTCCATCTTTTTCTACGATGGTAGGTGTCATGGAACTCAACATGCGCTTGCCTGGAGCAATGCTATTGGCTTCTGCACCTATTAATCCGAACATATTGGGTGTTCCAGGTTTGGCACTAAAATCGTCCATTTCATTGTTCATAAAAAACCCAAGTTCATCCAAATACACCTTGGAGCCATATCCTCCATTCAAGGTAGTGGTCACGGAGACGGCATTTCCTTCGGCATCTACTATGGAGTAATGGGTAGTCTCCATACTCTCAGAAAATAGAATTTCTCCTTTCCCCACCTCAGTGGATGGGGTAGCACGTTCAAAAGAAAAATTACTCATTCTTGACTTTAGATAAGTAGAATCAAGAAGTTGATTTACAGGTATTTTTACAAAGTCAGGATCTCCTAAATAATAGTTTCTGTCTGCATAGGCCCTCCGCTCAGCTTCTACCAATACTTGGATGTATTCAGGAGTATGATGTCCCAAATCCTGAAGTGGATACGGTTCGAGCATTTTGAGAATTTGTGCAAGGGTAATACCCCCTGAACTGGGTGGAGCCATGGAAATGATTCGAAGGTCTTTGTAGTTAAACACAATGGGATCTCTCCAAACGGCTCGATACTGAGCCAAATCTTTTTTGGTAATTATGCCTCCCATTTTTTTGAGGTGACTTACCAATTGTTTTCCTGTATTACCGGTATAAAATTCATCCTTGCCCTTCTCTGCAATCCGTTGGAGGGTCTTGGCTAAAACGGGAATTTTTAAGGTGTCTCCAGCCTGGATTTCTTGCCCAAAAAAGGTTTGGGGGCCATTTATTTTGATAAAAGCCTCTCTTTGGGATCTCAAACTTTGGGCTTGTCCTTTGGTAACCACAAATCCTTGGTTGGCCAAGTCAATGACGGGTTGAAGGATTTCTTTTGGACTTAGCTTACCAAATTTTGCTTGGGCCTCAAAAATACCTGCTATGGTACCTGGGACCCCAGAGGCAAGGGCTCCTGTGGTACTCAATTGGGGCATGAAATTCCCGTTTTCATCCAAATACATATCTTTGGTAGCAGCTAGTGGAGCCTTTTCTCGGTAATCCAAGGTCCCAATTTTCCCATCCGCCATACGGTAGACCAAAAATCCCCCTCCTCCTAAATTTCCTGCTACAGGAAAAGTGACTGCCAAGGCCATTTCGGTGGCCATCATGGCATCAAAGGCATTGCCCCCCATCTGTAAAATTTGAATCCCAATTTTGGAGGCTTCTTCTCTAGCAGACACGACCATGGCCCGATCAGCAACCAAGCCTTGGTGGATAGCAGGACCTTGGGAAAAAGCAAATGAATTTGAACAATAACAGGCGAAGAGAAGAAGCAGGTACTTGAAAGCACTTTTCATGAGGAAAGGTCGGTTTTTAGATTAGGACTAAAGTAAGGAGAATTCCTGTAAGGAAGTAGATGCTGGAATTTACTCCATCTCTGGTTTAAGTTATGTGGGATGGGCTTCCTGTCAAAACTCTTTTGGCCTTCTGGGAGTTAGAATGCTTAGCAAAGGAGATTTTCTTTGCCAAAACCAAGATAAAATTATCAGGAAAGGATGTCTTAAGCTAGGATTTGTATCCTTCTTACCTAGAAATAAGGTCTTTCTATATAATTTTGAATAATCAATGACAAAGTCCATGCAGAAAAATAAGAAAATCTTCTTGTTCCTTTTTGTCTTGTTTATGTTGGCCATTCTCTATTTGAGTTTTGATATATCTAGGAGAACTACGTTTCCAGGATCCAAAGGAAATTTGAAAGAGCGTATTTCTAAAGAAGTTGATTAGGAAAAAAAATGATTGGAAAAAAGATTGATGTAGAGAAGTTGGATCTGGAGTTGATGAAAGAAAAAACTACAGAAAATCCTGGGATATTGCCCTATGCGCATCACTCTGGAAGTGCCTTGATCAAGCCCGAAGACAAAGGGAAAATTACAGGTAGGGCAGTGGCCGCCATGCATAGCCAAACTGACATGCAAATGGCCCAAATCTATGATCAGATGCAACTTTTAGCGGAGCAAGCCAAAAAAATTAAGGCTAGGGTAGAGGTATCCGAACGTATTTACCAGGCATCTATATCCTTCGAGCCCTTAATTAATCATAGGTATTTTTTGTATCAAAAAACAGATGGTATGGATTTTTTAAGCATGATTGCACCGGAAGAATGGGGTAGAAAAAAAGACTGGGCCCATTTTATTGCTGAAATAAAATTATTGGCTGACCATACCTGGGAAATTCTCAGAGACAATACTTAATTCCATGGAACATTTGATGACGCGCCAACTTGACCTTATTCTTAGGGAAGGAGGGGCGAGTTACGATGGGCAAGTGATCTTACCGGTGTCAAGGAAAAAAGTAGACACCACATCTTCTTCCTATTTAAATGAAATCCTAAGTAGTCTGGGAGGATTAGGCGAATTTCCTCTTTTGGAAAAAATCAATTTTGATTTCCAATTAGACAAGCATGTTCTAATCTGGGACGATGAATTGGAGTTCCAAAGGTATCGTGGGATCACCTTGAAGTCTGAATTCTATTTGGATCACCCTTTTTCCTTTGTAGAAGGACACAAAAGACTGTGCAGAACCTTTGAAAAAGAAGCTCTCAAGGTAGGTTTGCTACCTAGAGTTTGGGCTGGACCACCCTTGGCGGAGCATGTTTTTGGTAGAGCTTCTCCTACCGGAGATTTTTTTGGAAATGGTGCCACAGGCTGGAAGCTTAAAGCATACACCAGTTTTCAAATAGACTTGCTTACCACCGCTTTTGGATATTCCTTGATCCGATTATCTCCTTATGAAACTCTAATGACCGGAGGATCACTAAAAAGATTGGATCAACTTCTAATTAACCCCAAAGAAGAACAGCGTAGCATCATCTACCAATGGCTGATGAGAAAACTTGGAAAGGGATAATTAGGCAAATAAGCCAAACATTTCCCGCTCTATTTTTTCTACGATAAATGAAAAATCTCCTGCTCGCTCTACAAAATCCAATTCATTGACATCAATTATGAGGAGCTTTCCTTCCTTGTAATTGGATATCCATTCCTCGTAATGTGCATTGAGATTTTTCAAGTAATCTATTCGCATGGCTGTTTCGTATGATCTTCCTCTTTTTTCGATTTGACCTACCAACTTAGGAATATCTGCCTTGAGGTAAATGAGTAAATCTGGAGCATTGACGTGCGAAATCATGGAATGGAAAAGATTGGTATAATTCGCATAATCTCGCTCATTGAGTAGCTTACTTTTGTAAAGATTGGCAGCAAAAATATAAGCATCCTCGTAAATGGTACGGTCCTGAATAGTAGGGGTTGAACTCGCTTGAATTTTTTTCAATTGATTGAATCTTGAATTCAAAAAGTACACCTGGAGATGGAAGGCCCAGCGCTTCATGTCTTCGTAGAAATCTGGCAGGTAGGGATTGTCATCCACGGCCTCAAATTCGGCTTTCCATCCGTAATGCTTGGCTAATTTTTCGGTTAGGGTAGTTTTACCGCTACCAATATTTCCTGAAACAGCTAAATGCATCTTTTTGGGAAATTATTATTTAAATCTATTGGAAACGGACTTCTCTTTACTTTCGGGGTGGTAGATGTAAAAACCTTCCCCTGATTTTACTCCTGTATATCCCGCCTCTACCATATTTACCAATAAAGGGCAAGGGGCATATTTGGGATTCCCAAAACCTTCCTGTAGAACTCTTAGAATGGATAAACATACGTCCAAACCAATAAAATCAGCCAATTGCAATGGGCCCATGGGGTGGGACATTCCCAGTTTCATCACGGTATCTATTTCTTCCACACCTGCTACACCTTCGTGTAGGGAATATATGGCTTCGTTAATCATAGGAATCAAAATCCTGTTGGCCACAAAGCCCGGATAGTCGTTTACTTCTACAGGAACCTTTTCTACTTGCTTAGATAGATTCATGATTACCTGAGTAGTTTCTGCTGAGGTAGCATATCCTCGTATCACTTCTACCAACTTCATTAAGGGTACTGGGTTCATAAAGTGCATCCCAATGACTTGGGAGGGTCTTTGGGTACTAGCAGCTATTTTTGTAATCGAAATGGAAGAGGTATTAGACGCCAAAATGGCCTTCTTTGGAGCATGTTCATCAAGTTGTCTAAAGAGATCCAATTTTGTAGGCAAATTTTCAGTGGCGGCTTCAATTACCAAGTCGGCTTCTTTTACTCCTGCAGCTAAATGTGTAAAAAGATGAATGCGTTTCAATGCAGCCAATTTTTCTGATTCTTGCAAAACACCTTTTCCAACCTGTCGGTCCATGTTTTTGGAAATGGTAAGCAAGGCCTTTTGGAGTTGTTCTTGAGTAAGATCAACCAGGGCCACTTCAAAGCCAAACTGCGCAAATAGGTGTGCAATTCCATTGCCCATGGTACCTGAACCAATGACCGAAATAGTTTTCATTTCAATTGATTTTATAAAAATTAAGTTGGGTTAATTTCTGAATTTATGCAATCAAAACTACAGCTAAGACTAGCTAATTCCAACATGAATGCTGTCTTTCCTGACAGGAGGTGACTGTATTTCTTTTATCTATTCCACAGGATAAATTTTTACCTTTAGCACATGAAAGAATTAGGACGAGTCAATCGACTACACATCAATAGGTTTACAGATTTTGGTGCCTACTTGGCCTTAAGCGATGGAGGAGAGGTACTCCTTCCTCAAGGGTATTTGACTGGGGAAGAACAGGAGGGAGACGAACAGGAAGTTTTTGTATACACCGATAGTGAGGATCGTCCAGTAGCTGTAAAAGACACCCCTTTACTTCAATTGGATGAGTTTGGGATGTTGACTTGTAAGGAAGTCACCTCTTTCGGTGCATTTATGGAATGGGGATTATTGAAAGATTTGCTTGTTCCTAATGCAGAAATGGCCAAACCTATGGTAGCAGGTCAACAATATTTGGTTAAAGTTTGCGTGGATTATAGATCCAATCGTCTTATTGGAGTAAGTAAATACAGGGAATTTATCTATCCCGCGCCCAAAGATTATGTGCTGGGAATGGAATGTAAGGGGTTAATATTCGAAAAAACGGAGTTAGGGTATAAGGTTTTATTAGAGGATAGGTACGAGGGTCTGCTGTATGCCAACGAGGTGTTTGAAGAGGTAAACCTAGGAGAAATACGAAAGCTTTGGGTAAAAAAGCGTAGAGAGGATGGTAAATTAGACTTAAAATGGAATTCCTTTGGGAGGGTTAAGTACGAGGAGGGTGCGGAAAAGATTCTAAAGCTGCTCCAGGAGAAAGGATTTTTACCTCTACATGACCGCTCGGACCCAGAAGCGATCAAGTCCCAATTAGGCATGAGCAAAAAGCAATTCAAGCAGTGCATAGGTCAGCTTTACAAAGCTCGAGAAATAGTTATTCATGAAGATGGCATTTCCTTATCTCGAGACTAGTACTTGGTTTAAATTCACTTCTTCCAAAAAAATCCCACAACGAAGTGGTCATAGATTTAGAAAAATTTTCAAAAGAAAGTAGCTCCGACTACCCTGCCAACAAAAAACTAAAGGACAAGATCAAAGCGATCCGTCCTAAAAATTTAGATGAGAAGTTTCATCAGGAGCATGAGGAAGTTTTTGCTAGCTTGGATTGTTTGGACTGTGGCAATTGTTGTAAAACGACCAGTCCTATCCTTCTTCAGACCGATATCGATCGCTTGGCAAAAATTTTTAGAATGAAATCCAGTGAATTTGTAAATACCTACCTCTACCAAGACGAAGAAGGGGATTTTGTATTTAAAAGTGCTCCCTGTCCCTTTTTAGGCTCAGATAATGCATGTTTGGTCTACGAAAGTCGCCCCAAAGCATGTCGAGAATATCCACATACCAACAGGAAAAATATGTTTGGTATTCTGGACTTGACTTTAAAAAACACCTTGGTTTGTCCGGCCGTACACAAAATTTTTTATGAGATCGGCAAAGAATATAAGAAGTAATGGAATAGTTTTGCTTTTTTAGCAATCAAACCTAGGAAAATAACCATGAAGTTTAATGAGAGTCAGTTTTTAGGAGTAGATGTGGGGGGAACCCATGTTAAAATTGGTTTGGTAGACAGATCCGGGGATCTTCTGGAATTTCACAAAGAAGATACCACCTCTTACCGAGAGCACAGTTCTGGGTTTGGAGTAAATTTTGTTTCTATCTTGGAAAAATACCTCAAACTTTATCCTCAGATTGGAAAAGTAGGAATTGGTCTTCCTGGCATGATCAGTAAGGATAGAACTACCCCATTAGAAATTCCAGCCATTCCTGATTTAAATAATTTTCCGCTTCAGGCAACCTTAAAAAGATCATTTCCTGAGCATGATTTCTATTTGGAAAATGATGCAGCTGCAGCTGCTATTGGTGAGTTTCATTTTGGAAAGGGAGAGGTTTCAGATAATTTTCTTTTTATCACCATGGGTACAGGTATAGGGAGTGCCCTGGTTTTAGACGGGAAAGTATTTAAAGGTTCCAGAGGAAATGCTTTAGAGATGGGACACATGCTTTCTAGAGGAAATGCAGGTTTAGAGACCCTGGTGGGAAGAAAAGGGATTTTAAAAATAATGGGAAATCTAATTGCTGCTTATCCTGAAAAAGCAGGCAACTTGGTAGGAAAGGAATTGGGTACCCATCTATTAGTAGATACTGCTAGAGAAGGCAATGAAGTGTCCCTTATGGTTTTTAAAGAAGTGGGAGAAATCCTCAGCGAGGCCATAGTTTCCACTATTCGGGTGCTCGATGTAACGGATGTGTATTTTGGAGGAGGAATTTCTGCTGGACTTGAATTTATGATGCCTACCATAGATTACAATACCAGAAAATACCTCACGTCCTATTATTTGAAAGATTTACGCTTAAAAAAAGCTACCCTAGAGAATAATGCCGGTACTTTGGGGGCTGCAGCCCTCTGCTTTATGGATTCAGGTTTGTAATGGTCACTTCGGAGACTTTACTGAGTGCGTTCATTCTAAAAAGAACCTTTAAGGGTTCTTTTTTTGCTTCCACACCTTGACAGTCCCCACTGGGTTCTAGAAAATAAAAGAAAAAACTTTGGCTCTTATCGACCAATTCTACCCGATCTGGTCTTCCAAAAGTTTTAATTAAGGCTTGGTTATCTATTCCCAAAAACTGATTTTTAATTGTTCGGAGCTCTTCTAGGTCTTTGACTCTTAATCCTTTGCATCCATAGCGATCTGCTTTCCAATTTTCTAAATCAATCTTTCCCGCATCTACCGCACTACTGCATGACCCAAAGAAGAATAGGAAGAGAAGAGAGGCAAGTGAAAAGGGAAAATACTTCATGAATCGTATAAAATATTCTTCAAAGATGGGGTGTTTTTTGAAATCCTTCTTAAGCCTTGAAACTTATTCTCAATTTTGACAGCACCTGTCTATTTTGAACTTCTTTTTTAGGGAGAAGGTTCAAGCAAATCGGTTATATTCGCAAAATCAATCCATTTATTCATGTATTACAGATTCGGGAAAGTTTTCTACTACCTAAGCCTAACAGTCTTTATTGTTTCCTTGATGTATTTCTATGCTGCCTTGCCCGATAAATTTGGTTTTACTGCCGACGATCAGGGGATAATTATTCAGGAATGGTCGAAGGATACTTTCTTCTACACCTTGTTGATTGCATTTTTAGGGAGCAACTTGCTTACCTTGATTCTTCCAAAGGCGCTAGAAACAAAAACGAGTTCTAGACTACATCGTATTTTTCCCATTGGAGATCCTTACCGAGACTACATGCTCACCTGGTTTTACACCTTTGGCGCTTGGATCAATGTGAATTTGGGATTGGCCGGCTTTGTGGTACAAACCCTCAATGACCCAGTTGGACTAGGTGTAGATGCCTACAGTCTTTGGTTTTATTTGGCCCCAAGCCTTTTAGTGATTTGGGTCATAGGTTTATTTATACTGCTTTTGAGAAAAATTAATTTAGCTAAGCAAAAAGGATAATCGGCCATGTCGCAAGAAGCAAACTATACAGAAGACAGCATCAAATCCTTAGATTGGCGAGAACACATCCGGTTACGCCCTGGAATGTATATTGGTAAATTAGGCGATGGAAGTGCTCAAGACGATGGAATCTATGTCCTGGTCAAGGAGGTAATAGATAATTCCATTGACGAGCACATGATGGGGCATGGCCGCATCATTGATGTCAAGATTACAGAGCATAAAGTGGAAGTGCGGGATTATGGTCGTGGAATTCCACTTGGAAAAGTCATCGACTGCGTTTCAAAAATCAATACGGGAGGAAAATATGACTCTGGTGCTTTTCAAAAATCTGTCGGCCTAAATGGGGTGGGTACAAAAGCCGTCAATGCTCTTTCTGACTTTTTTAGAGTCCAATCCATACGCGAAGGGGAAACCAAGATTGCTGAATTTGAAAAGGGGATATTGATCCAAGACGCTCCTGTAGAGAAAACCTCAGAACGGAATGGCACCAAAGTGATATTTTCTCCTGATGCCTCTATTTTTAAAAATTACCATTTTATTCCAGAATATTTAGAAAATCAGATCTGGAATTATGCGTACCTGAATGCAGGTTTGACCATCAATTTCAATGGAAAAAAGTTTTTTTCCGATAAAGGTCTCTTCGACCTCTTGTCCAACAAAGTCGACGAAGAGAGTTTACGTTACCCCATTATCCATTTAAAAGGAAACGATATTGAATTGGCCATGACCCATTCGGGAAGCTATGGAGAAGAATACTATTCATTTGTCAATGGGCAATATACCACGCAAGGAGGTACCCACTTGGCAGCTTTTCGTGAAGCCTTAGTAAAAACAATTCGTGAATTCTTTAAGAAAGACTTTGACGCAGCAGATATCCGTCAATCGGTAGTAGCCGCTATAGCCGTAAGGGTGCAAGAACCTGTCTTCGAATCTCAAACCAAAACAAAGCTAGGTTCTCAAAATATGGGCCCCGATGGGCCTACCTTGAGAACCTTTATCAATGATTTTATAAAGACTGAGCTGGACAATTACCTCCATAAAAATCCTTCTACAGCAGATGCGCTATTGAAGCGAATTTTACAATCGGAGAGGGAAAGAAAGGAAATCTCCGGAATCAAAAAATTAGCCAATGAACGGGCTAAAAAAGCAAATCTTCACAATAAAAAACTACGGGATTGTAGGGTGCACTACGATGATCCCAAGGCTGAAGAAGATGTGAAAAATAAATCCATGTTGTTTATCACTGAAGGAGATTCGGCCTCGGGCTCAATCACCAAGAGTAGAGATGTGCAGACGCAGGCCGTGTTTTCCCTTCGAGGTAAACCTCTGAATTGTTATGGTATGACCAAAAAAGTGGTGTATGAAAATGAGGAGTTTAACCTGCTTCAGCATGCACTAAATATTGAAGATGGGATTGAAAATCTCCGTTACCGGAAGATAGTTATTGCCACGGATGCGGATGTGGACGGAATGCATATTCGTTTACTGATAATGACCTATTTCCTTCAATTTTTCCCTGATTTGGTTAAAAATGGACACCTTTTTATTCTTGATACTCCTTTGTTTAGGGTCAGAAATAAAAAGGAAACGATCTACTGCTACAGCGATGAAGAAAGACAAAGAGCGATCCATAAATTGGGTGGAAAGCCAGAAATAACTCGTTTTAAAGGCTTAGGAGAGATTTCCCCAGAGGAATTTGGAGGCTTTATTGGGGAAGATATTCGTCTAGATCCCATTATACTTAACAAAGACACCAAGGTATCTGATTTACTTTCTTTTTATATGGGAAAAAATACTCCCGATAGACAAAGCTTTATTATTGACAATTTGAGGATAGAAAAGGATTTGGCATTGGACGATCCTAAGAAAGAAGAAGAAGCCTTAGACGAAGCAGAAATAAATTAGCGCATCAGGAATAAATCCCTAAGGGGAAGAAGTTCCTAGTACGTATCAAGAAGAATTTGAATTAACTATACCAAATGAGTGACAAAACCCTATCCTCAGATCAATTTGATGCCAATCTTCATGATTCGGTTCCTGTCACAGGAATGTACAAGGACTGGTTTTTAGACTATGCATCCTATGTGATTTTGGAGCGGGCTGTTCCAGCGATTGAGGACGGCTTAAAACCTGTGCAACGGAGAATTCTTCATGCCATGAAGGAGATGGATGACGGAAGATTCAATAAAGTTGCCAACATCATTGGGCAATCCATGCAATACCATCCCCATGGAGACGCTTCTATCGGCGATGCTATTGTGAATTTAGGTCAAAAGGATTTGTTGATCGAAACACAGGGTAATTGGGGAGATGTACGAACTGGAGATGGTGCAGCTGCACCGAGATACATTGAAGCTAGGCTATCTAAATTTGCCTTAGAAGTAGTTTTCAACCCCCAAACCACCGAATGGCAGCTTTCATACGACGGTCGAAAACGTGAGCCCATAACCCTCCCTGTAAAATTTCCTTTGCTTTTGGCTCAGGGAGTAGAAGGAATTGCCGTTGGACTTTCCACAAAAATTCTTCCTCACAACTTTAGAGAATTGATTGAAGCATCCATACAGGTGTTGAAAGGCACTACCCCTCAGTTGTTACCAGATTTTCAAACCGGTGGATTGGCTGATTTTTCGGAATATCAAGGAGGGCAGAGGGGAGGAAGAGTTAAGATTCGAGCAAGAATTGAAGAAGATGCAAATAAAACATTAATTATCAAAGAAATACCTTTTGGAGTTACTACAGATTCTTTGATAGATTCTATTTTGAAGGCCAACGAAAAAGGGAAGATCAAAATCAAAAAGGTGGTAGACAATACTGCAAAAGATGTAGAAATTCAGATACAGTTGGCGCCAGGGGTGTCACCAGACATGACCATAGATGCTTTGTATGCCTTTACCGATTGCGAAATTTCTATTTCCCCCAATGCTTGCGTAATCATCGAAGAGAAGCCGGTATTTCTCTCGGTGAATGAAATATTGGCTTACAATACCAAACAGACTAAGAAACTTTTAAAAAGAGAATTAGAAATCCGAAAGGGAGAATTATTAGAAAAATTGCTTTTCTCTTCACTCGAGAAAATTTTTATTGAAAATCGTATTTATCGAGATATAGAGGAATGTACTACCTGGGAAGCGGTATTGGAAGCCATAGACAAGGGATTGGATCCTTATAAGCCAGATTTTTATCGAGAAATCGTCCAAGAAGACCTGGTGCGGTTGACCGAAATTAAGATCAAGCGGATCTCAAAGTTTGATGCTTTTAAGGCAGACGAACTCATGAAGCGCTTGCAAGAAGAATTGAAAGAAGTCAATTACAACCTCAAGCATTTGACTGATTTTGCCGTCGCCTACTTTGAAAACTTACTCGATAAGTATGGAAAAGGAAGAGAAAGGAAGACGGAAATTAGGGCTTTTGATACCATCCAAGCCTCGGTTGTGGCTGCCAACAATGCCAAGTTGTACATAAATAGGGCAGATGGCTTTGTAGGATTCGGATTAAAAAAGGATGAATATATCTGCGATTGCTCTGACCTGGATGAAATTTTGGTTATTCGCAGAGATGGGAAATTGGTCGTTTCCAAAATCCAAGAAAAGTTGTTTATGGGTAAAGATATCCTGTATGCAGGAATCTTTAAGAAAAATGACGAAAGAATGACCTACAACCTCATCTACCTGGATGGAACCTCAGGTCGGGCTATGGTGAAAAGATTTCAGGTAGGTGGAGTCACCCGAGATAAAGAGTATGAGCTTACTAAAGGAACCAAAGGATCCAAGGCTTTGTACCTTACAGCAAATCCAAATGGTGAAGCCGAGGTAGTTACGGTTTACCTTACTCAAGGCGCTAAGGCTAGAATTAAGGTATTTGATTTTGATTTTTCAGAAATCGAAATTAAAGGCAGAGCAGCAGGCGGAAATATTCTAACCAAGTACCCTGTTCGAAAAGTACAGTTTAAAATGGAAGGTAAGTCTACATTAGGAGGCTTAAATGTTTATTATGATTCCTCTGTAGGACGTTTAAATACGGATGCTAGAGGAAAAATAGTAGGTAACTTTTTAGGGGATGATAAAATATTGGTTTGCTATCGGAATGGAGATTACGAGCTTACCAATTTCGAATTGACGAATCGTTACGAGCCCAATGAAGTACTCCTCTTGCAAAAATTTGACCCTCAAAAAATCATAGCAGCCGTCTATTATGATGGAGCGTCCAAGACCTTTATGGTCAAGCGATTTTTGATCGAAACGACCACCTTAAACAAACGTTTTAGCTTTATTACAGACCATAGGCAATCTTACTTGAAGGTGGTTACCACAGATACCCAAGCCCAATTGGCGGTGACACTATTAAAGGGGAAACAAGAAGATCAGATGGAATTTGATTTGGACATGTTGATCGATGTCAAAGGTTGGAAAGCGATTGGAAATAAATTGAGTTCACATGAGGTCAAGGAGATACATTTGATTTCCTCTGAGCCTCTAGAGCATGAGCTTAAGCAAGAGGAACCTGAGGAGGAACAACCAGAAGAACTACCCAAGGATTCCATAGAAGTTGGAAATACCATTTCCTTATCACCTAAAAAGGGAGATGAAGAGCAATTGGGTTTATTTTAGAATAGATGTTTAAACCATGCTTGACCACATCACTCCTGAATTTTCAGATCAAGCCTTGGTAGATTACTTGGGTCAATACATTACCGAATCTAAAAAGCGATCTATAGAGCGTGTTCTAGCCAAGAGAACACGTTTTTTTACCCTTGTTTTAGAAGATATTTTTAAGCCCCATAATGCGAGTGCTGTTCTTCGAACCTGTGATTGTTTTGGCGTTCAAGACATCCATCTCATCGAAAAAACAGACCAATACAAGATCAATCCTTTTGTCACCAGAGGTGCTTCCCAATGGGTAGATCTTCACAAGTATGTTGGAGCAGAGGGTAAGGCAGTAGAACAATGTTTTTCTCATCTTAGAAGCCTAGGCTATTTACTATTTGCTACTAGTCCAGCACCGTCTTCCACTTCGATTTATGATTTTCCAATTAGACCTGATCAAAAAATTGCCTTAGTTTTCGGAAACGAGCACGAAGGTGTCAGCCCTCATGTTGTACAGCAGGCAGATGGCTTACTGCATATACCCATGCAAGGGTTTACAGAAAGTTTTAATGTATCGGTAGCCGCTTCTATTTTTTTATATGAGCTTACCAAACAGGCTAGCCAAGATCCTACCTGGAACATGTTTCTTACGGAAAATGAAAAACATGAACTTCGTCTGAAGTGGTACAGACAAATTGTACCCCATTCTGAAATCCATGAAAAGGAATTTCGAAAGCGAAACTTAGCCTAATTCATGTACTTTAATTGTAAGGCTATTTTTTGTAGTTTAGGGAGTTATCATCCACATTAATACTATGAAAAAGGTTTTAGGGATTGTTTTGATCAGTATACTTCTACTCTTTACTGGTATTACCATTTATGCCTGGTATCAATTCCGAGACCGACATCCAGATTACCGTGTGGATCTTACCTTATTTTCAAGGTCGGGTCCACTTGAAGCTGGATTTGCCAAAGTAGATATCACCCCTACCGATTTCGAAACTTGGGAAGATGTAGACGGAGACTCCAAATATGATCCAGAAAAAGGGGATAAGTATGTCGATAAGAATGGTAATGGAATGTTTGATGCGATTTGGTTGGCAGGTTTTCATAATTCTAGACCTGCTCAAGGTGTCTTAGATAAATTGTGGGCTAGGGCCATGGTGCTAAATTCTGGAGATATTACCCTTGCGCTTTGTGTGATAGATATGATTGGCTTTGGAAACGATGAGGTCATTGCAACACGAAAAATGATCGAACAAGCACTTCCAGATGTAGATTATGTAATTATTGCCAGTACGCATGTGCACTCCTCTCCGGATGTGATGGGGATGTGGGGACCATCCGAATACAAAAGGGGAGTCAACCCAGCTTATTTGACTAAAGTTCAAGAAGGGATCAAAGCGGCCGTTGAAGAAGCCTATGGCGCTAAGAAAAAGGCTCAGGTGAAGTTTGCGGTAGAACCCAATCGATTAGAATCCTTGGTAGGAGATACCCGGATGCCTTTGGTAGCAGATGCAGGATTGAAGCTCATGCAAGTGATTGATGCCCAAACTGGACAAACGCTAGGAACGATCATGAATTGGGGGAATCATCCCGAGACTCTCTGGTCTCAAAATATTCAATTGAGTTCAGATTTTGCAGATCCTTGGAGAAACTACGTTGAGAATGGAATCCCTATATCCGATTCTTTGGCAGCTCCTGGTATAGGAGGGGTTGCCATTTTCCTCAATGGAGCCGTGGGTGGATTGATGACTACACATCCTGACATGGCTGTCATAGACCCCTACTCGGAAGTAGAAGTCAAGAAGCAATCTCCTGAAAAGATTCAAGCGCAAGGGAAGGCTTTGGCAAAAATTACATTGGAAACACTTCAAGACAGTAGCTTAATCCTCCATTCTTCCTTGGATTTAGGAATCAGGGCGAGAACAATTGAATTAGCCATGGACAATACTCTTTTCCAACTAGCTGCCTTTCTAGGTATTTTTGACCGAGGATTTGTGGGTTGGAAGAAAATCCGATCAGAGGTTTCGGCTTGGTTTTTAGGACCAGCTACATTTGTGCATGTTCCAGGAGAACTTTACCCGGAAATATTACATGGAGGCATTGAATCTCCCCAAGGGGGTGATTTTCAAATTTCACCCATGGAGGTTCCTTCTATTGGTTCTCGTATCCCTGGTCAATACGCCTTCTTTTCTGGAATGTCTAATGACATGATAGGATATATAATTCCCAAGAGCCAATGGGACGTAGAACCTCCTTATACCTATGGATACAACGAAAGACCTTATGGAGAAATTAATTCTTTGGGACCAGAAACGGCTCCTAAGATCCATCAAGAGGTGTTACGTATTCTGGAAGAGCTGCCTCATCGGGTCAAATGAAGCATTAAAATCCGTGATGAAAAGAGTTTTATTCACTTTTCATCACGGAAAAAATAATTTTAAGATTCGTGGATTAAGATTTTTTCAATTTTATCACCAGCTCGGACAGCATCTATGACTTCCAGACCTTCTACGACTTTACCAAAGCAGGTATGGTTTCTATCTAAATGTGCGGTGTTACTTCTGCTGTGACAAATAAAAAATTGGGAACCTCCTGTATTTCTCCCTGCATGGGCCATGGATAAGACGCCACGGTCGTGGTATTGATTACCCCCATCCAATTCACAGGGTATTTTGTATCCGGGACCTCCTGTACCTGTACCTAAAGGACAGCCACCCTGAATCACAAAGTTGGGGATTACGCGGTGAAAAGTCAGTCCATCGTAAAATCCTTTTTTAGCCAGGTCAATAAAATTTTGAACGGTTCCGGGAGCATCTTTTTCATAAAATTCAATATGCATGGTTCCCTTTTCTGTAATCAATTCTGCTGTTTTCATAGGTAAGTGTTGAGACGGGACTTGTTTGTGGTGAATTGCAAAAATAAAACATGATGGGGCATTTAGAATCACCTCCCCCTAAAAGATTAAAGAAAAGATTTTTTCTAATTTGAATTAAATAGGAGCGTAGTTTATTTAAGATTTTTGGAACGAACTCTCAAAAAAGTTTATCATTGTAGAAGCATTACCTCAACTAAACCCAAATTCCCTTGGAAAAAGCACTTAATTCAGAATTTGCAGGCCCTACCGCATTTGGTCATCCTAAAGGTCTGATGACCCTATTCTTTACAGAAATGTGGGAGAGATTCAGCTATTATGGCATGAGGGCCTTGCTGATCTTGTTTATGACCAAAGCCATCGCCGATGGAGGCTTGGGTTTTGATGACAAGACCTCTGGTGCCATTTATGGTCTCTACACCATGGGGGTATATCTCATGGCACTCCCGGGAGGATGGTTAGCAGACCGACTTTTTGGGTTAAAAAAATCAGTGTGGTATGGAGGGATTATTATAGCCATGGGTCATTTTATGATGGCTCTGCCAGGAATTGAAGGATGGATATCGGACGATTCAACGCCAAAAATAAGCTTGAGTGCCTTAGATACCACTTCTTTTTTCTTGGGACTTCTTTTGATTGTTCTTGGAACAGGCTTACTCAAACCAAATATTAGCTCCATTGTTGGTCAATTGTATCCAGCTGGAAGTTCCAAAAGAGATGCAGGTTTCTCTATTTTTTATATGGGGATCAATATTGGTGGATTTGTAGCTCCACTGGCCTGCGCTTCTGTAGCAGAATACGATATGCATTTGGGGTTTGGTCTAGCAGGATTAGGCATGATATTAGGTTTGATCCAGTATAGGCTTACGTCTAACAATTTAGATGGGGTGGGGGAAGCGCCCATTGTTTCAAGCCCAGCAGAGAAATCCTCTCAACAACAATTAAGGATAATTAGTATGGCTGTGGGTGTTTTTGGGGTGATTATAATTTCTATACTATTTACAGGTCTGGTTCCTATCAATGCTTCCTTAATCGCGAGTGTTTCAGGTATAGTCATTGCCATTGTAGCCTTTATCTATTTGGCTTTGGTGATCTTGGCTGGAGGATTATCCATATCAGATAAAAAGAAAGTAGGTGTTATTGCTATTTTGTTTTTATTCTCTGCCATGTTCTGGTCTGGTTTTGAACAAGCAGGATCTACGCTAAATTTATTTGCAGAGCGATTTACCGATCGTCAAGTATTGGGATGGGAAATTCCTACAGGATACTTTCAATCCATCAACTCTTTATTTATCATCCTTTTTGCACCCTTCTTTGCCTCTTTGTGGGTTTGGCTAGGACGAAAAAATTTAGAGCCCAGTTCTCCATTAAAATTCACTTTTGGGTTGGCTTTGCTGGGAATAGGTTTTTTTGTGATGTATTTCGCCACCAAGATCGCTGCCTCTGGTGAATTGGCGGCCCCAAGCTGGTTGATAGTAACCTATTTGCTGCATACGTTTGGAGAATTAAGTTTATCTCCTGTAGGGCTTTCGTTAGTAACTAAATTAGCACCAAAAAACTACGGTGGACAAATGATGGGTATTTGGTTTCTCTCTGTAGCCTTGGGCAACCTCTTTGCGGGGTTAATTGCTGGTGAGGCGAGTGGGGGATCCAAAGAAGGATTGGCTACCATGCCAGATCAATTTATGATGATTGTATACACGGTCATTGGTTCTGCACTACTTTTATTTATCCTCAAACCCATTCTTCGTAAAATGATGGGGGAGGTACATTGACCTTGCACAAGGTACCAAGTACAAAGTAAGCATTCTTGCCTTGACCTAGATAGTACTTCTTAAGGATCTTGCCTGATTACCGCAGGCAATGTACATGGTACTTAGTACTTAGTACCTTTTTTTGAAGATATTAGGTTCCTGCTACTTGATACTTGATACTTTTTTTAATGTCGAATGTCCAACGCTGAGCTAAGAATGGTGAAGTAAGCATTCGTGCCCTGACCTAGATAGTACTTCTTAAGAATCTTGCCTGATTGCCGCAGGCAATGTACATGGTCTTAGTACTTAGTACTTCGTACTTGGTACAAAAAAAAAAGGCTGCTCTATCGAACAGCCTTTCTTTAAAAAGAATGTGATTAGTTCAAGAACTCATCAAGGTCAAGCTTACGTAGTACATAGATCCTACGGTAGGGTTACCCCAAGCTTGTCTATAGCCAGTGCTATTAAACAAATTGGTTCCACCTATTTTTAAGATCGACTTCAAGGCCTTCATTTTATAGCTCATTTGAGCGTCAAATGTACCAAACGCCGGCATCACAGAAAGTTGCTGTGAAGATACTGTAGGAGCTACAAATGAAGACTGCCATACAAATTCTCCTTGCCATCTGTAAGAAACAGCAAATCCTACATTTTTAGCTACTTCACGATTAGCGAAGTTCACTACATAACGGTATTCAGGAGTATTGAAAGAAGGCTGGAAGCCAGTTTTAGTTAACTCCTCAAGGTTTTGTAGGGTATTGTAAGACACGTTACCACCAAGGGTATAATTCTTAGGCAATCTATAATCTGCACCAAAAGCCCAACCCCAAGAATTAATTGTCTCTGTTCTATTTACAGGCATAGAATAGATATTTCTTGTAGTCGCACTTAGTAGGTTAAGACCAAGGGCAGAAGCAGGGCTAGCAGGATTGTAGTTCTTATCCTGAACCAACACTTGACCACCAATGAAGTTTTCAAATCGGTTGAAATATGCATACGCATCAATCAATAATTTGTTAGCAAACAAACCTTTGTATCCCACTTCATAAGATCTTACGATCTCAGGTTTGAAATCAGAAGGCTTGAAAGGAACTAGCTTACTTCTATTGGCTGAAGCAGCGTTAGCAGGTACCAACTGAGCAGCAATTTGTGGCACGATAGTAGGAACCAAAGCAGCAATAGCTGCAGGTGCTTGAGCAGCTGGAATTTGACCGGCTAGCACTTGTTGAGTTACAATATTGGTAGCTTGGGTGATCGCCAACTGAGTAGCTTGCTGAATAGTCGCTTGATACACCGGTGAAGAAGGTTGGGTATCAGCCAAAACTGCTCCACCAAAAGCAGTTACAGTGGCTAGAGAATACACTGGGTTTGCAGTGAAGTTATAACGCGTTCTAAACAAAGGCAAACCACCTATCAACCTTGCCTGAGGAGTAACCAGATCAATGTATTGGTCTTGGGTCGTTGGCATACGGAATCCAGTTTGGTAAGAAGCTCTGAAATTGTGTGTTCCTGCAGTATATACTCCTGATACACGTGGAGATAACTGACCTTTGAAGTTCTCGTTTTTATCGTAACGCGCAGATGCAGTTAATCTAAACTTATCATTGAATAGAGATTTAGCGCCTTGAAGGTAAGCTCCATGTTCCTTGATGGTGAATTCATCACCATTTTCGTCTGTCGCAAATATTGTTTTTTCAGAATCCAATTGGTATGTTCTGAAGTTTGCACCCATTACAAAGTCCGCCCATTTAATGTTTGTAAACTGGTAAGAACCTTCAACGTGGTATAAGTTTGTTTTATCCACAAATTTTGCTCCTACACCAGACGCATTACCAGGAATAGGTCTGCTTGTTACAGCACTTTTAGCTGCTTCAAACGCAGCTGTACCTGGAAGTAATCTGCCTTGATCAGCAAAGGCTCTAGCGGCATCGTGAGCCATAGCATTGTCAAGACCTCTTGCTCTAGCTTGTGCAAAAGCTCCTACATACTGAGGAAACCAGGTACTGCTAGGTTTCCATGCTTCGTTGATTCCTTGAGCAGCAATACCGGCAGCAAAGGCATCACCAGAACGCTCCTGGGTAGTAAATCCTCTCAAGAACCAGTTGGCTCCCTTAAGTTCTGCTTTGTATTGACCCAATTTGAAATTAGCAATAGAATAACGATCCGCTCCAGTATACACTGTAGTTCCAAAACCGTAGTTACCTTGAATAATGGCCTCGATACGGTCATTAATTCTGTAATGCAATGCTGCATTCAATTTCAAGGATTTAGTTCCGTAATCTGCAATATCAGATTCTTTATAACCTGTTCTAGAAACAAAAGTCTGAGGGATTAACGGAAGTAATGCAGCTGGTAAAGCACCTGCACTTACCATGCTCTGAGCGATTGAATTCATGTTTACGTTGGTTTCGTCTCCGTAGACGTTAACTCCATTGTAAGCAGGGTTAGAAATTCTGTCTCCCTTATTGATTCGAGAAGCATTTAACAAAGACTGATCTCGGAAATCATTGGCTTGCCAATCGTCTGCTTGTAGGTAAGAAACATTCATCTTAAAGGCAAACTTGTCGTTGAATGCTTTGGCATAACGTGCACTAAAGTCATAGAATCCAGTTCCTGGAGTAGTTCTATCCGACTGATGCATCAATCCTGTTCTTACATTGGCAGAAAGTCCTTGGTATTGAAATGGATTCTTAGAATTCATCAAAAGGATACCGTTGATGGCATTGGGTCCATAAAGAGCAGAAGCTGAACCTGGAAGCAATTCAACGCTTTCAAGGTCTAATTCAGAAATACCCACAATGTTACCTACGGAGAAGTTAAGCCCTGGAGCTTGGTTATCCATACCATCAATCAATTGTACCGTTCTTACGTTACCATTGGCGTTGAAACCTCTTGTATTGAAAGACTTGAAAGTTAGGGATTGAGTACTCATTTCCACACCTTTCATGTTGTTCAACGCATCATAGAAAGAAGCTTGAGGTACGTCTCTGATGGCAATGATGTCCATTTTCTCTACAGATACTGGAGACTTCAAAATGCTTTCTTCTACTCTAGAGGCAGAGATTACAACCTCTTGACCCAAAATGGTAGATTCCGCAAGCTCAACAGATAAGTTGGAAATACCTCCTGTGATTTCGACCTCCTTGCTGAAAAAGCCAACCATGGAGAAAACCAAGGTAAAAGGAGGGGCCTGATTAACATTCAAAGTGAAGTTTCCGGAAAGATCAGTGATTGTTCCAATAACTTTTCCTTTCACAATGATATTTACCCCGACCAAAGTTTCCTTAGTCTCCGCATCGGTGACTGTACCGGAGATAGTGGTCTGAGCTAGTGCTAGGCTAGTTCCTAAGGATAAGAACAAGGCCACGGTACACACTGAGCCCCAGATTTTTCTGGTAAAATTTTTCATAGGCTAATTTGTAAAATAGTTTGGTTTTTTATTGAAGTGAGATTTTTACAATTCAATTCTTCGAAATTTATGTTAAAAAGGGAATTTTCTATTGATTTTGAAGAAAAAAAAATAGAAATAATTTTAGTATTGATTTTCTTTTTTATTAAAAACTAGGATTTTATTTTATGCTTTTTAAATTATTTAGTTACTTTTTTTAATTTTTTAAAATTTAAGCCATTTTATTGGAAATTTAATAAAATTAGAATTATTCTATTTTTAACTAAAAATTATCCTCTATGCTTCCATTTAAATTACTTAACGTTTGTTTATAAATTTTTTTTATTCTCTTCATTCACGTGTTTAACAAGTCTATCGCAAAGGTCTTTCATTTCTTCTGCCATAAATTCATCTCCTGTACTATTTAAAATAGTCTGAGCCATTCCACCAAGAATGTCGATATAAAATCTCTTCATTTCCACAACAGACATGCTGTCAGTCCACAAATCAATTCGTAAAGTGGTATGATTCAAATTGTCCCAAACATTCACACTTATGCTTTTTGTGTCCTCTAAGCCAGGCATTTCTTTATCGGTAGCATCCCAGCGAATGGCTTGGGGAAGATTTTCTGCATCTAACTCGATGTGAAACTGAATTTCAGATTTTTTCATTTTTTATTGGAAAAAGAATGGAATTAGTAATTTAATTGAATTGCATTTCTGGTACCTTGTCCAAAATTAGGAGCTTTCCAGCTGTTTTGGACTTAATTTCTTCTACGCTTACTCCAGGTGCGCGCTCTTTTAATATAAAGCCACCTTCTGGAGCGATTTCAATTACAGCCAAATCACTCACAATTTTTTTTACGCAACGCACTCCAGTAATGGGAAGGGTACAAGAAGGAAGTAGCTTGAAATGTCCATCCTTAGAGCAATGCTGCATAGCCACGATGATCATTTTGGCTGAGGCCACCAAATCCATAGCTCCACCCATTCCTTTCACCATTTTTCCAGGTACTTTCCAATTGGCTATATCTCCATGTTCGGAGACTTCCATAGCACCAAGAATGGTGAGATGTACATGGCCTCCTCGAATCATAGCAAACGATTCGGCAGAATCAAAAATGGCTGATCCAGGAAGCATGGTGATGGTTTGCTTTCCAGCGTTGATGACATCTGCATCTACTTCACTTTCATAGGGGAAAGGACCAATACCCAACAAGCCGTTTTCAGATTGCAAGACCACGTCCAATTCTCTAGGGATATAGTTTGCCACTAAGGTGGGAATTCCTATTCCTAAATTGATGTATTGCCCATGCTTTACTTCTTGGGCTATACGTTGGGCGATTTGCTCTTTAGTTAGCATGAGAATATTTGGGTTTATATAACAACTTCCATCTTAAAAAAATCATGTTTAGACGCTTAGCGTACGTTGCTCAATCCGTTTTTCATATTTATTACCTTGAAAAATTCGTTGCACATAAATCCCTGGCGTATGAATTTGGTTGGGATCTAAGGTCCCAACTGGAACCAATTCTTCTACTTCCGCAATGGTTATTCTTCCTGCAGCAGCCATCATGGGATTGAAATTGCGCGCTGTACCTTTGTAAATCAGGTTTCCCGCCGTATCTCCTTTCCAGGCTTTTACAAGAGAAAAATCAGAAATAAAGGATCTTTCCATCAAATAGGGTTTCCCATCAAATTCTCTTGTTTCTTTTCCCTGTGCCACTTCTGTACCTACCCCAGCAGGAGTGAAAAATGCCGGTATTCCAGCACCTCCGGCACGAATTTTCTCAGCAAGAGTACCCTGTGGAAGCAATTCTACTTCTAATTCTCCTGAAAGCATCTGCCTCTCAAATTCTTCATTTTCTCCCACATAGCTAGAAATCATTTTTTTGACCATTCTTTTTTTAAGAAATAGGCCAATCCCAAAATCATCCACGCCTGCATTATTGGAAACGATGGTGAGATCAGAAATTCCTTTTTCTAACAAGGCTTCTATGCAGTTTTCTGGTATACCGCAAAGACCAAAACCTCCCATCATCAGGAAGGCGCCACTAGCAATATCTGCTACAGCCTCCTTGGCATCTTTAACCGTTTTTTGAATCATGATATTTGGGCTTATAGAAGTAAGTTAACGATATTTTTGTCCAAGACCAACTGTTGTCTAAGTGCCTCCAAGGAACCGAAATCCTGTTGCTCTCGGATAAAATCAATAAAAAGAATCTGAAGTTGTTTTCCATACAAATCTCCTTCAAATTCAAGTAAATGTGCTTCTATGGTTTTTTCATTACCTTGAACCGTGGGTCTAATTCCAATATTTACCATGGCAGGGTAGAGATCTTGATCTACCACCACTCTTACAGCATAGACCCCGTCTTTAGGTAATAATTTTAATTCACTATCTACCTGGATATTCGCGGTAGGAAATCCAATAGACCTTCCAAGCTGCTGCCCGTGTACCACCTTACCATTAATTTCATAAGGTCTACCCAAATACCGTGCAGCTGACTTTACATCTCCCTGCTCCAGAGCCTTTCTAATTTTAGTACTAGATACACCTATCTCATCTACATCTTGACGGGAGATTTCTTCTACTTTAAACCCAAATTCTAAGGCATGTGTTTTTAGGTAATCAAAACTCCCTTCTCGATTTTTTCCAAACTTATGATCGTATCCTATGACTAGGCATTGAGTATGGATTTGGTCTACTAAAATCGTATGAATAAACTTTTGAGAACTCCATTGGGAAAATGCTTTAGTGAATGGAATAATCACCAAATGATCTACCCCAAATTTCTCCAATAGAATTACTTTCTCTTCAAAAGTACTCAGCAAGCGAAGGTTCTTTTTTTCCGGATGAAGCACCATTCTTGGATGAGGCCAAAAGGTGATCAAAACCGTTTCTCCTTCTTTCTTTAGTGCAATATCCTTCAGTCTTAGGAGAATTTTTTGATGTCCCAGGTGCACCCCATCAAAGGTACCTGAGGTGACCACGGCATATCGAAGTGGAAGAAAATCAGCTAAGCCTTCGTAAATTTTCATTTTCTCTGGCAGTTACTTGTTCTACAACTTCTTCAATATTTTTCGCTTGTTCTATCGTAAAATTTCCAATTCGAGTTCTACGCAATGACTTAAGATAGGCTCCTACACCTAAAAGTTGACCCAAGTCTCTAGCAAGGCTACGAATATACGTGCCTTTGGAACAAGAAATCCGGAAATCCAACTCTCCCTGCTCAAATCGCGTAATTTCAAATTCCCTGACCTCTACAGCACGGGATTGAAGTTCTAATTCTTCTCCCTTTCTTGCAGCACTGTAGGCCCGCTTCCCTCCAATCTTGATGGCAGAATGCATAGGAGGGACCTGTAGGATAGCACCAGTAAGTTGAGCAACAGCACCTTGAATGTGATGTAGTTTTAGGTGGCTAGGATCAGCTACGGGAAATACGGGCTTTTCTAAATCAAAAGATTCTGTGGTACACCCCAATACAAAGGTTCCTACATACTCTTTTTCTTGTCCCATGAAAGACTCTATTTGCTTGGTCATTTTTCCTGCACATACAATCAAAAGACCTGTTGCCAAAGGATCCAAGGTACCTGCATGACCTACTTTTTTGATCTTTAAGGTATTTCTCAGTTTTTTAACCATATCAAACGAAGTCCATTGTAGGGGTTTATCCAAAAGAAAAACTTCGCCGTATGATTCTTGCTGCATGGAATTAGGGATTCCTAAGTATAAAATTTATACTACTTAAGATTTGGATGACTTCGCAAAAATGGCGTAGAACTCAAAAACAAAACCAGAGAGGGTAAGAATTGGACCTACCGTGAGTCCTAAAATACCATTTCCGTGTGGTTCATTATCTAGTCCCATTACGATAAATCCAAGAACAATAAGCGCCAATCCCACAAACATGAGTTGGAAGTTTTTTTTAGAGAAAGGAAAAGATGATTTGCTCATGAATCAATACAGTTCGTCCAAGGACATGTTTAAATATTTATTTACAGCACCCAAGGTACTGACCAAAGAAAGTGTTCCCCCCATAATCAAAAGACCAATAAATAAACTTATAAGTTGAGGAGTATTTTGAAGTGAAGAAAACCCTTCAATACTTCCTTTGGTATATTCTAAGAGAATAAATAGGGCCACAGAGGCTACTATACCCGCTAAAACTCCAAAAATGGTGGCCCGAATTAAAAAGGGCTTGCGGATAAAACCCCTAGTAGCACCAACCAATTGCATGGATCGAATTAAAAATCGTTGAGAAAATAAAGCCAAACGAATGGTATTATTGATCAACATAATTACTGTAACAATCAAAATCAAAATAAAGCCACCCATGATTAAGCTTACCTTAAATAAGTTAGCATTGATGGAGTCTACCAAGTCAGTCATGTAGGAGACTTCAAATACCCCAGGGATGTCCTGCAATTCTTCAGCGATCAAATCCAATTGCTCTGCACTTTGAAACTCCTCGGCTACCGAAAATACGTAACTGTCGCGAAGAGGATTATCTTCCAAAAACTTGGTGAAATCCTCTCCCGTATTTTCAATAAAGGATTTGGCAGCTTCATCACTTGATATAAATCTAAAACGAATACTATCCTCGTCAGCCAATACAAAAGGTCTTGAGGAAAGCTCGCTTTTAAGTTCGGCCAGTCTGCTTTCTGGTAAGTTTTTATCTAAAAATACCTGGATTTCAATATTTTCTCGAATCATTTTGGTCAGAGAGTTGGCTTGAATCAAAATGATCCCGAAAAGTCCTACAATAAATAAGGATAGGGTAGTGCTAAACAATACGCTTCCAAATTTGAAATGACCTAATTGTTTTTTAGTACGGGAAGAAGTAGCCATGAAAACTAAAATTCTTATCAAAAATAAGAAAGCCAAGCGGAATTACCCAATGCCTGGAGGAGAAAGGATGGGAAACACTAAATTTTCACTAACTCCCCATACCAAATCCTCAGCTTTGGGTTGAATCATAAACTTCCCCGTGAAGTTGCCAAAACTGGGCAGGATCAATGTATTTTCTGAAAAGTAAAATACTGGTATTCTTATCTTTTGTTTGGTAGTTGTCCTCAATGCTATTCCTGGGTGGATATGGCCGCATATGTTTAGATATCCTTCCGGAATATCATCCAATGGTTCGTGACTTAATAAAAGGTTATCGATTTTTAAAGGAGAATCGTGAATTTTTAATAATGAGCTCAAGTAAATTTTTTCACGCATGATATCGTGATTTCCCCTAATAAGATGGAAACTAATGGAAGGATTTTTACTTAGAAATGATTCGAATACTTCCCATTGTTGATTCCAAGAACTATGAAACAGGTCACCCAAGAAATAGATTTTTTCTGGATTTAGGGTACCTAAAAGTTGTTTTAAATGTAGGAAATCTTGAGCATGTACCTCTTCTGGAATGGGTAGTCCAGCCTTCCTAAAATGAGCTGCTTTTCCCAGATGAATATCAGCAATTAAAAGAATTTTATGTTTTTCTATCCAAAGCGCTTTTTCCTTCAATAATTCCAGCACTTGATGTAGTAAGCTGATCTGCAATCCCCGCACTTTACCTTTATAGTTTGTATTACAATTTTTAATTAAACAAAATCCAAAGCTCTTTGTAATTTTCTAAACAAATTGAATTTTGTATGAAAACAGGCATTTTGACCATTTTTCTTTTCTTTGGAGGATTACTTTCCAACCATGAAACCAAAGCACAATCAGAAAACGCCATTCTAGGGGTTTGGTTTAATACAGAGAAAACAGCGCAAGTAGAAATTTATAAACGTGGAGCTACTTTTTATGGAAAAATTGTCTGGTTAAAAGATCCAAATCCTGGAGGAAAACCTGCTGTTGACAAAGTGAATCCTGATCCAAAATTAAAAACCAGAACATTAATGGGCTTAAATTTATTGGAAGGATTACGATTTGACGATGGCATTTGGGACGATGGAACAATCTACGATCCAAAATCTGGAAAAACCTATTCTTGTCAAATCACTCTGAAATCTGCAAATATTTTGGAGGTAAAAGGATACATTGGATTTTCCTTGATTGGGAGAACTGTAGAGTGGACAAAAGCTAAATAATAGAAAGAGCTTTTATTTAAGATAAAGCGAATACTTTTCTTAACTAAGTTGATGTATTTTTTTCAGAAAAATAGGAGATTAAAATAGTCTTCAATTGTTCAAATTCCACCAAAAAGGCATCGTGACCCACTGAGGATTGAATTTCTCTATAGACTCCTTGGCTTACTTTTTGACTTATAAGTTGAACTTCCTCTGCTAGAAAAAGTAAATCAGAATTAATCCCTATAGCTAAAACTTTCGCTTGGATAGATTGAAGGGCAAGATCTATTCCTCCTCTAGATCTACCCACATCGTGGCTATCCATGGTTTTGGTTAAGGTCCAATACGAAAATGCATTGAATCTTTTGGCTAATTTTTCTCCTTGGTAGCTTAGGTAGGAAGAGGCTAAGTACCCATCCAATTTATCTGAATCATCCATTTGCTTGGAATTTAAGTCTTTAGGATTTCTATAGCTCATCATGGCCATGGCCCTTGCAGCCATTAAGCCCTTGGACCCTGCCTCAGGGGTATTTTCAGCCCAAGTACTATCAGAAGAAATCGCCATGCGTTGGGCTTGATTAAATCCTATAAGCCAGGGGGAAGACTTGGATGAGGCGGCGACAATGATGGCATGGTTCAATTTGGATCCTAAACTTATACTCCATTCTAAGGCTACTTGTCCTCCCAAAGATCCACCAATGAGTACGTGTAGATGAGGTAATTGCAAGTGTTCCCTTAATTTATCTAAGCTCTTGGCTATATCCCGAGTAGTGAGTTGTGGAAAGGACCTGTAGAAAGGTACACCAGAATCTTTCCTCAAACTAAGAGGAGAAGTAGATCCGTAGGGGCTTCCTAGCAAGTTGGCACATACAATAAAATAGTCTTCCGCATCGAAAAAGCCTTGAGTACCTATTATTCCTTTCCACCAGATCTCCGGATGTGCGTCTCCAGTTAAGGCATGTACTACCCAGACTACATTGGATTTATCTGCATTTAACTTTCCCTGGGTAGTGTAAGCGATATCATGCCCATGAAGGATCTCTCCGGATTCTAGGGTTAAAGATTCGGATGAATTAAATATGCCTTTTGTCATTTCAATTCAATACCTCTTTTAGGAGATTTAAAATTGATCATCTGAATACCTAAAGATGGGATGTATGTTTTCTGGATCTGGTTTTATGGTGGTTAATTCTTTAACTAGCCCATTATTCAATCCATAAACCCAGCCGTGAATTTCTGGCGATTTCCTGTCGTACCAGGATTTTTGAATAATAGAAGTTTTAATTAAATTCTGACATTGCTCCAAAACATTTAGTTCTACCAATCGATTCACCCTTTCTTTGGAATCAACTATGCTGTCAATCTCAGCTTGATATAATTTATAAACTTCTTTGATGTCTCTAAGCCACTTGTTAATTAAGCCAAAGTTTTTATTTCCTAATGCTGCCTCAATTCCTCCACATCCATAATGTCCACAAACGATGATGTGATCCACTTGTAATACATCCACCGCATATTGAAGAACGGATAAAAGATTTAAATCCGTATGAATGACCATATTTGCGATGTTTGTATGCACAAATATTTCACCGGGATCAGTGCCTGTAATCTCATTGGCAGGAACTCGGCTATCCGAACTTCCAATCCATAAAAATTTTGGTTTTTGCTGATGAGCAAGTCTATTGAAAAAGTCCTTGTCCATGAGTAACTTTTCCTCTGACCAGGCCTTATTTTGAAGTAATAATTTTTCGTAGGGATTCATATGAGTTTGGAAGCGTAAGGATTATAGCCCTCTACAGTTAAATTCATTTGGTTAGACTCAGCATTGTCTATAAAAGTATTAATTACGTCTTGGATATCATGGTCGATATAACTTGCCATAGTTGCATTTATGATGACATCACTTCCTTTGGGAATAGTATTTAACATTTCCACAAGAATAGCCTTATTCAAAAATGAAACATCCTTTTGAAACTTAACAAGGTAATTACCATTTCTTTCGGTAATGGAAACTGCCCGATGAAAATTTGATTTGATGACAAAGAATAAGCCAAAAATTAGTCCTATACCAATTCCTATTAAAAGATCGGTTAGCAGGATAGCCATTATGGTCCCTAGGAAAGGTAAAAATTGATTCCAGCCTTTCTTGTATTGCTGAATAAATAATGAAGGCTTAGCCAATTTGTATCCTAACAAAAGCAAAACAGCCGCCAAGCCACTTAAAGGGATTTTGTTGAGTAAATTTGGAATACTAAAAACTAAAATCAGAAGTAAAATACCATGTAATATGGTAGATTTACTAGATCTAGCACCAGATTCAATATTGGCAGAAGTTCTTACGATCACAGCTGTCATTGGTAAGCCTCCTAAAAAACCAGAAATGGAATTACCAATTCCTTGAGCAATAAGTTCTCTACTGGCCGGAGTTTTACGTTTATAAGGATCCATTTTATCTCCCGCTTCTATTGAAAGTAACGTTTCAATACTTCCTATAACTGCCAGCGTGCCCGCAACAGACCAAAATAGTGATGTAGAAATCGTGGAGAAATCTGGGAATATTAGTAATGAAGAAAGGTCGCTCAAATTGGAAAAAATAGGGATTGTAACTAAATGTTCATTCGCTAAAGCCCATTCTGGTTTTAATTCTTGATAAATTAAATTAATTAGAACACTGCTAATTACCGCTAAAAGAGCACCCGGAATTTTTCCAAATAATTTGTGATTTTTTACTGCAGGTAAGTCAAATGTTATTACAAAAAAAAGTGCTACTAAAATTATGGGGATAGCTCCTGGACTAAAATATTGCAAGGCATAAATGATTTCAGTAAAGGTGTTATGTTGATCAGGTTGAATAAAAGCGAAGTCGCCTAAGAAATCTTTATCATAACCCAATGCATGTGGAATTTGCTTCAAGATTAAAATTAACCCAATGGCTGCAAGCATTCCTTTGATTACAGATAGTGGGAAATAGAAGGATAATACTCCAGCTTTTAATAAGCCAAAAAGGAGTTGAAGTAAGCCAGCCACAACCAATGCCCCTAGAAATAAGGGGAAAGAACCCATGCTAGTAATAGAGTCTAAGACAATGACCGTAAGTCCTGCAGCAGGCCCACTCACTGATACCTGGGATTTTGATAGCGTGCCAACTACTATACCTCCCACAATTCCAGCAATTAATCCAGAAATGGGTGGTGCTCCACTCGCAACCGCAATTCCCAAACACAAAGGTAGAGCGACTAAAAAAACTACAAAGCTTGATTTTAAATCATACTTAAAATTTTCATTTAATGGTGGAGTCATAGCGTCTTGATAAAAGTGTAATGGAGAACTTTATGCTAAGATAGAAGAAAATCCCTATTTAAAAAGGATAAACGAATTTTTAAGCCAATAGCTTTGAAATTGCTTTTTCAATTTTTTGAAAGTCAAATTCAGCTATTTTTTTAGAAATTTTACTTTGAATTTTGGGTAAGCACAGATTTCCTATACTGCCTAAGTGGCTGTGCATTACCTTCTTTTGATCTGGGGAAAATCTACCTTCTTCTATGGATTTTCCGACCTGTAGATAAGCATCTCTAAAAGGAATACCTTGCAAAACCAAAGCATTCACTTCTTCAACTGAAAATAAGTGAGCATAAAATGGGTCATCTAAAATTCTCTTTCGAACCTGAATTTCCCGAAGCATAAAGGTGCTCATCTGCAAACAAGACTTCATGCGCTCTAGGGCAGGAAAAATTTCCTCTTTGAGAATCTGCATATCCCTATGATATCCTGAGATTAAATTGGTAAGAAGATGAGTTATCGTAGTGGGTACGCCTTGAATCTGGTTGGTTTTTGCCCTTATCAATTCAAATACATCCAAATTTTTCTTATGAGGCATGATACTACTTCCTGTGGTCAATTCCTCTGGAAATGAAATAAATCCAAAATGAGGATTGGAAAATAGACATACGTCTGATGCCAATTTGTTCAATGTACCTGCTAATCCAGACAAGGCAAAAGACAAAGTTTTTTCGGTCTTGCCTCTACTTGCTTGGGCATTTATTACGTTGTGATGTAACTCTTCAAAACCTAATAGCCTCGTGGTCAAGTTTCGATCTAAAGGAAAACTGGAGCCGTAACCTGCCGCAGATCCTAGAGGATTTTTATTGCAAAGCTCAAAAGCCGTTTGAATCAAACCCAAATCTTCACTTAGACCCTCAGCAAAAGCTGAAAACCATAAGCCAAAGGAAGAAGGCATGGCCAATTGGGTGTGCGTATAGCCCGGCATTAGATCATTTTTATGCTTATCTGCTAGCTCAAGTAACAGGGAAGAAAGCTCCTGAATTTCAGTGACCAGTTCCTGAATGGCACTTCGATAGTAAAGCTTTAGGGCTACAGCAACCTGATCATTTCTGCTTCTTCCACTGTGCAACTTTTTTCCAACTTCTCCATGCCTTTTGGTAAGAAGGAGTTCTATTTGAGAGTGTACATCTTCTACTCCAGGATCGATTTTAAAGGAGTTGGTTTGTATGTCTAAGTAAATATTCTTCAATCCCTTCTGCAGGGTTTGGTTTTCCTCCTGACTTAATAACCCTATACTGCTTAACATGGCGGCATGCGCCATGGATCCTAAAACATCAAAGGGAGCTAACATGACGTCGAACTCTGGATCTTTTCCAATGGTAAATTGATCTACTTCCCTTTTAGATAAGGTGGATTTTTGCCAAAGTTTCATGTTCATTAGGGGTTAATTCTTTTGAGTCGAGCATATTCATCTAGAATTTGCAGGTATCCTCGTATACCTTCTTTTAACTCATCTATAAAAATATATTCATCTGCAGTATGTGAACGAGCGGAATCTCCAGGTCCTATTTTCACAGAAGGATAGGGAATCAAAGCCTGATCCGAAAGGGTAGGGCTTCCAAAGGTATCTAGTTGCAATTGTCTAGCTACCTCAAACATAAGATGATCTTTTGGTAAATAAGAAGAACGGAGTCGAAGTGATCTGGGCGTAAGATCAGCTTTTAGTACGGATCTCAATTCTTCCAAGGCTTCTTCGTGACTGTAGACTTCTGTGACTCGTAAATCCAATACATAGTTACATACAGCGGGTACGGTATTGTGTTGCTCTCCAGCTCGTATTACTGTACAACTCACTTTAGACTTTCCCAAATAAGGCGAACTTTTTTTGAATTGAAAGTTCCGGATGATTTCCAAGTCTTCTAAAGCTTCATAAATAGCATTGATGCCTTCTTCTCTAGCTGCATGGCCTGCTTTTCCCTGAATCTCCGCATCCACAACCAACAAGCCTTTTTCAGCCACTGCCAATTTCATTTGTGTAGGTTCACCAACTAGTACGAGTTCAGCAACCGGTAGCAAGGGAATCAAACTAGACATTCCTCCTTGCCCCGAAGTTTCCTCCTCTGCTGAAGCAATAAAAAGGAGATTGTAAGGAAGAGACTTTTGGCTTTGCTCAATAAATGCAAACAATAATGCAATTAAAGAAGCTCCTGCATCATTTGCCCCAAGACCAAAAAGCTTACCTGCTTCTATATCTGGCGAAAAGGGATCTCTGGTATAACCTGTATTTGGTTTGACGGTGTCGTGATGAGAATTGAGCCAAAAAGTTGGTAAGGAAGGGTCAAAGGACTGGGCAAAAGCCCAAACATTATTTCCTTCTCTTTGGGAAGAAAAACCTTTTTGGAGAAGAATAGATTCAATTAGGTCAGCAGTTGCTTTTTCTTGAAAAGAAAAAGAGGGGAGTGCAATCAATTGCTTCAATACCTGTATGGCCTCTTGGGCTGAATTATCCATCAGTACAAGTCGTATCGTTGTTTTTCGATAATGGTACCTGCCAGTTTACCTTTGAATGCCATTGCCAAATTTTCAGCTTTTCCAATCCAAACGCGCTGAACTCCCTTACCTAAGGCATCAAAGGCATTGTCTAACTTTGGAATCATTCCAGAATGGATGACATTTTCTTTTCTGAGTTCCCCGTAAATATCCTCATTGATCAAAGGAATGATGGATTGTTCGTTTTTTTCGTCCACCAATACTCCCAGTTTATTGAAGCAGAAATATAGATCTACCAAATGGTCCTTAGCCAAACTCGTTGCGACGGCCGAAGCAACAGAATCCGCATTGGTATTTAACAACTGCCCTTTTTTGTCATGCGTGATGGCATTGAGCACAGGGACCATACCCCCTTGGAGTAAGGGGGAAAGAAAGTCTACATTTACTTTTTGAATATCCCCCACATAACCATAATCTATTCCTTTCACTGGACGCTTTACCGATTGAATCAAATTCCCATCCGCTCCTGTTAGCCCAATGGCGTTTACTTTGCTAGACTGAAGCTTTGCTACCAAGTTTTTATTGATTAATCCCGCATAGACCATAGTGACGATGTCCAACGTATCCTTATCCGTGATTCTTCTACCGTCTACCATCTCGGGCATGATTCCCAAATTTTCTCCAAATCTTGAAGCCATGATTCCTCCTCCATGCACCAGTACTTTTGGTCCAGGAAGCTTCGCGAAAATAGTGATGAATTCCTCCAGCTTTTCTGGAAAATCAATGACATTGCCTCCAATTTTTACGATTGAAAGTTTCATTTTACTGGCCTCTTGTTAAACTATCTACCATAGTACTTAATACAGCCTGGGCGGCATAAATTCTGTTTATTGCTTGAAATTGGACCAAAGATCTCTTTCCATCCAAAAGTTCATCCGACAATTCTACATTTCTTCTTACCGGTAGGCAATGCATAATTTTTGCTTCAGGTGACTTTTTCAAGTGCTTTTCGGTAAGCATCCAGCGCTCATCGGTACACAAGATTTTACCATAATCATTGAAAGCAGACCAATTTTTAACATACACAAAATCAGCATCTTGTAATGCTTTATTTTGATCATAACTTATAGTTGCTCCTCGAGTAAATTTCGGATCCAATTCGTATCCCTCTGGGTGTACTATGGTGAGCTCGTGTCCCATACCTAGCGACCATTCTGAAAAACTATTGGCTAC
>VGMU01000020.1 GCA_016866385.1 Bacteroidota bacterium
GAAGAGGAGATGCGAGGAGCCTACATCGATTATTCGATGTCAGTGATTGTTTCCAGAGCTCTTCCAGATGTCCGAGATGGACTCAAACCGGTTCACCGACGTATTTTATACGGAATGCAGGAACTGGGAGTTTTACACAACAAACCCCATAAAAAATCAGCTAGAATTGTTGGAGAGGTATTGGGAAAATACCATCCCCATGGAGACTCTGCCGTCTACGAAACCATGGTTCGTATGGCCCAAGATTGGTCTTTGCGCTATACTCTCGTAGATGGACAAGGTAACTTTGGATCTGTAGATGGAGACAATGCTGCGGCTATGCGGTATACCGAAGCGAGACTAAAGCGAATCGCCGAGGAACTTTTGGTAGATATCAACAAAGAAACCGTTGACTTCCAATTCAATTTTGACGACTCCTTGAAGGAGCCAACCGTGCTTCCTGCAAAGGTGCCTGCGCTATTGTTAAATGGAGCTTCCGGTATTGCGGTCGGTATGGCTACCAACATGGCACCACACAATTTGGGAGAGGTCATTGATGGCATCATAGCCTACATCGACAATAAAGAAATTACGGTAGCAGAGTTGATGAATTATATTACTGCACCTGATTTCCCTACTGGAGGGATTATTTACGGATACAATGGAGTAAAAGCCGCTTTTGAAACGGGTAGAGGTAGAATAGTGCTGAGGGGTAAAGCCAATGTAGAGATTAAAGAAAATGGCGCAAAAGAAATGATCGTCATTACTGAAATCCCCTACATGGTGAATAAGGCCAGCATGGTGGAGAAGACAGCGCAATTGATCAATGAAAAGAAAATCGAAGGAATTTCTGCAATCCGAGACGAATCGGATCGTTCTGGAATGCGCATCGTTTACGAATTAAAAAGAGATGCGGTTGCGAGTGTGGTATTAAACAATCTATATAAGCAAACTCCTTTACAAACTTCTTTCTCAGTAAATAATGTGGCTCTCGTCAAGGGAAGACCACAAACCTTAAATCTAAAGGATTTGATAGTTCACTACGTGGCCCATCGTCACGAAGTAGTTGTCCGTAGGACAGAGTTTGAACTTCAAGAAGCAGAAAAAAGAGCACATATTTTACAAGGCTACCTAATTGCTTTAGATCATTTGGACGAGGTAATTGCTTTGATACGAAATTCTGCAGATCCCGAGACTGCACGAACCTCCTTGATGGAGCGCTTTGAATTAAGTGAAATTCAAGCCAAAGCTATCTTGGATATGCGACTTCAGCGCCTTACAGGCATGGAGAGAGAAAAAATCATCGAGGAATACAAGCAAATCATGGCCTTGATTGAGGAATTGAAAGCTATTCTTGGTGACGAAGCGAAGCGTATGGAGATCATCAAAACTGAGCTTCAGGAAATGAAAGATCGCTATGCAGATGATCGACGCACGGAAATTGAGCACAATGCGGAGGATTTTAGTTATGAAGATATGATTCCTAATGAGGAAGTGGTCATCACTGTATCTCATCAAGGATATGTCAAGCGTACTGCTTTGACAGAATACCGCACGCAAGGCAGAGGAGGAGTAGGATCTAGGGGGGTAGCCACCAAAGAAGACGATTGGACAGAGTACCTGTTTACAGCCTCTACACACAATTACTTATTGATATTCACCGACAAGGGTAAGTTGTTTTGGCTGAAAACCTACGCTATTCCAGAGGGATCCAAAACGTCCAAGGGTAGGCCAATACAAAATTTGATCAATATCACCCAAGACGATAAGATCAGGTCCATCATTCAAGTAGAAAATCTTGAGGATCAAGATTACATTAACAATCACTACTTGGTCATGGTGACCAAGCAAGGGGTGATTAAGAAAACTACCTTGGAGCAATACTCCAGGCCCCGAACAAATGGCATTATCGCACTTAATTTTAGAGAAGATGATCAGTTGGTTCACGTGGCCAAAACCAATGGAAATCAACACATTGTAATCGCCGCCAAATCAGGTAGGGCCATACATTTTCATGAATCAGCTGTGCGTCCTATGGGTCGTACAGCCACAGGGGTAAAAGCCATTACACTTTCCAGTTCCTCTGATTTTGTGATTGGCATGGTTTGTGCATCTGAAGCAAATGCTACCCTATTGGTAGTATCAGAAAAGGGTTATGGAAAACGATCCGACCTCGAAGAATACAGAATCACCAACCGGGGTGGAAAAGGAGTGAAAGCCATGAATGTAACGGATAAAACAGGTTCTTTAGTGGCTATAAAAGAAGTAGTGGATACAGATGATTTGATGATTATCAATAAATCTGGAATTACCATCCGCATTTCCATGGAAGAGCTTCGCGTAATGGGAAGAGCCACACAAGGGGTGCGTTTGATTAAAGTAGGAGAAGGTGATGAGATATCCTCCGTAGAAAAAATTTCAAGGGATGAGGAAGAACTTTCAGATTCTTCCGATATTTCACCTGAGTCTCCTGAATTACCTGAATCATCAGTAGAATCAACCGAATAATTCATACAAACTAAAAGACGAATGAAAAAGCTCATTTTATCCCTAGCATTGTTGGCAACAGCTACTTTTGCTTTTGGACAAAAGAAAGTAGTAAAAGAAGCAGAGAAGGGATTTAAAACTGGAAATTTGCAAACTGCCTTGACTGCCATAGAAGGGGCATTAACTAATCCTGAGACCAGTGGGGATCCTGCTACCTTCTTGTTGAAAGCGCAGATTCAAACCAAAATGTTTGGAAGCGATTCCTCAAATACCAAAGAAACGTTAGAAATAGGAAATCAGGCTTTAGCCACTTTCGACAAAACCATAGAAATGGAAGGTGCAAGTAAAACTACTCCTGTTGGAAAAGTGCTTTATGGAGAAGAGGTAGTTGGTATGCCAGATAACTTGAGGCCTTATGGAATTATCACATTGAAGAACGTTTCCTTTGATAAGGCTCTGGAACGTTACAATGAAGATGATATGGAAATGTCTTACGAGTTTTTCAATCTAGCAGGTGAAATTGACAAAACTGATTCAACCATCCATTACAACGCTGGATTTTTGGCCAATGATCTAGGTAGATTTGAAGATGCCAAAAGACATTTTGGTTACCTTTTAGAACTTCCTACCTACAACAAGACAAATGCGTATTATTTCTTAATTCAAATTTTAAGTACGGAAGAAAAAAATCCGGAAGCAGCATTTGCTACGGTAACTAAAGCAAGAGTTGAGTATCCTAATGACAGGGTACTTGCAGAGTATGAAATTCAATTGCTACTTCAATTGAATAAGATGGATGAGGCCATGGCTCAAATCAAGGATGCTCTTGCAAAAGATCCTAATAACCCAGGTTTATTGCTTCGTTCTGGATACTTAAAAGAACAAGGTGGAGACCTTGCAGGTGCGATGGTAGATTATAAAAAATCTGTTGAAGTTGATCCTATGTTCTTTGAAGGAAACTACTACACGGGAGCCTTGATGCTAGAGCAATCTAGAGCCATTTTGGCTGAGCTAAATTCACTTTCAGATGAAGAGTGGGATAAAAAATCTCAAGAAATGGGTAAGCAAGCAGACGGTTTCTACAGAGAATCCATTCCATTCTTTACCAAGGCACTCGAAATAAAACCTGATAACACCGATATCATGATTATTTTGTTCCAGGTGCACACCCGTCTAAAGAATGCTGCTGAAGCAGAAAGTATGAACAAGAAGATTTCTGCTATTCTCGGAGCCAATTGGCAGGAGAATTAATAAAGAATTTTATTAATAAGAGGCCGGATTTATCCGGCCTTTTTTGTTTTATTTTGATAGAAACCCTTAGGTAGGACAGGTTTAATTATTTCTGCATTCATCAAAAATCAATTTTATTTTGCAGGGAATTGAACTAGTTTGCAACGAGTAGATCCATAAACCCATGAACCCAATTATTTCCAGGTTTTTTAATTTCTTCGTACTCCTTTTCTTTTTTATCACTCAAAGCTTCGGCCAATCCATCTCCTCTTCTGAGCAGTACCAGCAGCTCCTTCAACTTCGAGAGACGAAGCGGGTACTCTATGTGGCGGCACATCCAGACGATGAAAATACGAGACTCATTGCCTACTTGGCCAATGGACTACATGTGGAAGTAGCTTACTTGAGCCTTACCCGAGGAGATGGAGGTCAAAACCTAATCGGAAAGGAATTGGGAATTGCATTGGGGCAAATACGCACCCAAGAACTGATCAAGGCCAGGGCAATCGATGGAGGCAAGCAGTACTTTACACGAGCCATCGATTTTGGTTACAGCAAAGATCCTAGTGAAACCCTACAAAATTGGGAAAAAGAAAAGGTATTGGCTGATGTGGTTTGGGCGATTCGAAGTTTCCAACCGGATATCATCATCACGCGGTTCAACACCACTCCTGGAATTACCCATGGACAGCATACCACCTCTGCCATTTTAGCTGGGGAAGCATTTGCACTTTCAGGAGACCCCAAGGCTTTTCCAGAACAGTCTGCCTTTGTGAAACCTTGGGAGGCAAAGCGCCTGTTTTTCAATGCCTACAATTTCCGAGGTGAATTTGAGCCAGAATCGGGAAAACGCTATGTTGTACTAGACGTAGGGGGCTACAATCCTCTTTTGGGTAAAACCTATCACCAGCTCGCTGCCAACAGCCGTACCATGCACAAGTCTCAAGGCTTTGGAGCTACCGCAGGATCTGGAAGAGCCAAGGATTATTTGGAACAAGTAGGAGGGGAACCCTTTGTAAATTCTCTTTTCGATGGAATGGGAAGTCGATGGGAATCACTAAATGGGGGTGGCGAAGTGAAAGGCAAATTAGACCAACTAGTAACTACATTTAATTTTGTAGCTACCGAAAAGAATCTTCCTGCTTTGCTTGACCTAAGGAAATCCATGTTGGAACTCGATGCTACGCTCCCCTGGGTGGCCAATAAAATAGCCAAATTGGATCAACTTATATATTCTTCTCTGGGATTGAAGATGGAGTTTATAGCTACTAAGGAATATGGTCATCCTGGGGAAAAGATTGATGCGGAACTTCTGTTGGTCAACCCCTCTGAAGAAATGATCTCAGGGGTTTCCTTGGAACTTTACGGTAAGTACTATGCTGGAAAGGATACCAATGGAAATGAAAATGCCAACATATCTATCGGTATTGAACTCCCAATTCAAGAAGATTTTTCCCAACCTTATTGGCTAAAACAACCTATGGAAGGAGCTCAATTTTTGATTTCAAATCAACGAGATATTGGAATTCCATTTAAGGAAAAATTGGTTGGAGAGCTAAATTTTATGTTGGGGGGACAGAATTTTAATCTTACCCTTCCTTTGGTATACCAAACCAATGATCCTATTGATGGGGAAGTGAAACAGCCTTTTACCGTAGTCCCTGAAGTTGACCTTTCCCTTTCGAAGGAATTGATTTTTCTTGTTCCAGGAGCGGATCCTACAGTAACCGTTACGGTCAACTTTAGAAAGCAACAGTTAGAAGGGGAGTTGGAATTTGAAGGCTTAATGGCCAATCAATTTAAGGTACTAAAGGTTGAAGAATTACCTGCCCAAAAACAAAGGAGGTTTACGGTCACCTTTCTACATTCAAAAAACGGAAAGCAGCAACTTAGGGCTCGCTTTAAGACTAGATCAGGCCAAGTATTTGATCAAGTGATTCATCGCATATCCTATCCCCATATTCCGAATTTGACCTATTTCAGTTCAGCACAGATCCTGCTTATTCAAGAAGATTGGAAGGTTTCTGCTGGAAAAATAGGTTACATAGAAGGAGCAGGAGATGAAGTTCCTGATGTCTTGACATCCTTGGGATATCAAGTGAGTTTCCTAGGAGAACAAAATTTAGAAATGAATCAACTGAAGGAGTTTCAAGCGATAGTAGTAGGGATTCGTGCCTACAATACCCAAGAATTCTTAGCAAGCAAACAGCAGGTTTTACTCGAATATGTGAAAGCAGGTGGCAATTTAATTCTGCAATACAACACCAGCAGTCCTTTGGTAACCTCCAATTTAGGTCCTTTTCCCTATGTCATCGGTAGAGACCGGGTGACCGTAGAAAGCTCTCCAGTAAAAGCAGATGGGGAGCATGGCTTGCTTAGCACTCCGAATTCTATAGAAGAGAAAGATTTTGAGGGTTGGGTACAAGAACGAGGACTCTATTTTGCCTCCAAGGTAGACGAACGCTACGAAAGTCCCTTGACCTTGCAGGATCCTGGGGAAGCAGCGAATAGAGGCGCCTTAATCACTACCAAAGTAGGGGATGGAACCTACGTGTATACCGGTCTTTCTTTTTTTAGGCAATTACCTGCTGGAGTCCAGGGAGCAATCAAATTATTCATCAACTTGATTGAGCAATAGTATGGAAGAGCAACAAATTTCCTGGACTAAAATATACCTAGGCTTGATGGGCAGCCTGGTTCTCATGATTGCATTGATGTACACCCTAAAAGAGATTTTTTCATGAGTGTTTTGGATTGGATAGTTTTATTGGCAACCCTCGTTTTTATCACAGGATATGGAATGTATAAAACCCGAGGTAAAAAGAGTTTGGATACCTACTTGAAGGGCAATTCTGGAAATTGGTGGACCATTGGTTTATCGATTATGGCTACTCAAGCTTCAGCGATTACTTTTCTAAGCACTCCTGGACAAGCCTACGAAGACGGCATGCGCTTTATACAGTTTTATTTTGGCCTACCTCTTGCCATGATTTTGATTTCCATATTTTTCATTCCGATTTATTACAAATTGAAAGTATATACGGCCTATGAATATTTGGAAACTCGATTTGATTTAAAGACGAGAACCTTGACAGCAATCCTTTTTATTGTTCAACGGGGCCTTGCCGCTGGAATAACCATCTATGCTCCTGCCATTATTCTTTCAACCCTATTGGGATGGAACCTCACTTTTACTAATATTTTTATAGGGATTTTAGTTATACTCTACACGGTCTCTGGGGGTACTGATGCCGTCTCTATTACCCAAAAGCAACAAATGGCTGTGATGATGGGTGGGATGATTTTAGCAGGTGCTTTTGTGATCTATTTACTCCCCATATCTATGAAAGAGGCCTTGCATGTGGCAGGCAAGATGGATAAATTAAATCTGGTTAATTTTGAATTTGATCTCGCAGATCGCTATTCTTTTTGGTCGGGGATGACGGCAGCCGTGTTTTTGTTTTTGAGTTATTTTGGCACCGATCAAAGTCAGGTTCAGCGTTATTTATCTGGGCAAACCTTGACTCAAAGTAGGATGGGCTTGATGATGAATGGATTTCTAAAAATTCCTATGCAGTTTTTAATCCTTTTTATTGGAGTTTTAGTTTTTGTTTTTTACCAGTTTATTCCCTCACCCATTCACTTCAATCAGGTACAAATAGAATCTCTACGTCAAAGCAAGTTTGGGCCAGAACTCGTGAAGTTAGAAGAGAGGTATCAAGAGAGTTTTGAAAAAGCCAGAATTACCTATACCCACTTGATGAAGGAGGAGAACCTGGAGAATGAAGCTGCTGCACTTCCTCTTACAAGACAATTAAAAGAAATACAGTCTCAACAGCGGGTGCTTAGAGAGGAAGTGAAGTCCCTTATCCTTACCCACGACTCGTCCGCAGAAACAAGAGATACAGATTATGTGTTTATGCGTTTTGTGATGGATTACCTCCCTACTGGAATAATAGGATTACTATTTGCAGTCATATTCACAGCGGCCATGTCCTCTTCTTCCTCCGAATTAAATGCTCTAGGAAGTACCACTACCATTGATTTGTATAAGCGTTCCATTAGAAAAGAAGCTCCAGATAGCCATTATGTCCTCTCCTCCAAGGCTTTTACTGCATTTTGGGGATTGGGGGCTATTTTGTTTGCTACCTATGCTTCTTTATTTGAAAACCTTATTCAGGCTGTCAATTTATTAGGGTCCTTATTTTATGGCTCTATTCTTGGGATCTTTTGTGTAGCTTTTTTTCTTAAATGGATAAAAGGAAATGCCGTATTTATGGCTGCTATCCTGTCCCAAGGCTTAATTCTTTTCATCCATTTTTTCAATGGAAAAGGCGTAATGGGATTTGCTTGGGACATTGGATTTCTCTGGTATAATGCCATTGGCTGTATGTCTGTTATGGCTTTTGCCATCATTTGCCAAGCCGTATTGAGAGTGACAGGCTTCAAGTCGTAAGTTATCTTTCAAAAAAAAGGCCTTCGTTTGAAGGCCTTACTTTTCTACTTGATGGATTTGATGAGCCGGTCGTTCAATCCCACATAATCCATATTTTTCGCTTCTTGAGCCATTGTTTTTGATTTGGTTGCTGATGCTAATGCCTCTGTTTTCTTACCCAAAGCCAATTCTATTTTTGCTCTCAAGTGCATTGTCCAATACTTAGGATCATTATCTGTAGATTGTTGTATCCACGCATACGCTTGGTTTAGATCTTTGTTGGAGTTGAAATAGTAACTCGCTGCTTGGTAGAGCAGGGCAGGATTGGTGCTTTGGGTATCAATGACCTGCTTTTTGATGTCCGCCATTACTATAGGATCTACTTCTGTCTGAATAGTAAAATCCACTCGTGTTTGTTCCCATTTCAGGGAAAGGTCAGCATTGGAGTCAGTAAGGTTGTTGAAAGAAATTTCAAAAGAATCATACATTCTACTTGTCTTAGATGGCGTTGCCTCAAAGCGAATCAGATCTTCCTGAGGGTTGTATCCAATGGCTCCCCAAAGTTTGGTGTTTTTACTTAATATCATAGTCCAAGAGCTCTTTCCTGGGATGGAATACAAGGCGTAGGCACCGGCTGGAACTTTTTTCCCTCCGATCATCACTTCTGTAGAAAAGGAAATGATAGTAGCGCCATTGGCCCCAGTTCTCCAGACTTCTCCATAGGGCACCAGTTCACCAAATATTTTTCTACCCTTGGTACTGGGTCTACTGTAATCTACCACTACATCGGTAAGGCCTACTTTCTGTGTCAACCTTGCACTTGGACTAGCTTGTGGCATTTGTAATTGTTGAGCCAAACCTGAAATTGAAATCAAAAGGTTGGCGATGAGCGTGAGATAGAAAAACTTTTTCATATATATTGTGATTCAAATAGAAAGAAAGTTGTAATTCAATTAGGTATGTTTGAAGTTTTCAAATTTTAGGCAAGTTCATAGAATATTTTTGCTTTTTCATCAGATGCGAAAAAAATTGATTCCTTATTTTTTTTAAACTTTCTCCTGTAATCTCTATTTAAGAAGAAATTTGGACTTATTTCTATGAGTATAGCTATTGTCAGCCCTGGAAAAGACCCAAAACCTTGGTTAGAAGCCTTAAGACAGGTGGATTCCTCCTTGGATATTCAGGTTTACCCTCAAATAGAGGATCTTAAGAAGGTAGAAATGGCCTTAGTCTGGCAACATCCACCTGGATTCTTAAGAAATTTTCCTCATTTAAAACTAATCAGTTCTCTAGGTGCGGGTGTAGATCATATTTTATCGGACTCCGAAATTCCTCATCACCTGCCTATAGTTCGGATAGTTGATGAAAAATTGACTTGGTCTATGACCAATTATGTTTTAATGGGAGTGTTGAACTTTCATAGGCAGCTTTATCGTTATCAAAAAGATAAGGATAATGGAATTTGGGACATGTCTAATCCTGAAATCTCCATTAAAGTAGGAATAATGGGTGTGGGAGCACTAGGAGGAGATGTGGTAGATAAGTTGATGTATTTGGGGTTTGAGGTATGCGGATATGGCCTTAATGATAAAAAGAGCTTATCTTTTCCTTATTTTGCAAAGCATCAATTGGATGACTTTCTTTCAGACATCAATGTGTTGGTATGCATGCTACCTTTGACTTCAGAGACGGAGGGCATTTTAAATATAACCTTATTTCAAAAATGCAATCCGGGCACCTACCTGATCAATGTAGCTAGAGGCAAGCACTTAATTGAAGAAGATTTGATTCCTGCATTTGAGGAGGGATACCTTTCTGGAGCCATGTTGGATGTTTTCCGAGTGGAGCCCTTGCCTAGGACACATGCCTACTGGTCAGACTCAAGAATTCAACTAACACCGCATATTGCAAGTGTTACCAATCCAAAGGCAGCAGCTCCCCAAATCGTAGAAAATTACAAAAGGCTCACTAATGGCCTTCCTTTACAGCATCAAATTAATCGAGTAAAAGAATATTAAGTATCACCCATACCCATGAGTACTAATTTCACCATTCTCTGCCCTATAGATTTTTCCGAATGCTCCCTCAATGCCCTGGAGTATGCATCCAAATTAGGAGAAAAATACAAGGCTCATTTGGTAATATTTCATGTACGCAATCATTTGGAGTATAAAAAAATTGCACCCTTGGATCCAGAAGGAAATCATCAACGGGAGTATATTGAGAAAAAAATAAAAAGCTTGCAGGATGTTGTCTTGCAAGAAAGTTTTGGTAATGGATTAGTGAGTTGTGAAATAGCCATGGCAGATGGACCTATTGTGGAAGAGACTTTGGCTTTTGCTCGAGAAGTTCAAGCCAGCTTGATTGTTGTGGGCGCAGAAGGCCTTAGTGAAATCAAAGACCATTTATTTGGCAGCAGAGCGAGCAGTATGGTAATGAAATCGGAATACGATGTATTGGTAGTTCCCAAGAAGGCATTTTTTAAACGGCCTCGAAAATTGGTCTATGCATCAGATTACATTGCTGAAGATGCCTTAGCCCTTCAAAAAATTGTTGAAATGGCTAATTTCTATTCCTCAGAAGTTGACGTAGTTCATATCTCCTCTAGACATCGTGTGATAGATAAAGCCCTACATGCAAGTATGGTCGCTGAAATTAAGCCCCAATTTCATTATCCTATGATGCGATTTGTGCTCAAGTCCTTTCGAGATGATTTGGCCTTGGGACTTGAAAATTACTTGCATCTTGCCAAAGGTGATATATTAGTTTGCTTGGCCAAGAAAAAAAATTTTTTTGATCAACTTTTTACTAATAACCTATCCAGGAAAATGTCTTATTTTATCTCCAAACCCCTTTGGGTGGTCAAGACTTTTTAACCTTAGATAAGCCAAAAAAAGAGCTAAGAAAAGTAAAGAAACCTTTCCTAGATGTGGCATCAAGAAAAATCGACCTGAGGGTCGTGAGATAAAAGTCTAGACTTACTTTTTTGTCAGCCATAGCATTCTTAGGATTTTCCAAGGTAGTTTCTATATCATTTTTACCTCGCTCCGAGGGAGAAACAGGTGTTATTTTCGGAACATATCCTACGAGCTCGTCTGCTTTGTTGAAGTGGCTTTGAGCCTGTTCTTTTCTTCCGAGCTTTTCTTCTACAAGACCCAAGTTATTTAATGAAATAGCATCTTCTGGATCTAAATCTATGGCTTTTTGATAGTCTTCTATTGCACCTTCGTAATCCCTTATTCTATCTTTAAAATAAGCCCTGCTGCTGTACCGATACGGGTTATTGGGTTCTAAGTTGGCTGCTCGATCAAATTCTTCTAAGGCTTCTTGATTTTTCCCCAGTAGATGAAGCACCACAGCTCTATCGCTAATGAATTCTGAATTGTAAGGCTCCACGACATGTAAGTAATCAAAATCATGAAGTGCCTCTTCGGTCCTGCCTAATCTCATTAAGATTCTCCCTCTATATTGCCGAAATACCAAATGAGATTCCTCTTTTTGAATAAGCATATCAAAGTGATATAGTGCGGATTCAAATTCTCCCTTTTCGTAACAATCCTTCCCTTTTTCAAAACTCATAGCTAAAATATCTTCTGCAAAGAAAACCTAGAATCTCCATTCAAAGTTTATTTTTCTACTTTTTTCTTCTCCATGCTTGTATCTATTATCTTTAAGCTTGAGCGTAGTTTTGTTTATGGCACATATCCCAGAAGAGGTACTCAAAGAACTGAAAGCGAGAAAGTTTGCCCCGATTTATTTTTTACAAGGGGATGAACCCTATTTCATAGACTTGATCAGTGATTACATAGAAAAAAATGTAGTTCCCGAAGCAGAAAGAGGTTTCAATCAGGTGGTCCTGTATGGTAAAGAGGCAAGCTTAGGTACTATTTTATCTCATGCTCGAAAGTTTCCAATGATGGCCGATAGGCAGTTGGTATTGGTTAAGGAAGCTCAAAACATTCCTGATTTGGGAAAAGAAGAGGGACAGAAGCTACTACTTTCTTACCTGTCTAATCCCTTGCCAAGTACGGTCTTGGTTTTGGCTCACAAGCATAAAAAATTAGACGGTAGAAGTAGCTTAAAAAAAGAACTTGAAAAGAAATCTGTTTTTATAGAAGCTGAGAAAATCAAAGATTGGAAACTTAACGATTGGATTGATTCCTACTTTAAAGAATTGGGTCACCACATAGATACCCATGCATCTCAACTTTTGGCCGATTCCATTGGAAATAATTTAGAAGTTTTGACCAATGAGGTAGGTAAAATGTTGTTGAACTTTTCAGAATCTACCCGATTTACGGTGGATCATATCTCCAAATATGTGGGGATTCACAAAGAATACAACAACTTTGAACTTACGAAAGCCATAGGGACTAGGGATGTGCTTAAGGCCAATGTAATTATTCATTACTTTATTCAAAACCCAAAAAACCATCCCATAATACCTATTTTTTCCCTGTTGTATTCCTACTTCAGCAAAGTAGTTTTAATTCACAAGGCAGAACTACTTCCCGAAAGTCAATTGGCAAGTATGCTTGGAATCCATCCCTATGCATTAAAAGAATATGTTCAGGCGGCTCGAAATTACAAGTTAGGCAAGGTAATTGATGTATTTAAATACTTAAAAGAGGCTGATCTTCGTTTTAAGGGAGTAGATGCGGGAAGCATGGGTGAAGGGGAAATTCTTCGAGAGCTGGTCTACAAAATTGTACACTGATTACCTACTATACTATGAAATATTGCCTAGTCCTTTTTTTTGGACTTAGTTATGTAGCTCAATCATTTTCTCAATCCTCACTCTATCAAAACAGTGCTCAGCGTGTGCTGGATGAGCAAAGGAATTTTTTAGAGGAGAATTTATTTTCCACTTCTTTTTATGAGCATTCGCGATTGCTGTCCAATTCCCTACCTAGTCCTTTGCAAGAAGAGGCTGTTCTGGGAAAAGCTATTGCCTCGCTTCAGTTGGACCGTGCCGATGGAGAGGGGCTCATGAAGCAATTTCTTCGTGATTATCCCACTCATCCAAAAGCAAGTGAAGCAGCTTTTTATTTGGGGGATTATTTTTTTTATAAAAAAAATTACCGTGAGGCTACATCTGCTTATACTTTGGCAAAACCTTCCTCCTTTAGCAGAGAGGAGAGGGCAGATCTGCTTTTTAAATTAGGCTTCAGTTATTTTGTTTTAAAGGAATATGCGGCTTCATCAACCTATTTGGATCAGGTAAAAAATCTTTCTTTTCCCAATGCGGCGGATGCATTTTATTACAGCGCTTGGATTTCCATGGAACAAGGAAATATGACTCTTGCCATAAGTGATTTTCAGCAAGCTGAAAAAAGCCCTAATTATGCTGCTAAAGTTCCTCATCTTGTTACTGCATTGTATTATCAGCTAGAAGATTATGAAAAAGCCATAGGATATGCACTTCCTTTAGTTAATAAAAATTTAGCATTGGATCGATTGGAAACGATTCATCTTTTTTTAGCGGAGGCGTATTATGCGAGTAAAGATTTTTCAAACGCAGCTTTTCATTATAAAAAAGTACTTCAAGAGCAGGGCAGGGAGCTTACTAGAGAGGAACAATACAAAGCTGGGATAGCCTTATTTGAAATTGAAGAGTATGCTCAAGCAACTACATTTTTAAAAGAGGTGGCTCTGGGTAATGACCTAATAGCCCAATCGGCCAGTTATTACCTGGGTCATGCTTATTTAAATTTAGAAAGATACCCGCTTGCCTCTTCAAGTTTTCAGGCAGCAGCTTCGCTTTCAATTGATCCCAATCTACAAGAAGAGGCCAGGTTTAATTTGGCAAAAGTAAATCTCTACAGAGGTAATTTTCAATTGGCTATTTCCGCTTTAGATGACTATTTGGATACCTATCCTAGGGGTGCACGTATGGATGAAGCGGAAGCTTTACTTTCCGATGCCCTGCTCAATTCAAATGATTACCTGCGTGCATTGGCGCAAATGGATGGGCTTCGTAACAAATCTCCTAGGATCCAACAAGCCTATCAAAAAGTCGCCTATTATCAAGCAATTATTTATTACAGGGATAATAAATGGGAAGATGCCTTGTCCATGTTGAATAATTCCCAAAGGTATCCTATAGATGCTGACCTGCTTGCCGAAACTCATTTTTGGAAAGGCGAAATTTACAGTACACAAGAGAAATGGGAAGATGCCATTGTTGCCTATAAGGCGGTTCAAAGAAAGGCAAATCCTAGGGATCCTTATCTACTTAAAGCCTATTTTGGTTTGGGATATGCTTACTACAATAGCGAGGCCTATGCTCAGGCCGAACAGAGTTTTCAGGATTTTGTCAATCAATCCAAAGGTGCTTTTCTTCCAAACTACGATGATGCCGTATTGAGGTTAGGGGATTGCCAGTTGGTACAAAAGAAGTTTGAGGAGGCAAAAATCACGTTTCTTCAAGCCATAGAAGAGAAAAATACCTCTCTAGACTATGCTCATTACCGATTGGCTACAATCAATAATTATTTAGGAAAAAATCTAGAGGCCCTCCAAGAATTAACCGTCTTGGAAAGGGACTTTCCAAGCAGTATTTATCTAGAAGATGGGCTTTACCAGAGGGGCCAGATTTTTTTAGAGGAACTTCGCTACCAAGATGCCGCCACGGCCTTTACTGTATTGATGCAAAAACGACCCAACTCACCCATGCTACCTTTTGCCTTGGAAGGAAGAGCAGTGTCTAATTTTTCGCTAAAGAAGTACGAGGAAACAGTAAAAGACTATAAATTGATTTTGAATGAATATCCTGCTGCTGATAATGCTGAAAATGCATTGAAAGGATTACAAGAAACGCTGGCATTGCAGGATAAATCAGAGGAATTTGGAGAATACCTGAAGGCATACCAAGCTGCAAATCCAAATGCAGGTTCTGTACAATTTTTGGCTTATGAATCTGCAAAAAGTCTCTATTTTGGAAAAAAATACCTGCAAGCGGGTAAGGCCTTGGAAGAGTATTTGACTACTTATCCATCCTCTAGCCAAACTCAAGAAGCTACTTTTTTTGCAGGAGATGCTTTTTATCAGGCGGGTGAATTGGATAAGTCCTATGAATTTTTCAAACTTTTTGAAACCTATCCCACCGCTCCACAGCGTAACCGAGCCTTTCAGTATTTAGGAAAAATTGAATTATCCAAAGCGAGATATGCAGAAGCCAAGCATTACTTTGAACTTGTACTTCCAGAAGTACGCAGCAAACTAGAAGAAGCAGAAGTAACGCAAGGCTCTATGTTGGCTCATTTTGGATTACAAGCTTACGAGCCTGCCATTCTCGCTGCTGAAAAATTACTCAGTTTGGATGGGGTATTGATGGGAAGCACAACTAAGGCTTTATTAATTAAAGGAAAATCCCAAAGGGAGTTGAATCAACTGGAACTTGCATCTTCCACCTTATTGAAATTGGTACAGGAATATCCAACAGAAGAAGGGGCAGAGGGACTTTTGATTCTAGCGAAAATTCAACGAGATAAAAAAGATTATGCAGGAGCGAATGAACTGATATTCACCTATTCCTCTGCCTTCTCCTCCTATGAATTTTGGTATGGAAGTATGTTTATTTTCTTAGCTGAAAACTACATACAGCTGGGTGAGGTATTTCAAGCCAAGGCAACTTTGCAATCTGTCCTTGAGCAGGCCAGTGATGCAACGGTAAAGCAACGTGCTGCATCTCTTTTAGAAACGCTCCAATAAACCATGAAAAGATCCATAAATTTTATTTTTTTCCTCGTTTTTGGGAGTATGAGCATTGTTTCTGCGGTAGTAGCACAAACGAGCAAAGAAGGCAGTGTAAAAGATCAAGAATTTGTTATTAGTAAGGATCGGGTGTTGAGTCTTCCCAAGCAAAATAGAGCATTTGAAAAATTACCAGTTTTGCCACAGCCTAAGGGAATGGGGGACATGAATTTTGATGTAAGGCCTTTTTTTATTGCTGTGCCTGCTTCCTTGATAAAACCCAACCCTGAATTGAAATCATGGGAAACTCCTGAACTCACCATGTATCCTGGAGCTTTGACTTTGGGTTATGGCAGCTTTTTATCTCCCCTAGTGGATGCTAGGTACATGAGTACTACTTCCGATACTTGGCAATATGCAAGTAAATTTCATCACCAAAGTTTTGGCAAAGGTCCGGTACGTTGGATGGATGATGAAAGCAAAGAATCTCATACCGAACTTTCAGGAGATGGGAGTTACTTTCTGGAAAAGGCGGAATTGTATTCCTCTTTGAGTATTCGAAGAGATGCCTACAGGTATTATGGGGAAAATCTAAACTTTGTGATTCCTCCGAATGTGGATTTTTCTGGGCCAATTTTCGATCCAAATCAACAGCTTCAAGGTAACTTAAAACTGGGTATACGGGATGTACAAAAGGTTGGCCGGTTTGGGTATGAAGGATTTTTGGTGCTCAATGGATTTAAGGATAGCTTTCTTGCAAGAGAACGTGAGCTAGGTTTTCAAGGTACCGCAAGTTTTAATCCCAACAAGGAGATGCATGGTAATTTGGCTTTGATGTATTACACCACGGATACAAAAGATAGAGAATACGACTTGAATAGAAACTTTCTTTCTATTCGTTCCCAAGGGAATTTTAGTTTTGGAGAAGTTAAGTTAACCGCGGGGTTGGTGCTGGTAGCAGAGAACGATTCCCTGGAAAATCCCAAATCAGGTATACGTATGTTTCCAGTAATTAAATCTTCGTATCAGTTAGGAAGAGATTTTACGGTGAGTGCATCGATTTCTGGAGACGTTCAACGCAATACTTACAGGAGTTTTGTACAAGAAAACCCTTTTCTTGGGCCTAGCAAACAATTGTTGAATACCATTACTCCGCTGGCAATTGCTGCTGGGGTAGAAGGATCATTTTCAGATAAAGTGATTTATAGGGGAGGAGTTGACCTGCGTCGCCAAAACAATCTGCATTTCTTTGTAAATTCTTATGCAGACACGTCTAGATTTGAGTTGGTTTATGATCCAAAAGTGACTGTATTTCAGGTACATTCCAGCATAGAAATTTCCTTAACCGAAAAGTATAGTCTTCAGGCCAGAGTGGAATACTTCCACTACAATTTAACTTCTCAAGAAGTAGCCTGGCATAAACCGACTTGGATTCTTCAAATGAACCAAAGGTTTACTCCTTATGAAAAATTGAATTTTCAAGCAAACCTTCAAGCGTTGGGGAGCTTGCAAGCACGAGGATTTGAAAAAATAAATACTATCCCCAATGCCATGGACGTTTTCAAGTTACCCATAGTGTTGGACCTTCATGCCTATCTGGATTATGATGTTTCTTCCCGTCTAACGGTCTTTGCAGAAGGAAACAACTTGCTCAATAGGAATAACAACAGATGGATGAATTATCCCGTAAGGGGAATTCAAGGAATTGGTGGAATTCGGTATAAATTTTGATAATCTCAAGTATTTAAATTGGGCATTCCGTGGTTTTAATTTAGTTTCGTAAATCGCTCCTTTCAATTATGTCAACAAAAGATAACGTATCCAAAGAATGGCCAGATCCTAAGGATTATGGTCTTCCTTTTGTTGAATTGAAAACGCTTGCTGAGCTTAAATCTTCTGCGAAAGTGAAAATTTTGGAAAGTAAGTTTCAGGATGAGAATATAACTAAAGTAAAAAGTCCTACTATAAATTCAGTAGAACTAGGTGAAAAGTCAATTCCTAGAAATATTTCAGGTTCAACTAGTATTAAGAAGGTGGAAGCTTCTTCCTCTAAGGCCTGGATACTGGTTGTTATCCTTCTATTTATTGGGGTTTCTGGAGTAATTGTGTGGCAACTAACAGGTGGAAATTTTGCAGGGTACTTTTCAAAAGCTAAAGATGTGGGCTTAGTTGAAAACAAAGAATCAAATGCTGATGAAATAAGAGATAATCCAGCACCTAGCACCTTATCAGAAGATAATACTCTGGTAGTAACTGATGATTCGCTTAGAATGAATGATTTGGTTCCTTCGGTAAGCACCACAGCTGGGACATTAACTCTTATTAGCTCCAAAGAAGCATCTCCTAGATACTTTCTAGTTTATTCAAGTTTACCAGATGAGATGCAGCTTAGAAAAATGGCTTTAGAAATTCAAAATAATCATTCCGAAATGTATCTCATTGCTCCGAACCAAATAAGTCAGAATTATAGGTTAGCCATCGGAAAGTATGAAACTTGGCAAGAAGCTTCCAATGAACTAAATCGTTTGGAACAGATTTATGGTAAGGATTTATGGATATTGAATTACTGATACCTATGCTTTTACAAATCTCTAATTTGGATACCTTATCTTCTGTTTCTATTTCAGAAACACCTGTAGCAGAAACGCCTGCAGTTACTATTGGATTGCTAGACCTTTTGCTCAAAGGAGGTTTCATGATGATTCCCCTGTACCTCCTATTTATTTTGGCGATCTTTATCTTTATTCAAAAGCTCTTGGTGATAAAAAGAGCTTCCAAAACTCCTGCCCACCTCTTGGATCAAGTGAAGGTATTGGTGCAAACAGGTCAAGTAGAAAAAGCAAAAATGCTTTGTACAGGCGAGAATACCCCTGTAGCCAATATGATAAGGAAAGGGATAGATCGGATTGGTTCACCTTTGAAAAATATTGAAGTGGCCATAGAGAATGTAGGAAAGTTGGAAATTTATAAGCTTGAAAAAAACCTTGGAATATTGGCCACGGTGTCTGGTGCAGCCCCCATGATTGGATTTTTAGGAACAGTAACAGGTATGATACAGGCATTTATTTCTATTGCTCAGGAAGACGGGATGGTGTCTCCCAAATTGCTTTCTTCAGGTATTTATGAAGCCATGATTACTACCGCTGCGGGTTTGGTTGTAGGTATTATTGCCTATTTAGGCTACAATTATCTCGTTACTCAGGTATCGAAGCTTATTCACCACATGGAGTACACCACCATTGAATTTATTGACTTACTTCAAGAAAAATAAAAATGGGCTTGCAGCAGAAAAATAAAATAGATGCCTCTTTTAGCATGTCTTCCATGACAGACATTATTTTTTTACTGCTTATATTTTTTATGCTCACTTCTTCATTTATTACCCCCTCAGGATTGTCTGTGAATTTACCTTCAAGCGAGACTTCAGACATTGTAATGCAGGAAGTTACGGTAACGGTTACCAAGGATTTACAATTCTCAGTAAATGATCAATTAGTTAGTAGAGAACGGTTAAAATCTGTTTTAAGCCCATTATTGCAAGGTAAAAATGGGCAGGTGGTGCTTCATCTCGACAAGGAAGTTCCTGTAGAATATGTAGTTGAAATTGGAGGTATTGCTGCCAATTTGGGTGCAAATGTGTCTATTGCCACAAAGCCTATCGACTGATGCAAATTTCTCATACATCTCAGGAGGAAAAGAAAAGCACTCAAAAATCAGTGCTTATCACCTTGCTTATCAATTTATTACTATTCATAGGATTTTATTTTATTGTTGTTTGGAAGCAAGCCATTCCTCCTAAACCTACCTACGGGATTGAATTAAATCTTGGTTTTGCAGACCTAGGTGCCGGAGCAAATCAAGAGAGCAATGCTTCAGTGCCCAATTCCTCCCAAGTTTCTGCTTCAAATGCTGAAGTAGAGGTAGCTCAAACATCTACTGAAACAAAGCCTAATAAAATCCAAGCAGTAACCAACCAGGCTTCTCCAATCAAGGGCGAAACAGTAAATACCAATTCCTCTACATCTAATAAATTGCCTCAAGAATCCAGTACCCCAAAGAATGTAGAACAACCCAAAGTGGATCAAAGAGCCATTTTTGGAGCCGGTGGGAATCAGGGAAAAAATAGTAGTTCCTCTTCCGGCGGTAATACCGGTTCCTCCAATGGTGATGGAGTGCAAGGGACTGGCCAAGGTACTGGTGGTGCTGGGTATAGTTTGGACTTAGCAGGATGGGATTTTGCTTCTCGTCCAAGTATTTCAGACCGCGTTTCTACTCGAAATGGCCGGATTGTATTTAAGATTACGGTTGACAATTCAGGTAAAGTAAGTCAGGCCATTCCTTTGGAGTACAATGTTTCCAATGAGGTACTAAACTATTACCGTCAAGTGGTCAACCAACTGAGCTTTAAGAAAGCTGGACAAAACGATTCTGCCGAATTTTCTACAGGAAAAATCACTTTTGTTATTCAAGTGAATTGAGGATGACTTACCAGGAGACACTGGATTTTTTGTATGGATCACTGCCCATGTTTCAGCGGATTGGCGCAGCTGCATTTAAAAAGGATCTTAGCAATACGCTGGCACTTTGTGCTCAAGTAGGAAATCCACAACAACGATTTAAGTCTATACATGTTGGGGGGACTAATGGCAAAGGAAGTACCTCACACGCATTGGCTTCTATTTTACAATCTTCAGGGTATAAAACGGGTCTTTATACCTCTCCACACCTCAAATCCTTTACCGAGCGAATTCGAATAAATGGAAAAGAAATTACTGAAGAGGCGGTGGTTGATTTTGTAAAAAGCAATAAAGCATTTTTAGAGGAACTTAGTCCTAGTTTTTTTGAAATGACTGTAGGCTTAGCCTTTTGGTATTTTGCTATGCAAAAGGTAGATATCGCCGTAATCGAGGTGGGAATGGGTGGAAGGCTAGACAGCACCAATGTAATTACTCCTGAGCTTAGTATTATTACCAATATTGGCTTAGACCATACTCAATTCTTGGGAGATACCTTACCTGCCATCGCAGGAGAAAAGGCAGGAATTATTAAAGAAAAGGTTCCTGTGGTGATCTCTCACTTCCAGGCGGAAATCGCCGAAGTATTTGAACGTAAGGCTAAGCAAGTGCATGCGGATCTTATTTTTGCAGACCAGCATTGGAAAATTGATTTTGTAGAAGGATCTGAGAATAATTTCAACCTGAGGAAATATCTTGTAACTCACCACGATACACAACAAGAGTTTTCTTTTGGTCTTGGGGGTAATTACCAACGATATAATTTACCTGGGATTTTAGAAGCAGTTATCCAACTTAGGCGCTTGGGTTGGGACATCCCTGAACAAGCAGTAAGAGAAGGATTGCTTCAAGTGGCAAAACAAACAGGCCTTAAGGGAAGGTGGCAAATCCTGCAACACCAACCTTTATTGGTGGCCGATACCGCACACAACGAAGCAGGCATTCGGGAAGTTGTGAATCAACTAGCTTCCCTAAGATATTCACAGCTTTGGATGGTCATCGGTATGGTTCAAGATAAGGACATCACTGCCATGCTTGAGCTTCTCCCTAAAAATGCGTCCTATGTGTTTTGCCAAGCGAATATTCCCCGTGCGTTGGAGGCTACCGAATTAGCAGAAAAAGCAAGTTCTCATGGTCTTAGGGGTCTTGTCATCCCAGATGTTGGAGAAGCGCTTGCTTTTGCAAAGAAAAATGCTGGCTCAAATGACTTGATTTTTATTGGAGGAAGTACTTTTGTAGTCGCAGAAATAGACAAGCTGTAATGAGTAGAAAGAAACTTGTTCGCTTCGCGCAAAACGAAGCCAATCCCAATGTGATCCAGGCAGGTAAACCAATTTTTGATCAGATTAAGGGAAAATGGAATGAAGTGCAGTTTGGCAATCTCCATCCTATCGTGGTGGAATTGGCATGTGGAAGGGGGGAATTTACTTTGGGGCTAGGTAGGGCCTATTCTGAAAAAAATTTTATTGGAGTAGATATCAAAGGGAGTAGAATTTGGAAGGGAAGTTCTACCGCAAGTAAGGAAGGATTGCAACATATTGCTTTTTTAAGGACCCAAATTCAGCAATTGGATTCTTTTTTTGCAGGTGGAGAAATCTCAGAACTCTGGATAACTTTTCCCGACCCCTTTCCTAGGGATGGAGATGAAAAGAGGCGTTTGACCTCTACAAAATTTTTAGAGATGTATAAAAACCTCTTAAAACCAGGAGGAAATATCCATTTTAAAACCGACAATACAGGGCTGTTTGACTTTACGCTGGAACTAGTTCAGTCTAGACAAGATACCGTGATTCATGCCGTTACCTCTGACTTTTACCAAAGTGATTACCGAGAGGACCATCTTGGAATTCAGACCCGCTACGAGAAAATTTTTTCAGAAAAGGGAGAAAAAATCAAGTACCTAAAGTTTTCTTTTAGGTGATAAATTCTGGATTTCTATAGTTAGGCTGAGGGTAGGTGTAAAACCCTTCTCCTGTCTTTTCTCCTAGCTTACCTTGATCTATGTAGGTCTTCAACAGCTTGGCAAAGGCCTGTGAGGCTGCATCAGGCATACTGTGGGTTACGTGCCAAGCCGTATCTAATCCAATGGAATCTAGAATTCCAAAAGGACCCATGGGCATATGAAAGTTGACCATCCAGGATTTGTCGATGTCTTCTATACTCGCCACCTCTTTGGTAAGTAATTTTCCAGCTGCCCCTATCAGAGCCATAAGCATGGTGTTAAATATATATCCAGGATGTTCCTTTTTAACGACTACGGGGACCTGATTAAGTTTTCTACCAAGCTCTTCCAGCATAGGAATCATGGCAGGATCTGTATCTGCATGAGGCATGATATCCACTACTCGGGAATAAAAGACATCATGAAAATGGAAGGCGCAGAACTGCTTGGGTCTGCCACTTTCTTGGGCAAATTGAGAGGAGAGTAAGTAGGAGGTATTGGTTGTAAACCAAGTATGATCTGGAGCTAATTTTCCTACCTGGGTCCAAACCTGTTTTTTTATTTCAACTTCTTCAGTCACGCTCTCACTTACCAAATCGGCCCCTTCAAGGGCTGTCTTGAGGTCAAGGGTATGGGAAATTCGTTGGAGGATAGAAGGGAGCTGATTTTCAGCAAGGATTCCTGTCTTTACCAATTGCTGAAGAATTTTCTTCATGGTAAGAAGGGATTGATCCAATGCTTTATGGTGGATATCGTAAACCGTTACAGAATAGCCAGATATGGAGGATTGTAGTGCTATTCTTGAACCTAAGGTTCCTGCTCCAAGGATACAAAGTTTGTGAAGAGTCATGGACTTAAATTTTTTCTGAGTGAATACTTTGAAGTGCTTTTTTTCCTGCAGCTTCTACCACCAAAATCAACTTGGCAAAGCGATGGTCGGAAGCAAATCCTTGAGAAAATCGTTTATAAATTTGTTGTGCGATTGCCGCAACTTTAAATAGTCCAAAGGCATAGTAAAAGATCATATTCTCCTGTTTCAATTTGCTTTTGGAGAAATAATAATCAATCAATTGCGCTCTGCTGAAATTACCTGGAAGGAAGCTTAAATTAAATTGTTTCAAAAGGGTGGGATCCTCCGCTTCAGCCCAATACGCCAAGGTAGTTCCTAAATCCATCAAGGGATTCCCCACGGTAGCCATTTCCCAATCTAAAACTGAATGCAGACATGTAGGGTCCTTCAGCGCTAGCACTAGGTTATCGTATTTGTAATCGTTATGGATAAATGCAAGGGGCTCTTCTTTCGGAAAATGAGACGACAGCCAGGAAGCGGTTTCTTCAAGTTCTGGAAGTTCGTGGGTTTTAGCTCTTTGGTACCTATCTGTCCAGCCCAGAACTTGCCTTTGGGTATAACCTTCAGGCTTTCCTAAATCAATTAATCCGGAATGATGTAACTCCAAATGATGAAGTTCTAACAACCCCTCTACTGCATTTTTTGAAAGTTGAGAAAATTCTTTGGCTCCAAAATGTAAGCCATCTGGAATTTTTGTCCGCAAAATATATCCCTCTACGTATTCCATTACAAAAAAAGGAGCCCCAAAAACATCTTCTTCCTCGCAAAGCAACAAGGGGCTGGGACTTTTAGTATATCCTGCCTTTTTGAGGCTGCTTAAGACCTGAAACTCCCTACTCATGTCGTGTGCTTTGGCGATTTTTTCTCCAAAGGGGGGTCGCCTTAGAATCATCCTCTGATCAGGCGTTTCTACTAGAAAACTTAAATTGGAATACCCACCTAGAAGTTGGCTTACTTTTATTTTTCCAGATGGATAGCCAAAAGCTTCCTCCAGATAGAAGAGGAGGGAATCAAAATTCAATTCCCTATTCATTTTTTACTGTAGTTTGCTAAAATACTTCTTGCTAAGGCGGATTTATGGACTTCATCCGGGCCATCATAGATTTGCGCTCCCCGTTCGTGGCGGTACCAAAAAGAAAGAAGAGTGTCGTCGGTGATTCCCAAAGCCCCATGAACCTGAATGGCTCTATTAATCACTTTCATCAACACTTCCGCTACGTAAAATTTGATGGTTGAAATGTCATCTTTCACTGCTTTTGCTCCCAATTCTTCCATCTTTCTGGCGGTATCCATGACCATCAGTCGGCTGGCTTTGATTTCTGCCCGACCTTCGGCGATCCAATGCTGTATGGTTTGCTTTTCTGCTAGGCTTTTGCCTGGATCGAGGTCCCGCGACACTGCTCTACGACACATAAGATCGAAAGCCCGTTCGCAAATCCCAATCCACCGCATGCAATGGTGGATTCTGCCTGGCCCCAATCTCGCTTGAGCCAAAGCAAATCCTTGTCCTTCCTGACCAATTCTATGATTAAGGGGCACCCTGCAATTATCTAGCTTTATTTCAGCATGTGAGAGGTAATCTTCCCCAGATTCACCCATAATTGGAATATTGCGAACGATAGTAAAGCCTGGAGTATCTGTAGGAACCAAAATCATACTTGCTTTCTGGTAGGGGGATTCTACTTCTGGATGGGTTACGGCCATTACAATGGCGAATGTAGCTCCATCTGCTGCCGTGGTAAACCATTTATGACCTGAGATGACATATTCCTCTCCCTCTTTTCGGGCTGTAGTGGCCATATGTATAGGATTACTTCCTGCAAATTGTGGCTCTGTCATCGCAAAACATGACCTGATCTCTCCACGCTGTAAGGGTAGCAGCCATGTTGTTTTTTGGCTTTCCGATCCAAATTGATGTAGCAGTTCCATGTTGCCTATATCAGGCGCAGCACAGTTGCATACAAAGTGACCCATGGGACTTTGTCCTAGAATTTCTGATACTTGGGCAAATTGAACCAAGGAAAGACCTAGTCCCCCTTCTTCCCGAGCAAGGTGAGGGGTAAAAAGTCCTAAAGATTTTGCCTTTTCTCTTAGGACATGGAGTTGTGGAAGGAAGGATCGAAATGCTCCAGTGACTACCTGCAAGTCAATAGGAAATAGGTGTTCCTCTACAAATTTCCGGTATGTATGTAATAATTCTTGGAATTTTTCCTCTGAAATACTGTCTTTTATGATCATGGTAGTTTCAAATAGTATAGCCTCCATCCGCGGTAAAGATACCCCCAGTGGTGTAAGATGCCGCGCTGGAGGCTAAAAATAAGGCCATGGCACCAATCTCTTCAGGAGTTCCGGCTCTCTTTATGGCCAATTGTTTTAAAATCATGGACATGATTTTTTCATTGGACCACAGTGCCTCTGAAAATTTAGTCTGAATTAATCCTGGACATATGGCATTTACCCTAATTTTAGAATCTCCCCATTCCTTGGCAAATACCTTGGTCAAGGAGATCAATGCTGCTTTGGAAACGGAATAAATCCCTAGGCCTTGTTCAGGGGTAAGTCCACCAATGCTTGAAATATTGATGACCGAGGCATTTGAAGAATTTCTCAGATATGGATAGCATAGCCTGCTGAGTTCGAAGGCAGCCTTCACATTGACATTCATGATTTTATCGAATGCCTCCAGGCTGGTTTCGTGTACTGGACCAAAAACAGGGTTTGCGGCTGCGTTGTTAACCAAAATATCTATGGTGCCGTATTTCTCTACCGTTTTGGTTACTAAAACAGGTAATTCATCCATATTGCCTACGTTGCAGGCAATTCCCACCGCCTCATATCCTTTGGATTTCAAGGTTAAAGCCAGTTCATCTAGTTGTGCTTGTTTTCTACTACTAATAACTACTTTTGCTCCCGCTGCGGCAAACATTTCTGCAATTCCAAACCCTATTCCTTTACTTGCACCGGTAATGATGGCTACTTTTCCATCCAATGAAAAAACTGAAGATAAATCCATACGTTTGGGGTTATATTTATTCAAAAGATAGCAAAAATAAGCCTTAGCCAGGTATCTTATTATTTCTAAATTTTTCTCTGATTTTACTTGAAGAATTCTGATCCTATGAAAGAACTAATTTTTGATCACACTGGAACACCCCAAGAAGTATTATTTCTTCAGGAAAGTCCAAAACCCACCCCAAAGCCTCACGAAGTGTTGATTCGGGTTACCGCTAGAAATATCAATCCTTCAGATATTATGTTTATTCGGGGACTGTATGGCATTACCCCAAAGTTACCGAGTAGTGCTGGATTTGAAGCCTGTGGTGTAGTAGAAAGTAGCGATGAAGGAAATAAAATCCCAGTGGGTACTCGGGTAATGTTTACTGCCATAGGTACTTGGAGAGAATACATTTGTATTCCAGCATCCGGAGTGATTCCAGTGCCCGAACAAATGTCGGATGAGATCGCATGTCAGGCCTTTGTCAATCCCATGACAGCTTATGGAATGCTTGAATGCGTGGCCTTGCAGCCAGGTCAAAGTTTACTCCTTACTGCCGGTGCATCTGCCTATGGAAAATTTGTCATTCAAATGGCCAAGGAGAGAGGTATTCATGTAGTCGCTACCGTAAGGCATGAGGAACAAAAAGAAGGTTTGAAAGCTTTGGGTGCAGTACTAGTCATCAATACAGAAAAAGAAAAAATGAGCCAAGTGGTTTTCCAACAGTTCGAAGCAGGAGTAGATGTTGTCTTTGATGCGGTCGGAGGTGCATTGGGTGCTAAAGCTCTTTCCTGTTTGAAGCGAAAAGGAAAGATGATGGTTTATGGAGCTTTGGCTCTAGACAATATGCCCATCAACAGCGGAGTATTAATTTTTAAGAACCTCCATTTGGAAGGGTTTTGGTTGAGTAGCTGGTTGGAGGAATTGACACCTGAACTTAGAAAAAAGGCTTTTAAAGAAGTGTTTGGATTTTTAATCAAGCAAGAGGTACAGGTAGATATAGCAGGAACCTACAGCCTGGAGGACTACAAGAAGGCATTGGACGCCTATGGCCAAGCTGGTAGAAACGGTAAAATTCTTTTGGTAAGTTGAAAAAAAGCTCCTTGGGTTCATACTTTCAATTTGAGGGAATATTTCCATATTTGCAGAAATAAACTCTTGGAGTCGAACATGAATTGGGAATCGTTAGATAAGGAACTTTCTGAAATCGTTGGAAAAAGAATTGTACTTAGTCAAATGGAGTACAGTGATGAAAATTACGATGATTTGGAGGAGGAATTACACGATTTGGAAGATGATTTTAATGAGAATTATGAGGACGAATTGGCTACTCATCTTGAAAAAATTTATGCTGAATTAAAGTCAGATACGGATATTTTACTTCCCACTGCCTATTTGGCCAATCAATACAAGGAGCTATTGCCAGATGCCAAAGGCAGTATTACATACGAGGTGGAAGGACAGCAAGGCGTACCTATTGAATCCGATCAATTAGGAAAGCTCGATTTGCGAATAGTTTTAATCCCTAATCCTGCCCGATTTGTATTGCTGGTCAATGGCAAACAAATGAAAGACCTGTGGAGAAGTAGGTAAGATCTTTACCCAATTTTTTAAAATAAAGTGGTTTGCACCACCTGAGGTTTGCTTGCTTGTATGGTTCCTTTGAGCATGTCCTGCATCAATTTCAAGAATCCATTTTTCCATGCTTCAAGGCTTATTTTTGTTTCTTTCCCTTCATAAGCAATAGCTCCCCCTGTTTTTTGGTAACCAATAGCCATACTCCAAAGGGTGTAAAACGTTATCTCAGGCTGAAGTTCGGGGCGAATACTTCCGTCTTTGATCCCTTGAGATACCATCTGCACTCCCAGGCGAATGGGCTCGTGGTGGATATCTAGAAGTTTGTGAAAATGAATAGATTCCAAAATCAAGGGGTCTAGTTGTGCTTTTTTCTCTGCCGAGGTATAGGAATTTAAAACGTCTAAAAATTGAATTATAGCTTGGTAATATACGGGATGCTGTATGGAAAAATCCCAAATGCGTAAGGTCAAGTCATGGAGCATTTCTAGGCCATTCTTCCCTTTGGATCTGAGCACTTCTCGAAATTCTTCCCGCAAGAGATCAAAAGCCTTTTTGGTTAAGGCCATAAACAAATCTTCTTTGTTTTTGAAGTAAAAATAAGTCAAACCCTTACTAATGCCGGCTTGCTTTGCTACGTCTTCCATACGTGTAGCTTGAAACCCTTTGGTAGTAAAAAGTTGCGTAGCTGCTTCTAGAATAAGTTTTTCTTTATTTTTTTCTCCTGCCATAATCAATAAAATTATAAGGTTTTGTCTTTTTTCCTCAATAAACTTTCGATAAAAACAAAGTGTTGAATGGGATTCAAAATTTAAATAAAAAAAAGATAAGTGGTGTATCAGTCGACTAAATATTAAAAAAAGAATTAAATCAACTTCCTGCAATCTCCAATTAGGTAATTAAAAGAGTATCGAAACGCTCCAAGCAGTCAGCATGAGAGGCTTTAGATGATTTCAATAATGAAATAATTCTTTTTACCCTTTTGCACCAGTAGGAATTTTTCTTGTAGCAAAGAAAAACGAGCATCTCGGTTGGGATCTTCGATTTTGATTTTATTGATACTTACTCCCCCTCCTTGAATCATTTTTCTGGCTTCTCCTTTGGATGGAAATACAAGAAATTCACTTTTATCGCTTAAAAGGTCTACTACATTATCAATCTCCTGATAAACTGATTTATTGATTTTACCCTGAGGAACTCCTTCGAATACGGCTAAAAAGGTACGTTCATCTAAGGAAGCTAATTCCTCGGTAGAAGATTTACCAAAAAGGATTTCCGTGGCTTTAAGGGCTTTTTCAAATTCTTCTGCTCCATGCACCATGCAGGTGACCTGCTTGGCAAGCTCTTTTTGTAAAATCCGTAGGTGGGGAGCTTGAGTATGCTCTGCTTCCAATTGGATTACTGAATTTTGATCCAAGACGGTGAAAATTCGAATGTATTTGGAAGCATCTTCGTCGGATACGTTTAGCCAAAATTGGTAGAAGGCATAGGGGCTTGTTCTTTCAGGATCAAGCCAAACCGACCCTCCTTCTGTTTTTCCAAATTTTGAACCGTCCGATTTGGTAATTAAAGGAACGGTAAGGGCATAGGCCGTCCCTCCACCCATCCTACGAATAAGTTCAGTACCCGTCACAATATTTCCCCATTGGTCTGAACCTCCCAATTGTATGCTGCAATTCTTTGATTTCCACAAATGATAAAAATCGTAGCCTTGGATTAATTGGTAACTAAATTCAGTGAAGGAAAGTCCATTTCCCTCTTCTAATCTTCTTTTGACACTGTCTTTAGACATCATGTAATTGACAGTGATGTGCTTCCCTACTTCTCGAATAAAATCTAAAAAGGAGAACTTAGACATCCAGTCGTAATTATTTACCAGTTCTGCAGAAGTAGATGTTTTACCTGAAAAATCTAAAAATTTGGCAAGTTGTGCTTGAATACAGTGCACGTTATGGTCTAAAGTAGCTTTATCCAATAGATTTCTCTCCGAAGACTTGAAAGAGGGATCCCCAATCATCCCTGTAGCTCCTCCAACTAAAGCTATCGGCTTGTGGCCAGCTCTTTGGAAATGAAGAAGCGTCATCACGCCAACCAAATGTCCAATGTGCAAGGAATCTGCCGTAGGGTCAAATCCCAAATAGGCTGAAGCCATTCCTTTGGCGAGGTGCTCATCTAGCTGGGGAGTCATGTCTTGAAGCATGCCTCTCCATTTTAATTCTTCGATAAATGAATTCATGGAAATACAAATGGTATTGGAGCTGCAAATATAGGGGTAATGCTAGAGTTTAGAAATTGAATCTTTTTTGAAACCAAGTCTTGGCGAATCAAATGTCCAAATTCAAATTCAAGGATTTAACTTGGATTTAAAATTTAAAAAAAATCCCTCAAAAAGGGTGAATTTTTGAGGGAATGGAAAGTTAAATAGAAAAGCTATCCAGCTACACTGTTCTTAATTTGATAATTTTTGTGGCGTGCAAAAGTTTTACAATAGGGTAGGTAGGATCGAACTCATACCATTTTACAGCAAAATTTGCTCGATTTGGAAGTTTGTGGTGATTGTTTTGAAATAACTCACCAAGCATCAATACATCCAGCAATAGGGAATTTTTGGATTTGTCGTTGTTATCAAAGTTGGCATAACCATACTTGTGTCCGCTCCAATTAACGATAGCTCCGTGTACTGGCCCCATCAAAAAGTGAATGGGAAGAAGAAAATACATCCACCAGTGTGTACCAGGCAATTCAAAGTAGGAAATGCAAGCGATATACACGAGCACATAAAACGCGCCCCAAGCTACTCTCACCGTCATATTGTCTGCAAAACGATCGAACTTTCCCCAATCTGGAATATCCTTTGAAAAACGCTCCTCTGGATTAAGTTTGAAAGCGAAATAATCGTTGTAAATATTTTTAGTTTTCCACATCATAGAAAAAAGATTTTCTGTGTGGTGTGGACTATGCGGGTCTTGAGGGGTATCTGAATAGGCATGGTGCATACGATGCAAAATGGCATAAGCTCTTGGAGATAAATAAGAGCTGCCTTGCCATAGCCAGGTGAAAAAGTAGAAGAACTTCTCCCAATATTTATTCATTACAAACATCTGATGCGCAGCGTAGCGATGAAGAAAGAAACTTTGGCAAAAAAGTGAGAAATACCAATGCAGGAGAAATAGAATAATTAAGATCACGAAAGAGGATTTTATGTATATGGCAAAGATAAGAGCTATATCGATATCTTGAATGAATTTACATTAATGGCGAGTAAATATTCTTCGAATTTAACGTTGTTTATGAAGAAACAATGGGGATGATTCTCTTTTTACAAAAAAAGTTGAATTTTTTTCTTTAAAAAAAATGGCAAATTTTTGTTTCTGACCACTTTTTATCTCTAAAGGCTTGATTAAGTATCTTTTATCTTATTTTATTTAAAACAATTTTCGGTTTTTATGCTTTATATACTTAGAATATCACGCTTCATCCCTAATAATAGCCTCATCCTTATTTTTAAAAAACTATGAACTTTAAAAACCCTGGGTTTGACCCTACCAACATCGAAAAACTAAAAAATGAATTGATTGCTTCTGGAAAATCGTTTAAGATGATTCCAGACGAAGAAAATTCAGAAGAATTTGTAAATTTTTACTTTTTGGGCAGATACGAAGGGAAGGATGTGATCTATGATGCTGCACTTTACACGCTCAGATTGCATCATGCCAGTGAAGTTTACGACCTTGCCGAACATGAGGCCGCTAAAAAATTTCAAAACTTCAAAGGAATTAACTACCAAGAGGATGAGGATGGTAACATGCAACCGCTTTCAGCTGAAGAGGAGGAGATTGGGTGGTTTATTACAGAATTGATTATGGAAATGGAGGAGGAAGAGACCGTAAAGGTGCAGGAGTTTGTTGATCTAGATACCCACCACGATTTTGGGATAGGTTTGGATGCGGCTTTGAATGTAGAAGTAGTAGATGATCAAGTAATCATGACCTTCATTCGAAATTTTAATGAGGATACCTTGATCTTGGATGACACCTTTTATTCTTTTGTGACAGAAGAGAGCGAATTGGATGGTGTGTGAACTCTAATTCCTTCAAATAACTTTGGCGTTAGGAAAAGCTAGCGCCTTTTTTTATGTTAAAAATTGCCTTTTCGTCCCTTTATTCACATCCTTTGCCAGAAGGTCATCGATTCCCCATGGAGAAGTATAGCATGTTGCCAGAGCAGCTTCTTTACGAAGGAACGATCACTCGGGAGAATCTTTTCGAACCCACACCCCTACAGGATGCACTCATCTTGAGTACGCACGATGAAGATTATTTTTCAAGGCTGACAAGACAGGAATTATCCAAGTCAGAAATTCGAGCTATTGGTTTTCCTTTAAGTTCCCAGCTTATAGAACGTGAAATTTGTATTGCAGGAGGCTCTATTCAAGCGGCTCAAATGGCCAATTTAAATGGTATAGGAATGAATATCGCTGGTGGTACCCATCATGCTTTTCGTGCGAGAGGAGAGGGATTTTGCCTGCTAAATGATCTTGCCATAACAGCCAATTATCTTTTGAATGAAGGCATAGCAAAAAATATTCTCATAGTAGACTTGGATGTACATCAAGGTAATGGAACGGCTTCTATCTTTTCGGGAAGCGAGCAAGTTTTCACATTCAGTATGCATGGCGAGAAAAATTATCCCCACCGGAAAGAGAATTCCCACCTGGACATATCTCTTGCTGACGGTACATCAGACAAAGAATACCTCTATTTGTTGGAATATCATCTGGACTCCATCTTGGAGAGAAAGAAGCCTGATTTTATACTCTATCAATGCGGTGTAGATGTGTTGAGTTCAGACCAATTGGGTAGATTGGCGCTTACCATGGAGGGCGTCAAGTCTAGGGATAAGATGGTATTGAGCAAAGCAAAAAGAAGAGCAATTCCCATTATGTGCTGTATGGGGGGAGGTTACTCCAAACAAATTCGTGTCATTGTTGAAGCTCATGCCCAAGTCTTTCGCTTGGCCCAAGAACTTTATTTTTAAGGCTTTGGTAAAGAATTCCTTCAATTCCAATGGAGTTCTTGGAAAATAAATACTTTACCTATCTTTGCGAGCATAAAACCATAACCCTACTCAAGTGAAAAAAGTATTGATTCGTCTTGGAATACTGGCCATAGTTGCGGTATTCTCTTATTCTTGTGCAAAAAAGACTGACTCTACAGGTGCAGATGCTTCTTCGGAAGAGCGAATAGCTGCAGGAGACATCAAGATTGCTTTTGTCTATACCGACTCTGTGATCAACAAATACGATTATTTCAAAAAGAAATCCGAAGAGATTACCGAAAAAGGAAAAAGACTCGATTTGGATCTTCAGGCAAGAGCCAAAGGTTTTGAGCAGGAGGTGGCCATGTTTCAGCAAACTGGTGGCAACATGACTCAAAATCAAATTCGAGCCAAGCAAGATGAATTGATGCAGAAAGAGCAAAATTTGATTAGTTACAGAAATAACTTAATGCAAGAACTTTCTACCGATGAATCCAAGCTCTTAAACGATGTCTATGAGCAGGTACAGGCATACATGAAAGATTATGCCAAAGAAAATGGAATAGACGTGATTTTAAGCTACACGCGTGGGGGAGCACTTTGGTATGCCACGGATGCCATCGACGTCACCAAAAGTGTGACGGAGGGATTAAATAAAAAATACAATGCAAATCCTGCTGCCATGGACTCTGCAACAGTGGCTAACGATTCTACTGGATCTAAGTAATCAATTAGAAATAGTTCATTAAAAACCCGGAGTTTCCGGGTTTTTTTATGGGTAAAAAGAGGTAATTTTGCGGCTCATTGAAACTTCCACATCTATGAAAATCACCGAATTTTTAAAGCACAACTATAGACATTTCAATGCTGCAGCCCTGATTGATGCAGCAGAAGGTTACAAAACCCATTTGAATGAGGGAGGTAAAATGATGGTTACCTTAGCAGGTGCTATGTCTACTGCTGAATTGGGGATTTCCTTGGCTGAAATGATTCGCCAAGATAAAGTCCAAATTATTTCTTGTACGGGTGCTAACCTAGAAGAAGATGTGTTTAATCTGGTGGCTCATGACTATTACGAGCGAGTACCCAACTATAGAGAACTTAGCCCAGAGCAAGAGCAGGCCTTGCTAGAACGTCACATGAACCGAGTGACAGATACCTGTATCCCTGAGATGGAGGCCATGAGGAGGATTGAAGATGTTATCTTGGCTGAGTGGGTAAAGGCTGATCAAGCGGATGAGCGGTATTTCCCTCACGAGTTTTTTTACAAAATTTTGCTTTCAGGAAAATTAAATGACTCATTTCAGATAGATCCAAAAAACAGTTGGTTACTTGAAGCAGCTAAAAAGAATCTTCCTATTATCGTCCCAGGCTGGGAAGATTCTACTTTAGGAAATATGTATGCCGGACATGTAATCTCTGGAGACCTTGCTAAGGTGCATACAGTAAAAAGCGGTATCGAGTACATGATGTTTTTGGCTGATTGGTATACTGCTCATGCTACTGAGGAAAGTAAGGTGGGATTTTTCCAAATTGGAGGGGGTATAGCAGGGGATTTTCCTATTTGCGTGGTACCCATGCTGCACCAAGATTTACAGCGTACCAACGTTCCTTTGTGGGGTTACTTTTGTCAAATTTCTGATTCTACTACCTCCTATGGATCCTATTCCGGAGCTGTGCCCAATGAAAAAATTACTTGGGGAAAACTTGGTAAAGCAACTCCAAAATACATCATTGAATCGGATGCTACGATTGTTGCACCTCTGGTATTTGCCATCATTTTGGATCAATAACTAGTCCATAGAAATCGGTATTAAAATGAAAAAGCAAGTCCATTTCGGACTTGCTTTTTTTTATTGGATAATTTTAAATTAAAGAGAAAAGCCTTCTCTGTACATTCTTTTAACAAATTGATTGGCCGGTTCAAAATTGGTGATCTTCATATTAGGACCGTCCCAAAGGAGTTTGATACCTCGACCAGGATAATCAAATTGATTCGTAGAGCCAGTTCTGGAAACTCGGTAGTCAAAACTTCTAATTGCAAGATTACCCATCAAAACGGATTCGGTCAGTGGTCCTGCAATGGAAAAAGGAGAGCTCAATTGAGAAAATTCTTTTGAACCATATCCTGCGATGCAAGCTTCTACCCAGTTGGCATAATGTCCACGATCGCCTCCTGGTACCCTATACAAGGTAGGAGCTACTGCAACATCCTTTGTCTTTGAGGTAGGAAGTAACTGCGGATTTGCTCCATAGGTGGAGCACATCAATTTTCCTTTGGTGCCTTCAATAATTACCCCATTTCCTCCATCTCCCATCTGTTCGTTAGGTCCCAATTCTTCTGGCCGGGTGGGTTGTATTCCTCCATCCATCCAATGAAATTCCAATTCCCCAATTCCTGGTCTATCAAATCTTAGTGTAATATGGGAAGAGGGAGGACAACTTTCAGGGAAATATCCTCGTTGAAATTCGCCTACATAAACCGACCCCACAGAGCATTCTGCTGAAATAGGATATCCCAAATCCAACACGCGAAATGGAGGCTCCATGATATGGCAGGCCATATCTCCTAAAGCCCCAGTACCATAGTCCCACCAGCCTCTCCAGTTGAAGGGTACCAAATTTCCTACGTAATCTTTGTAAGGAGCAGTACCCAACCACAGGTTCCAATCAAGATCAGCTGGAGGAGTTAGTCCAGCACTTGGCCAGGGTATACCTTGAGGCCATACAGGTCTATTGGTCCAAGACCAAACTTTGGTAGCCTCTCCAATCAATCCTGCCTGATACCATTCTATCATTTGACGCACTCCATCTCCTGAAGATCCTTGATTTCCCATTTGGGTCACTACCTTGTATTGTGCAGCGGCTTGGGTGAGCATTCGTGCCTCATAGATGTCATGCGATAGGGGCTTTTGTACATAGACATGCTTACCCATTTTCATGGCCATCATGGCTTGAACGGCATGCATGTGATCTGGCGTAGATACGGTAACTGCATCTATGTTTTTTTCCTCTTTTTCTAATAAAATTCTGTAGTCCTTGTAATAGTTTGCTTTCTCATGCTCTTGTCTTGCCTTGGCAGCACGGGTATCATCTACGTCACATAGGGCAATAAGATCTACTTTTCCAGTTTTGTGGACGCCAGTCAAATCTCCATATCCCATTCCTCCAGCACCAATGGAAGCAACCCTTAACTTATCGCTCGGAGCAATAAAACCTGGTCCTCCCAATACATGTCTTGGAAATAAGTAAAATCCTGCTACTCCCAAGGTAGCTCCTTTAATAAACGATCTCCTGCTGGAATTGCTCAAATTAGGCTTATTCTTGCCCATAGGTCATTAAAATTAGGTTGTAAAATTATAAAGGGTGATAACTGAATTTAATTTTAAGGAAAAAAGTAAGGATTTGGAAAAAATTCCTACTTTTTTCGTTTTAGTTCCTTTTAATAAATCTTCTTGGCCCAAAATTTTTATGGGTACATCGGGTTATTTAAGATTTTAAACTAAGTTTGGATAAAAACCACCCTATGAAAAATCTACGCTGGATCTTTGTTTTAGGAACTTTCATGCTATTGAGTTCCTGCCAAAAGTCGACTACCTTGACAGATGCGGGCTTGCTTCCCTTGCCGCAGAAAATCACCAATGGTTCAGGTACATTTACTTTATCGAGCACTTCTGGTATTCGACTGGTTGGAACCAACGAAGACTTGTCCCATCTTGGAAACTTTTTAGCGGAGCAACTTCGACCTGCCACAGGATATACTATTCCAGTTTCTAAGGACGGGGGAGATGTTATTCTAGAATTGACTGGTGAAGAGAATACGGAGGCGTATAGGCTTGAAATTTCAGAAAAGGAAGTAAAAATAAGTTCTTCTGGAGCTGCAGGGATATTTTATGGTATCCAAACCCTTCTACAACTTTTTCCTGTAGAAATTGAGCACAAAACAAGTCAATCGGTAGATTGGGTAATTCCTCAAGGAAGTATTGAAGATGCACCGAGCTATGCCTACAGAGGATCTATGCTGGATGTGGCCAGACATTTTATCCCGGTCGACAACGTGAAGTCCTACATCGACCAAATGGCCACCTTGAAATTAAATTATCTTCACCTTCACCTCACCGATGATCAAGGATGGAGAATAGAAATCAAATCTTGGCCAAAGCTTACTGAAATTGGCGGAAGCACTCAAGTAGGAGGGGACAAAGGGGGCTTTTACACCCAAGAGGAATACAAAGACTTGGTGGCTTATGCGGCAGCACGCTACATCACCGTCGTTCCAGAAGTAGATATGCCAGGACATACCAATTCTGCTTTGGCTTCCTATCCAGAATTAAATCCAGGAGTTAATCTCCCAAGAGGGCAAGCCTTAGATTCGGTCCATCGTATCCCTCTCGATTACCAACTTCCTTTAACTAATCCAGAGGCCTCCCAGCTTTACACGGGTATTGAAGTAGGGTGGAGTACTTTTGCTCCTCAGCTCGAACTCACCTATGCCTTTGTGGATAGTGTGGTTCGGGAAATTTCTGCAATTACCCCTGGACCATATTTCCATATCGGAGGAGACGAATCCCATGTAACAGAAAAAGACGATTACATCTATTTTGTAGAACGCGTACAAGACATCGTGGCTTCCCATGGAAAAACCAACATGGGGTGGGATGAGATTGCTACAGCTAAATTACTTCCAGGTACAGTAGCCCAGTTTTGGGCCAAAGAGGAAAATGCTCTTTTGGCAAAAAATCAAGGAAGTAAAGTCCTTTTTTCTCCTGCTAAAAAGGCTTATTTGGATATGCAGTACGATAGTACCTCAAGGATTGGATTGCATTGGGCAGCCTATGTTGAATTGGATTCTGCTTATTTGTGGGATCCTGCTCAATACGTGCCGGGAATCTCCAAGGAGAATATTTTAGGAGTAGAAGCGCCACTATGGTCAGAGACGGTAGTTACCAAGGAAGATATCGAGTACCTTTCTTTTCCTCGCTTGGCAGCGATAGCTGAAATAGGATGGACCGAACAAGCAACTCGGTCTTGGGAAGGCTTTTCTTCTCGAATACCCTTTCAGGGACAGCGATGGGATATTCAAGGCATTGGATATTACAAATCACAAAAAATTACTTGGAAAGAGAGTGAAAAATCTGGAATCGAAGCAGCCATTATTTCCTTCTCCAATTGGATATGGGGTTGGCCCTTGTTGATCGTTTTGCTGGGAGGGGGGCTGTTTTTTTTTATTCATTCCGGTTTCGTACCCCTCACCAAAATGGGGCACGCCATAGAATTATTAAAGGGGAAGTATGAGGATAAATTGGCCCCTGGCCAGATTACTTCCAAACAAGCCTTGATGTCGGCCATTGCCGCTACGGTAGGTCTTGGAAATATTTCAGGTGTCGCTATAGCCATCAATATGGGTGGCCCGGGAGCACTTTTTTGGATGTGGGTAGCTGCATTTGTAGGTATGGCTACCAAGTACTATACCTGCAGCTTATCCATCATGTACCGAGGCAAGGATTCGGCAGGGGTAATCCAAGGAGGACCCATGTACATCATCGAGCATGGAATGGGAAAGAAATGGAAATTTCTAGCCTATATCTTTTGTATCGCGGGAATCATTGGACTATTGGCCGTATTTACTTCCAATCAGTTGACAGCGGTGATACAAGAAGTATTGTTGGAGCCTGAATCTGCTGCGGAGGCAACAAAAAATAGTTGGATCGTAGGGATTATCATGATGGTATTGACGGCGGTGGTAATTTTGGGAGGCATTCAGCGTATTGCGTCCGCTGCATCCAAAATGGTTCCTTTTATGGTGGGTATCTATTTTTTAGCTGTAGTAATTATAATCCTCCAGTACTTTGGAAATATTCCAGAAGTATTTCGACTCATTGTAGTAGATGCTTTTACGGGTCATGCGGTGCTGGGGGGTGCTGTGGGGATGGTGATTATCACTGGAGCCAGGAGATCCCTCTTTTCCAATGAAGCAGGCCTTGGTACTGCTCCTATGGTGCATGGTCAATCCAAAACCAAGGAGCCGATACGAGAAGGCTTAATTGCCATGTTAGGTCCATTTATTGATACGGTGGTGGTTTGTTCTCTTACCGCTTTTGCCATTTTGCTCACTGGAGTCTGGCAGAATTCTGAAAATGATGGGGTCAAACTTACCATAGAAGCCTTTGAGTTGGGTATACCGGTAGTGGGTAAATACCTTTTGATGATATCGGCTTTGGTATTTGCACTTTCTACCATGTTTACCTATTCCTATTACGGTCAAAAATGTGCCAGTTACCTCTTTGGAACAAAGAGTTCAAGGTATTAC
>VGMU01000021.1 GCA_016866385.1 Bacteroidota bacterium
GCAGGAAAATCCACTTTTCTGAAAATCCTTTCAGGGGAAATGGAATCCACCTCAGGAGCTATCCATATCACTCCTGGGCAGAGAATGGCGGTTTTGAAGCAAAATCACTTTGAATTTGATGAAGTAGAAGTATTGAAAACCGTACTCATGGGACACAAGAAATTGTACTCCATCATGAAGGAAAAAGATGAAATCTACTTGAAGGCAGATTTCAGTGAAGAAGACGGGATTAGAGCCTCTGAATTAGAAGCAGAATTTGCCGAGATGGATGGATGGAATTCCGAATCCGATGCCGCCTCCTTGCTTTCTGGATTAGGGATTTCTGAGGATATTCATTACCATTTGATGAAGGACTTGGCGGGAAACCAAAAAGTTAGGGTATTATTGGCTCAGGCCCTATTTGGTAATCCGGACATTTTAATTTTGGATGAACCTACCAACGATTTGGATGCAGAAACCATCGTTTGGCTGGAGGATTTTTTAATTGATTTCAAAAATTTGGTCATTGTAGTATCCCACGACCGTCACTTTCTAGACACCGTAGCTACCCATGTGGTGGATATAGATTTTGGAAAAATAAAAATATACTCAGGAAATTATACCTTCTGGTACGAGTCTTCCCAGCTCGCTCTCAAGCAACGTTCGGATCAGAATAAGAAAGCCGAGGAAAAGAGGAAAGAGTTGCAAGATTTTATTGCCCGCTTCTCTGCCAATGTGGCCAAATCAAGACAGGCTACTGCACGAAAAAAAATGCTTGAAAAATTAAACGTGGATGAAATCGAGCCTTCTAGCAGAAAGTATCCAGGGATATTATTTAAGCCCGAAAGAGAAGCGGGAGATCAAATTTTCATGACCGAAAATCTTGAACTTAAAGAAGGAGGAACAACTTATTTTACAGATGTAAACTTGATGGTAGATAAGGGGGACAAGATTGCGTTTGTTTCAAAAACCAAGCAAGCAGTAAGCAAATTCTTCCAAACCATCATGGAGGAGCAACAGCCAAACAAAGGAACTTTGAAATGGGGGGTAACTATCAATAAGGCCTATTTACCCAATGATAATTCAGTCTATTTTAAGTCCGACCTCAACCTGATCGATTGGCTAAGACAATATTCTAGCAATCAGGAAGAAGCCTACGTCCGTACCTTTTTAGGAAGGATGTTGTTTACTGGAGAAGAAACCCTAAAAATATGTACGGTACTTTCTGGAGGGGAAAAGGTTCGATGTATGATATCCAAGATGATGCTTCAAAATCCCAATTTGTTGCTCATGGATGAGCCTACCAACCACTTGGATTTGGAATCCATTACGGCTTTTAACAACGCCATTGTAGAATTTAATGGTACCGTATTATTGTCCTCCTACGACCATACTTTTGTGCAATCTTCCTGTAACCGTATCGTGGAATTTACTCCGAAGGGCACCATAGACCGAAGAATGACTTACGACGACTACCTTGAAAGTGCTGAAATTAAAGCCTTGCGGGAAAAAATGTACAGTTAATAATAAATCGAACCTTGCTACTCACTTCCATTCTCATTTATTTGGTATTGACTGTAGCCGTGGGAGCATGGTCTTCCCGATTGGTTAAAAACTCCAATGACTTTGTTCTGGCAGGCAGGTCTCTCCCACTATTTCTTTCAGCTTCCGCCCTTTTTGCAACTTGGTTCGGTTCAGAAACGATTTTTGGGGCTTCCTCAGTATACTTAGAAGAAGGATTGTTGGGGGTCATGGAGGATCCTTTTGGAGGTGCTTTATGCCTTATTCTTTTTGGCTTATTTTTTCTTAGACCCATGTACCGCATGAATGTGCTTACCATTGGGGATGTATTCAAAAAAATCTATGGAGGTCGGATTTCTTTGATAGCCTCCCTATTTATGATTCCAGCTTATTTTGGATATGTAGCTGCACAATTGGTTGCCTTGAGTCTGGTGCTGGGGGCAGTAACTGATTTGACCCTGATGCAAGGCATCGTGATGTCAGGTGCCATTGTGGTGTTTTATACTTTCTTGGGAGGAATGTGGGCCATTTCGATCACTGACTTTATTCAGACTACCCTTATTGTCATTGGATTAATCTGCGTGGCGGTGATGATATATCAGGAAGCTGGAGGTTTTCAAACGATCCTTGACAAGGCTCCCCCCGAAAGTTTTCAATTTTTTCCTGATGCTACATGGGATGGCTGGATCACGTACTTTGGGGCCTGGATTATTTTAGGCTTAGGTAGTATACCCTCTCAAGACATTTACCAACGAGTCATGTCTTCCAAATCAGAAAAAGTAGCGGTGCAGTCCACCTTCCTTGCTGGAATTTTCTACCTCAGCATTGGACTTCTTCCTTTATTTATCGCCTTAGGAGCCAAGATTTTGTATCCTGAACTTTACCTTGAAAACAAACAAATGCTGCTACCGTCTATGGTTTTGCAGCATGCCAATCTACCTATTCAGGTTTTATTTTTTGGAGCCTTGATTTCTGCCATCATGAGTACGACCAGTTCGGGTTTGCTGGCACCTGCTGCCATACTTTCAGAAAATATTCTTCGTCCGCTATTCGGTAAAAATCTCCAAGACAAACATTTTCTTTGGATTCTCCGCGTCAATGTGGTGCTAGTGGCTCTCGTCGCCATGATTATGACTTCTTTCAAGTCCTCTATTTACGAACTTGTAGGTGGTGCCTCCATTTTAATGCTGGTCTCTTTATTTGTGCCCCTTACCGCTGGGCTATATTGGAAAAAAGCCTCTACAATTGGGGCTTTACTTTCCATGGTGCTAGGGATGCTCAGCTATGCCTTGGTTGAATTTTATGGAGTTAACGAAAATAATCATCTTCTAGGTTTGCTGAGCAGTGCACTTTCCATGATTCTTGGCAGCTATATATTTCCAAAAAAACATCAAGCTAGTCATGCCCTATCCTAAAATTTTCCTCCAAAAGGGTAAAGAACATTCCCTGCGTAGAAAACACCATTGGGTTTTTTCTGGGGCTATTGCTAGGCACGAAGAAGGTATTCTTCCAGGAAATTTGGTTTCGGTTTATTCCTCAAGAAATGAATTCTTAGGCATAGGACATTTCGCTCAAGGATCCATCATGGTGCGCATACTTTCTTTTGAAGAACGAGAAATCGATGTAGAATTTTGGAAAGAAAAACTAGGGCAGGCCTATGCAGTTAGGAAAGCCCTTCAACTCACCGATCAGGAAGATACCACCATTTATCGCTTGGTCCATGGGGAGGGAGATGGACTACCCGGTCTGATTATAGATTATTACCAAGGTACGGCTGTAATTCAAGCCCATACCTTGGGCATGCACGCCCAGGTGCCGCAGATTACCGAAGCCTTAAAACTTCTTTACAAATCTTCTTTGGAAGGAGTTTTTGATAAAAGTGCAGAAACGCTACCCAAGTCGGGGGAACAAGTAGAAAATACCTGGATCTGGGGAAAAGCGAAAAGTGCGGTAGTTAAGGAATATGGAGCAAGCTATGCCATAGATTGGGAAAAAGGACAGAAAACAGGCTTTTTTATTGATCAAAGGGAAAATAGAAAATTGGTAGCAGAGTATGCCAAGGAAAAAAAAGTACTCAATACCTTCTGCTATTCGGGGGGATTTTCGGTCTTGGCTTTATTGGAAGGCGCTAAGGAGGTGCATTCAATAGACATCTCACCAAAAGCCATCGCCCTTACAGAAGAAAATATTGCCCTAAACGGGGGGGGTGAAGGAAAACATAAATCCATAGTCGCAGACGTGGTCAAATATATTCGGGACATAGGGGATGATTACGACATGATCGTACTGGATCCTCCGGCTTTTGCCAAAAATTTAAAAGCCAGACACAATGCCGTTCAAGCTTACAAACGGTTGAATGCTGAAGCATTAAAAAAAATCAAAAAGGGAGGGATTTTAGTAACTTTCTCTTGTAGTCAGGTTGTGGATAAACAACTTTTTACCCATACCCTTACGGCGGCGGCCTTGGAGAGCAATAGAAATGTCCGAATCCTTCACCAACTCTCCCAACCTCCAGATCATCCCATCTCGAGTTTTCATCCCGAGACAGAATATTTAAAGGGACTTGTCTTGTTTGTTGATTAGTTTTCTAACATCTTGGTAATGTAAAGCCATAGTTAATCCCTAAAATTTCCACTAAAACTTACTCCTCATGTACACTGGACTACAACATTCCCATTCAGGCTTGGCTTATTTGGCACTTTTAGCCTTGATCTTGGTCATAGTTTGGGCCTTGATTGGATCCCTATCTGGAAGGGAATTTCAAGAAAATGATAGAAAAATTGCCCTGATAGCCTTGATTCTATCCCACCTACAACTTCTCATTGGATTAATTCTATACTTCGTGAGTCCCAAAGGATTTCCAATGTTGACTGGAGGAGGAGCCATGGATGCAGCAGCAAGGCTCACCGCTCTGGAGCATCCCCTGATCAATATAGTTGCCATTGTATTAATAACCATCGGATACAGTAGGGCCAAAAGATTAGAAACATCCAAAGGAAAATTTAGAAGCATCTACATGCTCTATGCTGTGGGTTTGGTATTGATCCTAAGTAGGATTCCCTGGCAAAATTGGTTACCCCAATAGTTTGAACACATAAAATCATTAAAATCTAGGTTCCTCCTGGATTTATTTTATCCTTCAATTGCAGTCTAACAAGTCAATGATTCGATCATAATTTTTTTATTTAAAATTCATTTGCAACTTTGTTTCAAAAAGCTTGGGGAAGTTTGAAAGAGGCATTATTTTTGCAAATATGCTTCAAAAAGGAGTGCTTTTCATTGTTTGCTTAGCATGGGCATGTGCCTCGCTCCAGGCCCAACAATGCACCCTAACCTTGAGGGGGAAAATTCTTCATTTGGAAAACAATGAACCCATAGAAGCAGCCTACGTGTGGTTGATGGAACCCAACAAAGGAGTTCCTAGCGATGCGAATGGGAATTTTATAATCAAAGACCTATGCCCAGGTACCATCACGCTACAGATCCGATTTATTGGTCATAAGGAAATAAAGAGAAGTATAACCTTGAATGCAAGCACTACCAACCAAACCTTCCTAATGGAGGAAGAGGCCGTAGATCTGGCTGGAGTGGAGATACATGGGCATCAGGAAGTGGCTCAAACAACCACATCCGTCTCCTCCTTGTATGGAGAGGCATTACTTCAATCTAGGGGGGAAAGTCTTGGAGAAAGTTTGAAAAGAGTGGCTGGAGTGACTACTTTTTCCACCGGAAATACCATTTCCAAACCGGTAATCCACGGATTACATAGCAATAGAATTTTAATACTGAATAATGGCATCCGCCTAGAAGGGCAACAATGGGGGGCAGAGCATGCTCCAGAGATTGACCCTTTCCTAGCCGACGAACTCACTGTCATCAAAGGAGCAGAAACGGTGAGGTTTGGACCTGAGGCCATGGGAGGAGTGATTTTGGTGAACCCTCCTGCCCTTCCCACCTCTAAAAAGAAAATCACTGAAATCAACCTGATTGGAAATAGCAATGGGGAATCAGGCAACTTATCACTAGCTCATGCTGGTGGATCAGGCAAATTCTCTGGATTGGGATATCGTATACAAGGAGCCACTAAGAGAGCAGGCAATTTGCGTACTCCAGACTACATACAAGACAATACTGGCATGCAAGAAATGAGCCTGACTAGCACATTGGGCTACAGCTCTAAAAAACTAGGAGCAGAGGTCTACTACAGTTATTTCTCTACCACCTTGGGTATATTAAGAGATTCCCATACCGGAAACTTGTCTGATTTGCAGCAAATTATTAAAAATGGTAGGCCTTTTTCCGAAGGTGAGTTTAGCTATACTATCGAAAATCCTAAACAGGAGGTGACCCATCACTTGACTAAAGTAAAAGCCCACTATCACCTTCACCCCTCCTGGAAGCTCAATGTTCAATATGGATTTCAATCCAATAGGAGAAAAGAATTTGACCGCAGAAGGGGTAATCTCAATGCCAGACCAAGTTTGGATCTGGAATTATTTACCAATACTGCAGAGCTTTCCCTAGACCATCAACTTAATTCCCAATGGACGGGTTCAGCGGGTATTTCGCTCATCCAACAGGCAAACAGCAATGTTCCAGGCACAGGCGTAACTCCACTTATTCCAAATTACGACATGGTCAATGCGGGAGTTTACCTCATGGAAAAGTACATGAAGGGCCCCTTGGAAGTTGAAGCTGGACTTCGTTATGACCTTAGAAGCATAAGCGCTGCACGTTACCTAAACAATCAGTTGGAGGAATCCAATTTAGAGTTTCAAAATGGTGCCGCATTCCTAGGTGCGATGTACCAAGTCAGTCCATCCCTTAGCCTTTCTTCCAATTTAGGAACAGCCTGGAGACCCCCCAATGTAAATGAACTTTTTAGTCAAGGCTTACACCATGGAGCAGCTGCAGTAGAATTGGGTGACAAAAACCTAATCGCTGAAAATTCGCTCAAATGGGTGAATAGCCTAGAGTTAGATGGCAGAAAAGGCAACTTGGAACTTACAGGATATGTGAACCGCATCCAAAATTACATCTACTTGAATCCTACAGGACAGACTTTTGTGAGCCTAAGAGGCACCTTCAACGTGTACGAGTACCTGCAAGCAAATGCCTTATTCTATGGAATAGATCTTTCTGGCAGTTATGGATTTGGCCAGCAATGGGAAGGCTATTTCAAGGCATCTCTCATTCGGGCTAAAAATAGCGAAACACAAGCCTATTTCCCCTTCATACCTTCCGATCGAATGGATGTAGGGTTGTCATATAGCTTTGGCAAACAAGAAGAAGGGAAAGGAAAGAACCGAATCACTCTAAGTAGTTTAGGAGTTGCAAGACAAAGCAGGGAACCAGAATTTGACCTTGCACCAGCCCCGCCTGCCTACACTTTGGTCAACCTAGGTTATTCTAGAAAAGTAGAAATTGGAAAAAATCAATTTACGGCTGGTCTTTTGGTCACCAATCTTCTGGATACTGAATTCAAAGAATACATGAACCGTTTTCGCTACTTCACTGCCGATATGGGAAGAAATTTACAACTTAAATTTAACTATCAATTCTAAATCAAACACCTATGAAAATGTTAAGTAAACTACCTCTGTACCTGTTGACACTACTTACTTTGGGATTTGCCTCTTGCGAAAGCAATGACCCATCCAAAGAAAATGATGGAGAAGTAATCACAGATGTCACCTTGAAATTCCAAGAATTGAATCCCTCAAATGCACCGGTGGGATCTGTACTCAGCTTTAAGGCGAGCGATCCTCAAGGTATTGAAGTAGGAAAAACACCTACCGTTCAATCCATCAGCTTGACAAAAGGTAAAAAATACCAGATGACCATTGAATTGACCAATTCCATAGAAAATGAAGACATCACCAAGGAAATTCTAGCTGAAGCAGCAGCACATCAATTTTTCTTTTTAGGTCCTGTTTTTGACAGCAACATTTTCAGCATTCAGTATGCTGATGCAGGAGGTATTGCCTTGGGTCTAAAAAACACCGTGACTGTTTCCTCCTCCCCAGGTACCAACAACAGCAGTATGCGCGTTGTCCTCAGACATGAACTAAACAAAAGTTTTGCAGGAGCCAGCAATCCAAATTTTTCCAATTTTGTGCAAGCAGGTGGAGAATCAGACCTAGATATCACCTTTCCAGTGATTCTAAACTAGGATTACACTTAGAAAAAAATTACTTAGGCTAACCCTCACCGGTTAGCCTAGTTTTTTTTTAAAAAGAAATATCCTCCGAAGTTGTTTAGGAAAAAGAACCACCTGATTAGGGAGTAACTTTTTTATGGGAAGAGAGTTTTCAATAATGAACTCTAAATAAAAAGAAGCCCAAACAAGGTTATTTTTAAAACCATCAAGCTTCTCCTTATTTTGTTGCCTTCTAGTTTCCCAATCCATGAAATCCTTCGCTGAGCTCATCCTACACTTAGATCAATCCAACAAAACGGGGGATAAGGTAGAAGTATTGATGTGGTTTTTTGATCAAGCTTTAGAAGAAGATAAGATTTGGGCGATTGCTATTTTTTTCGATAAAAAACCAAAAAGACAGGTCTCCACTGCACAGCTCCGCACCTGGAGTCAAGAAAAAGCAGGAATTCCCAATTGGTTGTTTGAAGAATGTTATCAAGCTGTTGGGGACTTGGCTGAAACTATCTCCCTTTTATTGCCTCCTCCTTCACATCCAGAGAAAATATCTCTAAATACTTGGATAAGCATCTTAAAAGCTCTTTCTGGAAAAAATGAAGAAGAAAAAAAGCTAGAAATTTATTCGGTCTGGGATAAACTAGGTCCTATGGAGCGTTTTATTTTCAATAAGTTGATCACTGGTGGATTTCGAATTGGGGTGAGCCAAGGATTGGTCATCAAGGCCTTGTCCAAGCATACAGGCATCCCCATTGCCCAGCTTACCCATAGGCTTATGGGAAATTGGGATCCGAGCCAGGTGAGCTTGGAGGAATTATTGACTCCAGAAGAAGGAGCTCAGGAGGCTTCCAAGCCCTATCCTTTTTTTCTGGCCCATCCATTAGAAGAATCCCAGACCACTACTTTTTATCAGGATCAATGGATTGCAGAATGGAAATGGGATGGAATTCGAGGACAAGTTATTCGAAGAAAACAACAATCCTTCGTGTGGAGTCGAGGAGAAGAATTGCTGAGTGACAAATTCCCAGAAATTCTGGAGTTTATGGAAGCACTCCCCGAAGGCACGGTTTTGGATGGAGAGATTCTTGCATTTCAGGAAGGAACACCCCTTCCCTTTTCTAGCATACAAACTCGCATTGGAAGAAAAAACCTAAGCAAAAAGCAATTAAAAGATGCTCCAGTAGCCTTTATTTCTTTTGACTTATTGGAATGGAAAGGTCAAGATGTAAGAAATATGCCCCTTTACCAGAGGAAAGAAATCCTAAAGAACTTGCAGCAGCAGCTTCACCATCCTGCTTTTTTGTTTTCTGAAAGCCTGACTTTTGCTTCCTGGGAAGAGTTGGCAGCTAAAAGAACAGCGTCTCGGCAAGTATTGGCAGAAGGCATCATGCTAAAAAAGAAGGATTCCATATACGATACAGGAAGAAAAAGAGGAAATTGGTGGAAGTGGAAAATAGAACCTTTGACCATAGATGGGGTGTTACTTTATGCCCAAAAAGGTCATGGAAGAAGGGCCGATCTTTATACAGATTTTACTTTTGCGGTATGGAATGGAGAGGCTCTCGTACCCTTTGCCAAGGCCTATTCTGGGTTGACCGATGCAGAATTGAAAGAAGTAGATGCCTTTGTAAAAAAACATACCAAAGAAAAATTTGGACCTGTACGCACAGTGAAGCCTGAGTTGGTTTTTGAAATTGCTTTTGAAGGAATCCAAGCAAGCCCAAGACACAAAAGTGGTATAGCTGTTCGATTTCCAAGAATATCACGTTGGAGAAAAGATAAACTCTTGAGTCAAGCCAATACGATTGAGGACCTAAAAGCGCTGCTCACTTCTTATGGTTGATCCAAGATTTTCCTCAGGACTTCGCTATTTTGAGTCCAAGGGCTGGGAACCTTTTCCTTTTCAGCTCCAAGTTTGGAAAGATTTTTTAGACGGAAAATCTGGGGTTTTAAACGCCCCAACAGGATCAGGTAAAACTTTTGCACTTTGGATCCCTGCCCTCTTGGAATTTATAGAAGCTCATCCAGATACCTGGAAAAGCCCTCGCGGTAGTGGAATTAGGGTTATCTGGCTTACTCCTTTGAGAGCCTTGGCACAAGACCTCCAAAAAGCAATGCAAGAGGTGTGTGAGACCTTGGCACTCCCTTGGCAAGTGCAAGTGAGAAATGGGGATACAGATGCTAAATCCAGAGCAAATTTTAAAAAAAATCCTCCGGAGTGTTTGATCACCACACCGGAAACCTTGCATATTTTACTTTCTCAAAAAGATCATCAAGAACTGTTTAGTTCATTGAACGTCGTAGTGGTAGACGAATGGCATGAACTTTTAGGTAACAAACGGGGGGTTCAGGTGCAATTGGCCTTGGCTTATATGCAATCCTTCTGCGATAAAAAATTTAAACGTTGGGGAATTTCCGCCACCTTGGGGAATTTAGACCACGCCACTGCTACCCTCCTTGGAAACGAGCACCCCTTTCATCTGGTAAAAGCTAGAATAGAAAAAGAAATTAAAATTCACTCCCTCTTTCCAGAGGAAATTGAAAAATATCCCTGGTCGGGTCATCTTGGTATTAGCTTGATCAATCAAGTGATTCAGAAAATTGAGGAAGGAACTTCCGTGTTGGTTTTTACCAATACCCGTTCCCAGACGGAACTTTGGTACCAAAAAATTCTAGAAGCTAAGCCTGAATGGGCTGGTTGGATGGCCATGCACCATGGATCCTTGGATGTCAAAGTACGCACCTGGGTAGAACAAGCCTTACACCAAGAATTGCTCAAAGTAGTCATATGTACCTCGAGCTTAGATTTAGGAGTAGACTTTAGGCCTGTGGATAGGGTTATACAAATAGGGAGTCCCAAAGGAGTGTCCCGATTTATTCAACGAGCAGGCAGAGCAGGTCATCGGCCTGGATTGCCCTCAGAAATATACTTTGTCCCTACGCATTCCCTGGAATTGGTTGAAGCTGCGGCACTTCGCAATGCCATTGCCCAGGAGGATCTTGAATCACAATTTGCTCCCGAACTGCCCTACGATGTACTGATTCAATTTTTACTCACCCTGGCTATTGGTGATGGATTTGATCCTCAACACCTTTACAGCTTGGCCAAATCAACCCATTCATTTTCTAAACTAAGCCCTCCAGAATTCGATTGGATACTTGATTTTATTACCAAAGGAGGGACTTCCCTAGGTAACTATGAAGAATTCACTAAAGTAGTCTTGGAGGAGGACGGAAAGTACAGGGTTAGAAATAAAAAAATAGCCATGAAACATCGCCTGAGTATGGGTACAATCGTCAGCGATGTCTCTATGAAAGTAAAGTTCAAAAACGGGACTTATTTGGGTACGGTAGAAGAATATTTTATAGCCAAACTCCATGTAGGAGATAGATTTTATTTTGCAGGACGTAATTTGGAGTTGCTCCAAGTAAAAGGCATGGAGGCCATCGTGGCATTGACTACCAAAAAGGCCAATCAAGTAGTGAGTTGGATGGGGGCTCGGATGTCCTTGAGTTCTAAACTTTCACATCAAATCAGAGCACTGTTTAAGGCTTATAACCAAGGGGTGGTAAGGGAGGAGGAAATTATAAAGGTATTGCCCTTACTGGATCTTCAAAGTAAACTATCTCTAGTACCCGATGAACAAACCTTTTTGATCGAATCCCTTCAAAGTCGAGAAGGGTATCATTTGTTTTTCTACCCTTTTGAGGGAAGAATGATGCACGAACTCATGAGTGCGCTCCTTGCTTACAGAATTTCTCAAAGGTTTCCAGTAACCTTCAGCATGGCGATGAACGACTATGGATTTGAACTCTTTTCCGAAGTTCCCTTGGATATTGAAGAACTGCTAGAAGAAGACCTGTTTTCACTGAACAACTTAGAAGAAGACGTCCTTCATTGTGTAAATGAAAGTGAAATGTCAAAAAGAAAATTCAGGGAAATTGCAAGTATCGCAGGATTGGTATTTCAGGGTTATCCTGGAAAACCTACTTCTTTTAAGCACATACAAGCCAACTCCAGTTTACTTTTTCAAGTTTTTGAAGAATACGATCCAGAAAATTTACTTCTAAAACAGGCCCGACAGGAAGCATTAAATCAACAGATGGAACAAGAGATGTTTGTGAACGCCATGAAAAAACTGAATAGCCTGTCTATCCAAGTAAGATACCCCTCCCAGTTTACACCTTTTTGCTTTCCAATTTTGGTAGACCGATTGAGTCGAACGAGTATTTCTTCAGAAACTATGGAGGAAAAAATCGCTAAAATTCTATCTAGAATGGAGTTGGAATAAAAGAAACCTAGGCTATCCTAGTCCTGTAGGAGGCAGGTACTTTCGGATTCGGGCAATTCCTGTACCTCCTTGAGCTTGCGCTGAATGATTCTTGTTCACGCTCCCACCAACTTGTCCAACTCAGAATTAGCTTCGTGGATCTTTTTTTGCGTTCGTTCTAGCAGCTCTCCAAATTTTTCAAATTCTATTTTCATCGCTCCAAGAATCCAAAAAAGTAAGACTAAAGACTCAATACAATCCATTTAACTTGCATCGGCCATTTGTTTGAATGGCTGAAGAAAATTTTCACGCACTTCCACACCTAAAAATCGTAAGTATTCTGCTACAGATTCCATTGGAATTTCTTCCATAGGTACATGACCTGCCTCCTCAAATACAACTAGGTTAGCTCCTGGAATGGCTTGTTTTAATTTTTCTCCTTGACTTAGGGGAATCCAATTGTCCTTGGCTCCCCATAGAATAAGGGTGGGCATGGTCAAGCGATCAAACCGTATGGAGGCATTGCGTGGTAGTTGCAGCCTATCCAAGGTGGCTTTTCTATTTCCTTCCCTCAGTATGAGCTCGTAGTAGCGTGTGACCACCTCCTCGCTTACTTTATTTTCATCGGCATAGACTTGCTTCAAATTGAGTCCAAATAAAAATCTAGGAGTAAAGGAAAGTAGTAAAGAAGAGAGGTAGGGTTGATTAGCAAGTCTGAAAATCCAAGCCCCGCCTCTTTTGTTGTCCTTAGAGGAAGAATCGGATGGGCTGGGAGGAGAGCCTGCGGCATCCACCAAATTTAAGGAAAGCACCCGATCCGGATGGTCAGAAGCCACTTGCATAGCCACGGCCCCACCCATAGAGTTTCCCGCGAGATGAAACTCATTTAATTGAAGTTTTTCTGCTACTCGAAGGACCAAATGGCTATAGTCCAGAGTAGTATACCTCTTTAGTGAATCGGGACCAGTAAGTCCATGTCCTGGAAAATCCAAAGATATGGTCTGGAAATAAGGGCTTAACTCGTGTTGCCAAATATCCCAGGTATGAAGGGAAGAAAAACTCCCATGAAGAAGGATCACGGGTTCTCCCTCTCCCAGCACCCGCACGTGTACCCTCATGCCGTCTATATCTAAAAATTGAGATTCTGGCGTAAGGTATTTTTTATTTACCTCCTCCGAGGAAAGCTCTCCTCGATACATAAATGTTAAAAGCAAAAGAAATAGTGCCATTCCTATTGCCACCCATTTTCCTATTTTTTTTATCCAAACCATAGTATCTTACACGCGGTAGAACGGAAAACCTACAAAAAATCTAAACGAATACCTAGCCTCCTTGAACTATCTCGCTTGAGCAGTCCTAAACAAAAATCATCTTTCGGCCCAGGGCCCTTAATTACTGCAGCATTTATTGGTCCTGGTACAGTGACCGTATGCTCCTTGGCCGGTATTCAATTTGATTTTACCTTGCTCTGGGCTTTGGCATTGAGTATTGTAGCGACCATATACCTCCAAGAACTTTCAGGCAGAATAGGTATCATTACTCGAGCAGACCTCAGCCAATTGGTACGAACTACCTCTAGGAAAGGGATATGGAGGACTCTGGTAATGGGATTAATTCTTTTGGCTATTGGAATAGGAAATGCAGCCTATCAGAGCGGTAATATCTCTGGGACAACTTTCGGATTAGAGATTTTTATAGATCTACTGACCTGGAAGCTTGGCCCTTTGGAGGTTCAATCTGGAAATCTTGTCATCGGGCTTCTTGCCACCCTTCTTTTGTGGTGGGGAAATTACAAAAGATTGGAAGCTGTCTTGGTTGGATTAGTTATCTTGATGTCCACGGCATTTTTGATCGCAGCTGCACTCACCAAACCTACTTGGGATGCTCTTTTGATGGGTTTTGTTCCAAGTTTTTCTGTAGAAAAATTACCTACCATTGTTGCCTTAATCGGTACCACGGTAGTGCCCTACAATTTATTTCTGTACGCTAGTTTAGTAAAAAAACAGTGGTCCGAAGCTGAGGATTTGCCATTGATGAGAAGGGATATCTGGGTATCTATTCTTCTTGGAGGAATTGTCTCCATGGGGATTTTAGTAGCAGGAGTAGCAAATCCCTCTGAAAGTTTAGAGACTGCAAAGGACATTGCCAAAGGACTCACGGGAATATTTGGTGAATTAGGTACCTACTTGATGGGATTTGGATTGATGGCAGCAGGGCTCACCTCGGCTTTGACAGCTCCATTGGCTGGAGGTCTGGTTATTTGCGGCATTCTGGGGAGCAATCAAAACTTAAAATCAACTCCCATGCGAGCCAGCATGGGCAGTATATTGGCATTAGGAATCCTATTTTCCTCCTTTGGAATTAAGCCAGTCACCTTGATAACCTTGGCCCAGCTGGCCAATGGAATCCTACTACCTCTGATTAGCGCGTGGTTGATATGGATGAGTACAAGAAAAAACTTGTTGGGCAAATACGCTTTATCAAAATCAAGGATCGTATTTGGAGTAGTCATTTGGGCTATCACGTTGATATTGGGTATCAAAAGCTTCGGTGCCGTATTTGGATGGTTTTAAGTAAACCCATAACATCCTCCCCTTTCACTTTATTTTTGTTTGAAAATAATTTTCTATTAGCGGCTTGCAATTCTAGTTAAATAAGGTAAAATTTTATCCTAGAAGTTAATGGTTCAACAATCACCTTACATGCTAAACCCATCCCGAACCCCATGAAGTATGTCCTCTTTTTCATAAGTATTCTGTGCACTTTTCAAGGAATAGCCCAACAAAAATCTTATTTAGGAACTCCTCCTCCTGCTGGTGCAAAACTATACTTGGATGGTAGCAAGGAATCCCTGCATGAGCATTGGACCTATTGGAATGGCCCAAGATTATCAGCTACCCTACCTATCAAATGGCCCGAGACGATCGATCCTATAGACGGCAAAAAAGCCATCTCTAGTAATGACCCTGCCGGTGCAGGAGGAAAGTATGGTGCTGCTGACATCGTCACCAAAGATGAGTTCAGAGATTTTCAGGCACACATTGAATTCTTAGTGCTAAAAGAAGGGGGAAACAGTGGGGTATATCTTCAAAATCGTTACGAAATCCAAATTCTGGATGGAGATTATGGCCTTCATGGCATGGCTGCGGTGATCAATGAAAAACTTCCCGATGTACAGGCTTACAATGGAGTGGGCAACTGGAATGCCTACGACATTTATTTTCAGGCAGCAAAATTTGAAGGGGGTAAGTTGAAAGAGAAAGCAAAGGTCACCGTATTTTTCAATGGAGTAAAGATTCACGACCAGGTCTCCATTCAACAAGTTTGGGGAGGGCCTAATTCAGGATTAGATGGAGGAAATGATGGGGGAAAAGGAATTACTGACCGTCCTGGAGGATTAAAATTACAGGCAGAAGGGCATGATGTTTTGTATAGAAACATTTGGATCAAAGCCTTGAACCCATAAAAATAAGGGCATCTTAAAATCCCTTTCGAATTGTTTCAGCAATTTCTGCTAGCTCTTCCGGGCTCAAACTGAGCTTAGGCTTGGAAAAATTTATGTCCTGTACGCTGCGAAGGGGAACCAAATGGATGTGCACGTGGGGAACTTCCAAGCCAATCACTGCCATACCTATTCTCGTGCAGGAAAGTGTCTTGTCCATGACTTTGGCTACCCCTTGAGCAAAAACATGCAATTGGGATAAGGATTCAGCATCCATGTCAAAAATGTATGAAATTTCCTTTTTAGGAACTACCAATACGTGGCCTTTGACCAAGGGCATAATGTCCAAGAAAGCCATGTGATTTTCATCCTCTGCAATTATCTGAGCAGGCAGCTCTCGGGAGATAATTCTTGAAAAAAGACTTGCCATGGAGATGTGATGTTATTTAAGTCCTGCGGACAAGGAGGAAATTAATAGGTAATTTCTAAGATTTCAAATTGCAACTTTCCAGCAGGCGCATTGATTTCGGCAATTTCTCCAGTTCCTTTTCCCACCAACCCTTTTCCAAAGGGAGATGCAAGCGAGATTTTTCCAGCCTTCAAGTCTGCTTCTTCTTCAGATACCAAGGTGTAGCTCACGGTCATTCCGTTTTTTATGTTTTTGATCTTCACCGTACACAGGATCCCGACCTTACTGGTATCCATTTTAGAATTGTCCAATACACGGGCATTCCCCACGATTTCCTCAAGTTTGGCTATTTTTAGTTCTAGGAGGCCTTGTGAGTCTTTGGCAGCATCGTATTCGGCATTTTCACTCAAATCCCCTTTATCTCTTGCTTCTGCGATTTGTCGAGCAATATCTATTCTACCCTTTGTCTTCAACTCATGAAGTTCATCCTTCAGTTTCTTAAGACCTTCTTCGGTGTAATACTGTACTTTTGACATAGTTAACTAAGTATCTATAGGCTCAAAAAACAAAGTAACGGTCACTTTTCGGAGACCGTTACATTGCGTTGCCTGTTATGTATAAACAAAGATAGAAAAGCATTCTCAGAAAACAAGGCAAAAAAAATCCTAATAATTCGAACTAGAAAGCATTTTTTTGAAAGATTTCTTGATTTGTTTGACCAAAACTTCGTTTATTTTTTGGTAGGATTCCGTAGTCCATCCTGCGACATGCGGGGTAAAAAGAACGTTTTCACGACGTGAAAGGCTTTCAAATTCTTTTTGCTGCTCAGAACTAAATCGATCAAATTTTTCATTTTCCAACACATCCAGCACCGCACCTCTCAGAATTCCCTGATCTAAGGCTTGATTTAAGGTACTCATGCGAATCAACTCTCCCCTAGCCGTATTGATAAGCCAAATCGGCTTAGCAAACTCTTTTAACTCGTCTAAAGTCAAAAAATCTCTTGTTTCTGGAGTCAAAGGCACGTGAATGCTGAGGACATCTGCCTTGGCTTTAATCTTTTTCCAAGTCGATTCTTGCACCTGTTTATTTCCAAAACCACTAAGGTATTTGTCATAAGCCATTACCTTGACACCAAAACCCTCCAACCGCTTGGCAAATGCTTTTCCCATGTTGCCATAGCCAAAAATTCCCACTGTTTTTCCCTTCAATTCAATTCCTCGGTTGGCTTCTCGATTCCACACTCCTCTTCTCACTTCTTGGTCTGCGACAGCAAGTCGATTAAAAAGAGCTAAAATTCCTCCCAAAGCATGCTCTGCAACTGCATCCCTATTGCCTTTGGCTGCATGAAAAAGTTTTACTTTTTTTTCATGTAGGTAATCTACATCCAGTAGATCAAGTCCTGCTCCTGCCCGGGCTACAAATTTAAGTCGAGTAGCTTTTTCAAGTAAGGAGCGATCTAAGGGCGTCTTTGAACGAATGATTATCCCCTCGTAGTTGGCTACCTCTTTCAGAAGTTGCGCCCTGCTGATAGCTGGGGAATAGGTCACTTCAAAACCTTCCTTTTCTAGCAAGGCAGTAATGCTGGCATGCATCTCATCACAAATCAATACCTTCATCACTATAGATTAAGCAAGAGGACAGCTACCCCAAAATACACCGCCAATCCCAACAGGTCATTGGTGGTGGTAATAAATGGTCCAGAGGCAATGGCAGGATTAACCCCGATGCGGTGCAACACCAAAGGGGTCACGGTACCCATAAAAGAGGAAAGCAATACTACACAAAACAGTGCTACTCCAACCGTGATTCCAAATAAGGACTCAAATCCATAGAGAAATACCACCACCAAAAATACAAACCCTCCCAAGACCAATCCATTTAAAATGGCCACTAAAAACCCTTTTAAAAATCGCTGAATCAAAGTGTCGTCAAATGCAGATTTGGAGGCCAAAGACTGTACGATAAGGGAAGAGGCCTGAATTCCCACATTGCCACCTGTAGCGGCAACCAAGGGGATAAATGAAGCAAGAGCCAGATATTTAGATAGCCCATCTTCAAAAAAACCTATAATTTTTGCTCCCATCAATCCCCCTATTACCCCAATCAAAAGCCATGGAAGGCGTGCTTTGGAAATGGTAAATATGGAATCGGATTCTTCGATATCTGCAGATACCCCTGCCATGGCTTGAATATCTTCGTCTGCTTCCTCTTGCACCACATCCAAGATGTCGTCAACCGTAATTCTACCTACCAATTTATTCTTGGCATTGACAACAGGGACAGATTCCAAATCGTATTTACGCATCAAAGCCGCTACCTCTTCCTGGTCCATGTGTACCGGAACAGAGATGATATTTTCATCGATAATATCCTCAATGATGGTGTCAGACGAAGCTAAAATTATTTTTTTGAGGGATACCCTTCCCAGCAAATGTTGTTTGTTGTTGACTACGTAGATGGAGTAAATTTTCTCCACATTTTCAGCTTGCCGTCTGATTTCGTTGATGGTCTGTACTACGTTCCAATTTTTATTGGCACGCAATACTTCCTTCGCCATGATCCCTCCTGCAGTATCTTCCTCGTAGCGAAGAAGTTCAACGATCTGCTCCAGCTTGACTCGATCTTCAATTTCAGAGATAATTTCTTCTCTTTCCTTTTCGGAAAATAAACTTAAAATATCCGCCGCATCATCAGAATCCATGGCCTGAATCCAAGAGGCCACCTCTGATGTCTCTAAACCTGGCAATACTTTGGTAAGCGTAGTTTCATTCAATTCAATCAAAACGTCAGCAGCGAGTTGCCTTTCCAAAAGCCTCAAGACATAGATGGATTCCAAAGAGGAAAGTTCATCCAAGAGTGCCGCAATATCTGCTACATTGACTCCATCCAATGCAGTTAAAATGAAGGCAGCATTTTCCTGTTCAATCCCCAATTGAAGATTTTCAAGGAATTCTTTGGATAACTCAAACTGTTTCATTTGTTCCACGACCTTTTTCGATTTCCTGGGTCAAAAACACAAAATCTTCCACTCCCAACTGCTCTGCACGCTTATCTAGCATGGGGTTTGACTTAAATTCTTCCCTAAGTTGGAAGGATTTTAGGGAATTACGAAGGGTTTTCCTTCTATTTCCAAATCCTGCTTTGACCACTTGGAAAAATAACTTTTCGTTGCAGTTCAACTTGTTCACTGCATTACGGGTAAGTCGGATAACCCCAGAATTCACCTTAGGTGGAGGATGAAATACTCCTGGAGGTATAGAAAATAAATATTCTATATCGTACCAGGCCTGTAAAAGTACCGATAAAATTCCATACACTTTACTACCTTTGGGAGAAGCAATGCGTTGGGCCACTTCTTTTTGCAGCATGCACACCACCTCTGTCACCAAATCTTTGTTTTCCAATACCTTAAAAAATATTTGAGAGGAAATATTGTAGGGAAAATTACCCGCTATCACCATGGGCTCCTTCCATTTTTTCCTTATATCAAATTGGAGAAAATCCCCCTCCACGATCCTATCCTTCATTTCAGGATATTTTTTCTTCAGGAAATCAATACTTTCATTATCAATTTCTATGAGATGAAGCTCTAGTTTATTTTGAAGTAAAAAATCGGTTAATACTCCCATGCCAGGACCAATTTCTAGGAGAAGCCTAGCCTCTCCATGCCCAGTGATTTGTTGGGAGATTCGCTCTGCAATGCTAAGATCAGTCAAAAAATGTTGACCAAGATGCTTTTTTGGTTTGACCAGTGCCATCGTATCCCTCTGATATTTTTTCATAACTTGCAGACTTCAAAATTAAGGGAATATTCCAACATGACTTGGAAATTGTTTTCCTGATTTAAAGCGTAGAAAGCATCATGCAAACAAAGAAACAAAGACCCATTCTAGGAATTAGTATAGGAGATGTCAATGGCATTGGAGTGGAAGTGATATTGAAATCTCTTTCGGATGCGCGCGTTTACTCTTCCTTTACGCCTGTCATTTATGGACACGGAAAAGCCTTGACTCATTATAAAAAGCTCTTACAGCTGGAAGAAATTCAGTTTACCCAAATCAGGTCTAGCGATGAAATTCAGCCTAGAAAATTACAAGTAATCAACTGCGTGGAAGAATGTCCAGAAATCCTTCCTGGGGTAGAAACCCAGGAGGCAGGAAAATTGGCAATGCTTTCTTTTGCCAAGGCCGTAGAAGACCTAAAATCAGGAAAAATTGATGGCTTGGTCACCGCCCCCGTAAACAAAAACAATCTCTCCACTGCAGAAAAACCCTTTGTGGGTCATACCGAATACCTTTCTAATGCAGTAGGGGCTTCAAGTTGCCTGATGATGATGGTAAGCGATTTCTTGAGAGTAGGATTGGCTACGGGTCACTTGCCCCTAGCAAAAGTCCCGTCTTGCATTACCAAAGAACTTATTGCAGAGAAGGTTTTACTTTTTAGCAAGAGTCTTGAACATGATTTTGGTATACCAAAACCCAAAATAGCTATCCTTGGACTCAATCCCCATGCCGGTGAGGATGGACTATTGGGTGAGGAAGAGGAAAAAATTCTCAAACCCGTAGTACAAGAATTAAAAGAGAAGCACCACTATGTTTTTGGTCCTTATGCAGCAGATGGTTTTTTTGGGATGTATCAGCATTCCAAATTTGACGGAGTATTGGCCATGTACCATGACCAGGGACTAATTCCTTTTAAATCCATGGCCTTCAGCACGGGGGTTAATTTTACCGCGGGAATTCCGGTGGTTCGAACCTCACCAGACCACGGCACTGCTTATGCCATAGCTGGTAAAAATATAGCAGAAGAATCATCCATGAGAGCAGCTTTGTTTTTGGCTGCAGATATCGCGGATAGCAGGTCTCAGGACAAAGGATAAGTGCTATTTGGGTAATAATTACGCCTGAAACCAAATTATATTTTAAATTCTATTTCACCGATCGTAAATTAATTCCTAAATTTGCAGACTTAATTCTGAAGAAGTCCTGTGAAGTCCTGGAAAGCTTTTGATATTGAAATCATTAAATTCAAAGAGGGATTACATGAAATAGTCTTTGATATAAAGGATGATTTTTTTTCTCAGGTGGAAGGGAATGAGCTTCTGGAGAAGGGGAAATTGACTGCAAGGGTCAATTTAAATAAAGGGGCAAATGTCATGGAACTCACATTTCATGTTCAAGGTAGTGTAGAACTCACTTGCGACAGAAGTTTGGAGTTGTTCTGGCATCCTTTATCATTTACGGAGCGAATGATTTACAAATTTGGATCCAGAGAGGAGGAACTAGATGATCTGGTCATGATGATCACTAGGGATACCCCTTCCATCAATGTAGCGCAGTTGCTCTACGAGTATATCTTGCTTGCTCTTCCAGCAAAAAAAATTCATCCTAACTGGAGAGAAGAGGAAGAAGACGAAACTAGTGAAGGGGGTTTTGTATACCTAGACCAAGAACGGGAGGAAGAATCCTTCGGAGTTGAACCAGAGAAGAAAGTAATAGATCCCCGTTGGGAACAATTATTAAAATTGAAAAAATAAAGAAAACCATAACTAAGACCTACCATGGCACATCCTAAACGAAAAATTTCGAAAACCAGACGAGATAAACGAAGAACGCATTACAAATTGGAAGCTCCTGGATTGGCAAAATGCCCAACTACCGGTGAAATGCACTTGCCTCACAGAGCCTTTTGGTTGGATGGTAAATTGTATTTTAAAGGTCAGGTAGTCATCGAAAAAGAAGTTCGAGCCTAACCTAACTCACATTCACCCCCTATTCCACTCCCCTAAAGAGTGGAATTTTCATTTGGAATAAGGTAAATTAACTCATTTTCCAGTTCTTTGTTCTTACTCGATACAGAATTTGGCATTGATAGGTCAGTATAATAATTTTGACGCCTGCGCACGAAAAATGGTAGTTGGAAAAAAGCAAATGATTACCAATTCCACGTACGTAGATAGAATCCCACCTAATGGATAAACTTAGAGCCAAGGTTAGCGGCATTCACGGCTATGTCCCTGAATACCGACTTACCAATAAAGAATTAGAGTCATTGGTAGACACCAATGACGAATGGATCACTTCTAGAACCGGAATTAAGGAGCGAAGAATTTTAAAAGGGGAAAATCAAGGGACTTCTGTACTCGGAATGGGTGCTGTGCAGGGCCTCTTGGAAAAGACGGCTACTGACCCTTTGGAAATAGATTTGATCATATGTGCAACGGTAACACCCGATATGCCATTTCCCGCTACCGCAAATATTATTGCTGAAAAAGTAGGAGCAAAAAATTCCTTTTCCTTTGATGTGGGTGCGGCCTGCTCAGGTTTTTTATTTGCATTGCAAGTCGGAGCACAATTTATTCAAGCAGGCACGCACAAAAAAGTGATTGTAGTAGGAGCCGATAAAATGTCTGCTATAGTGGATTACCAGGATAGGACTACCTGTATTTTGTTTGGAGATGGTGCTGGAGCAGTATTGCTTGAACCCACTACCGAAAACTTGGGGCTCATGGATGCCCTATTGAAGTCGGATGGTGCAGGAGAAAACTACCTTCATATGAAAGCAGGAGGAAGTCGAAGACCTGCAAGTATGGAAACCGTCGCCAATAGAGAACATTATGCTTACCAAGAAGGTGCCACGGTATTCAAATTTGCCGTCACCAACATGGCAGACGTAAGTGCAGAGGTCATGGAGCGCAATGGATTAAAAGGTGAAGATGTTGCTTGGTTGGTACCTCATCAGGCCAATAAACGAATCATAGACGCTACGGCCAACCGTATGAATATTGGCCCAGAAAAAGTGATGATGAACATAGAACGCTATGGAAACACCACTGCGGCTACCATTCCCCTATGCCTTTGGGAATATGAAAACCAACTTAAAAAGGGAGATAATTTAATCTTGGCTGCTTTTGGTGGTGGATTTACTTGGGGTGCCATATACCTCAAATGGGCTTTAGATTATAAAAAATAACTTAGAACTTAAAACTCATGGCAAGTACTGCAGATTTTAAAAATGGACTTTGTCTTGTAATGAACAATGATATTTTTAGCATTGTAGAATTTCAACATGTAAAACCGGGCAAAGGAGCTGCCTTTGTGCGAACTAAACTTAAAAGCCTTCGCTCTGGGAAAACGCTGGACAAAACCTTTAATGCAGGGGAAAAAGTGACTACTGCACGCGTAGAAAAAAGGGCCCATCAATTTTTATACAAAGATGATTTGGGGTACAATTTCATGGATACGGATAATTTTGAGCAAATCTCCTTGGAAGAACACCTCATTGAGAGACCAAATCTTTTGAAAGATGGACAGCTGGTGGATATTTTGGTTCATGCCGAAACAGAAACTCCCCTTTCGGTGGAACTACCCCCCTTTGTGGAATTGATGATTACGTATACTGAGCCCGGAATAAAGGGGGATACTGCCACCAATGCCCTAAAACCAGCTACGGTAGAGACTGGAGCTACCGTTATGGTACCTCTTTTTGTAGATCAAGATACCTTAATTAAAGTAGATACGCGGGACGGTTCTTATTCTGAAAGAGTAAAATAATTAGTTTTGGCTAATTGATTTAGTTAACTTACCTAGCTCAGTTAATTTCATCCCATAGAAAAAAAATGTCTTCAGGCATTGAAAAAATCAACACTATGAAAGCGAAAGAGATCCAAGATTTGATTGATTACATTTCCAATACAGGCTTAGCAGAAGTCAAAATTAAAACAGAAGAATTCGAGCTTTCTGTGAAAAAATATGCGGATGCGGCTGCTCCTAGTGCTACCCCACAAGTACTGATGCATGCTCCGGCTCCGGCTCCAACTGCATCAAGCCCAGCTCCCGCAGCAACAGCAGCAGAGCCCACAGCGGCAGCACCTTCCAACTTGGTCGAGATAAAATCACCGATGATAGGTACGTTTTACTTAAGTCCTAATCCCGAATCTGCTCCCTTTGTAGAAGAAGGAGGGTCAATTCGCTCTGGACAAACCATTTGTATCATTGAAGCCATGAAGCTTTTTAATGAAATTGAATCGGATATTAGCGGGAAAATTGTAAAAATATTGGTATCCAATGCATCCCCTGTAGAATACGATCATCCCCTTTTCCTAATTGATCCTGCAGGTTGAGGTTAGTTCTAAATCGAGAAAATCGTGTTTAAAAAAATATTAATTGCCAACAGAGGCGAAATTGCATTACGGGTAATTCGTACCTGTAAGGAAATGGGTATTAAAACGGTCGCGGTATATTCTACGGCAGATAAAGAAAGTCTTCATGTACGTTTTGCTGACGAAGCAGTATGTATTGGACCTCCTCCAAGCAAGGAATCTTACCTGAATATTCCTAGGATTATAGCGGCAGCAGAAATTACCAATGCGGATGCCATCCACCCAGGATATGGTTTTCTATCTGAAAACGCAGAATTTTCTCGGGTATGTGAAGAATACGGAATAAAATTTATTGGAGCATCTCCAGACATGATTGCCAAAATGGGCGATAAAGCTACGGCCAAAGCCACTATGAAAGCAGCTGGGGTACCGACGATTCCAGGTTCTGAGGGACTTTTAGATTCGGTACAACAAGGTTTGGAATTGGCCAAAAAAATGGGATATCCTGTAATTCTCAAGGCCACTGCTGGGGGTGGTGGTCGAGGAATGCGCATAGTAAGGGAAGATCAGGAATTTAAAAAAGCGTGGGACGACGCAAAAATGGAATCTGGAGCAGCTTTTGGTAACGATGGCTTGTATCTAGAAAAGTTTGTTGAAGAGCCACGTCACATAGAAATTCAGGTGGTGGGTGACCATACGGGAAAGGCATGTCATCTTTCAGAAAGAGATTGCTCTATTCAGCGAAGACACCAAAAACTTGTAGAAGAAACCCCCTCTCCTTTTATTACAGATGAGTTACGTGATGCCATGGGTAAAGCAGCCATCAAAGGAGCTGAAGCCATAGGATACGAAGGAGCAGGTACTATTGAATTTTTAGTAGACAAGAATAGGAATTTCTATTTTATGGAAATGAATACCAGAATTCAGGTAGAACACCCCATAACAGAAGAAGTGACTGATTTTGATTTAATTAAAGAACAAATCAAAGTGGCCGCTGGAGAAACCATTTCAGGTCGAAATTATTATCCTAAGTTATTTGCTATGGAATGCCGAATCAATGCAGAAGATCCTAGCAATGGATTTAGGCCAAGTCCGGGAAAAATCAATAACCTGCATTTCCCAGGAGGCAGAGGGGTAAGAGTAGATTCCCATGTCTATGCTGGTTATGTCATTCCTCCAAATTACGATTCCATGATTGCCAAGCTGATTGTGAGTGGACAATCTAGAGAAGAAGTCATCGTCCGAATGAAACGTGCCTTGGAAGAATTTGTAATTGATGGCATCAAAACTACTATACCGTTTCATATTGCTCTTCTTGAAAATGAGCAGTTTAAGGAAGGAAACTTTACCACAAAATTCCTGGAGTCTTTTGACTTCTCCCTGATCAAAGGGTAAGCAAAAAGCCACTACAGTGAAGTGGCTTTTTTAATTTCCTAGTAAACCAACCAAGTTGTGTAGGTCAACTTACAATATGAATTTTTAGCATATTGGTTTTTCCCTTTTGACTCAAAGGCATGCTTCCGGTATTGACAATTACGTCTCCAGTGGATACATGTCCGTCATTTTTTAATATGGATTCAATATCGGCAAATACCCCATCGGTAGAGGCGTGACCTTCGTAGTGATAGGCGCGTACCCCCCAGACCAGAGAAAGTTGAGTCAAGAGTTTGTTGTTGCGAGTAAATACGAAAATATTGGATAGCGGGCGATGAGAAGCTAACCTAAATCCAGTAAACCCAGAGGAAGTGATTCCTACAATAGCTTTTGCTTTCACATTTCTAGAAAGTCTGGCTGCCATCAAAATCAAATTATTGCTTAAAAAGGTAGGATCCTCTTCAGGAATCCTATACAGATTATGATAAATCTCAGCATTTTCTTCCAAGTAGGTAATGATGCTTGTCATCGCTTTTACTGCATGAACAGGGTATTTTCCAGAGGCAGTCTCTGCAGATAGCATCACTGCATCAGCTCCGTCCAATACTGCATTGGCTACGTCGTTGGTTTCTGCTCTAGTAGGCCTTGGATTTTGTATCATACTCTCCATCATCTGGGTAGCTATGATGACAGGTTTGCATGCCAGCTTGCATTTTTCAACCATCTTTTTTTGCCATAGAGGTACAATCTCCATAGGGACTTCCACTCCTAAATCTCCTCTAGCTACCATGATGGCATCTGTAGCTTCGATGATGGCATCAATATTTTCCAAAGCCTCCGGCTTTTCGATCTTGGCTACAATTTTGCAATGCTTACCCGCAGCCTTGATTCTATTTCTGAGGTCAACAATATCTTCAGCAGAGCGAACAAAAGATAGGGCAATCCAATCCACGTCTTGAGCTAATCCAAATTCTAGGTCTTCCAAATCTTTTTCGGTAAGCGATGGAGCTGAAACTTTGGTAAATGGAAGGTTGATTCCTTTTCTGGACTTGAGCAGACCTCCATGGAGGACGGTGCAGTTGACTTGCTTCCCATCGGTATCGTTGACGATCAATTCCAAATTTCCATCGTCAATAAGAATATGTTCTCCTTCCTGCACATCTTGGGGCAGATTTTTATACACGGTGCTCACCAAAGAGGAAGTTCCAAGCAGGGGCTCGCTAGTAATGGTGATTTTATCTCCAGGTTTAATCTCAACACCATTGTTTTCAACCTCGCCTACCCTAATTTTTGGACCCTGCAAATCTTGAAGAATCCCAAGGTGACAATTCATTTCTTTATTTACCCTTCGGATAATTTCGATCACTTCTTGATGAACTTCATGGGACCCATGAGAAAAATTTAAACGAAATACATTTGCTCCAGCAAAAGCGAGACTTTTAATCATCTCGTAGGTATTGGAGGCAGGACCTACAGTGGCTAAAATTTTAGTTTTTTTAAATGGCAAATGAGACATAAAGGTTTAATAGGTTAGTAGGTTTTCTTTCGATTTGAGTTTGGAAATATCAATCTTGATTACACTTTGAACGAGAGAGTTCCTGGAAAGCTTTTCAATAAACGTACTTAATAAAATTTGCTCCGTTTCATCCTGTACGAGTAGAAAATAATCTAAATTTTTGAGCTCTGGAATAAGGTAAGCCATCTGCTGGGTAGCATTAATTGCCCTATTTTTTAGCAACTGAATGTAGCCATGCGACAAAGAAAGGAAGTATTGACTTATTTCAAGTTTTTGAGCATTTAAAAATTCTAATTCCAGATCATCTTTTTTTACTAAGTTGAGATCCAATTCTTTATTGATCAACCAGGCCATTCTATATTCTTTTACAGGAGACACAATCCCTAGCAATTCGAAGTCAAAGGTGGGTTCTACAAGTAATTTAGCCTTCTTCATGGAGGAAGATCAGTAGGTGTCACAAAGGTAGAAATTAAAACGGTGTAGCGACAATATTCAAAATCCCAAAATTTACTTCCCGCATTTCTTTGTCAATTAGCCATTAAATATATTTCTTTGCGGAAAGTTATTCACTAAACTGATCACAAAATGTCTGAAATTGCACAAAAAGTAAAGGCCATCATTGTTGACAAACTTGGCGTAGAAGAATCTGAAGTCACTATGGAAGCAAGCTTCACCAACGATCTTGGCGCTGATTCTTTGGACACTGTGGAATTAATCATGGAATTCGAAAAAGAATTCAACATCTCCATTCCTGATGACCAAGCCGAGCAAATCGGCACAGTTGGTCAAGCCATCACTTACCTTGAGGCTAACGTAAAATAAAATTACCCCATAAATTCATTTTATGAATTTAAAAAGAGTTGTTGTAACCGGCCTCGGAGCACTCACACCCATCGGTAACTCAAAGGATGAATTCTGGAAGGGTTTATCTTCTGGTGTGAGTGGCGCTGAGCCCATCACTCGATTCGACGCTTCGCTTTTCAAAACCCAATTTGCTTGCGAAATAAAAAACTTTGACATCGATAATTTTATCGATAGAAAAGAAGCAAGAAAAATGGATGCATTTACCCAATATGCAATGGTGGCGGTAGATGAAGCGATTATAGACTCAGGAATTAATCCTGAGACCATTGACTTGTCACGAGCCGGAGTAATTTGGGGCTCGGGAATTGGAGGTTTGAGAACTTTCCAAGAAGAAGTGATGGAGTTTTCCAAGGGGGATGGGACTCCCCGATTTAATCCATTTTTTATTCCTAAAATGATTGCCGACATCGCTGCCGGCTTCATTTCTATTAAGTATGGTTTTCGTGGACCCAACTTCGTGACCGTATCTGCCTGTGCTTCCGCTACCAATGCTCTCATAGATGCCTTCAATTATATCCGATTGGGTAAAGCAGACATCTTTGTCAGTGGAGGATCAGAAGCTGCCGTCACTGAAGCAGGTATTGGAGGATTCAATGCCATGAAAGCCTTATCCCAGCGAAACGACTCTCCTCAAACAGCTTCAAGACCCTTTGACAAAGATCGAGATGGATTTGTCTTGGGTGAAGGTGCAGGTGCTTTGATTCTCGAAGAACTCGAGCATGCTAAGGCAAGGGGTGCAAAAATTTATGCAGAACTCGTAGGTGGAGGCATGACTGCCGATGCCAATCACATTACTGCTCCTCATCCAGAAGGACTAGGCGCTAGTAGTGTCATGCAAATTACCTTGGAAGACGCAGGGATTACTCCTGAATGTATCGATTACATCAACGTGCATGGAACATCCACCCCTCTTGGAGACGTAAGCGAAACCATGGCTATTCAAAAGGTTTTTGGAGACCATGCGTATCGACTCAATATCAGCAGTACAAAATCCATGACCGGTCACCTCCTAGGTGCCGCTGGAGCTATTGAGGCCATTGCCTGCATTATGGCTATCAATCATAGCCTCGTTCCGCCAACCATCAATCATTTTACCGACGACGAGGCCTTTGACCCAGGTTTAAATTTAACCTTTACCAAAGCTCAGGCAAGAGAAATCAACTACGCTTTGAGCAACACCTTTGGTTTTGGAGGTCACAATTGTTCCGTTATTTTCAAAAAATTCAACTAATCCGCGTGAACTTCTTCAAGCGATTAGGAATTCAAGCACTCTTCTTTAGTACAAAAGACAAACACCTTGCTACCTCGATCCAAATGATCTTGGGAAGAAAGCCTTTAAACGTATCCTTATACCGTCTTGCTCTAACTCCATCGGGTTTGGGTGAAGAATCGGATAACGGTTTCAAAAAATCCAACGAACGATTGGAATTTCTTGGTGATGCCATTTTGGGAGCTGTCATTGCCGAGCACTTATTTAAAAAATACCCCTACAGAGACGAAGGATTTCTCACCGAAACAAGATCCAAATTAGTCAATAGAGAAACCTTGAACGACATAGGAATCAAGATTGGCCTTAAAAAAGTATTTTACCAGGTGGTAGGAAATCGCCAATTTGTTGGAAATAAATCTCTTTACGGAGATATACTAGAGGCCTTTTTAGGAGCTGTTTATCTCGATAGAGGGTATTCGTTTACAAAAAAATTAATTCTACAACGCATCCTTATTCATATGGACTTGGAAGGCATGGTAAGTACCATCTCCAATTTCAAAAGTAAACTTTTGGAATGGTCTCAACGTGAAGGGAAACAGGTGGAATATTCCGTAGTACAAGTCAATAATAACCAACGCTACAAGGAGTTTGTTATTGAGGTGCTCCTGGACCAGGAATCCATTGCCTTGGGTAAGGGAGAAACAAAGAAAAAGGCAGAACAAGAAGCTTCTAAAAATGCCTGTGAAAACCTTCAATTGGTCAGTTAAATCGACAAAAGATAAATACCCATGGACGCACTAAAAATAGCTGGAGCTACCCTCAACCAAACCCCGCTGGATTGGCAGGGCAATTTGGAGCGCATCCAAGAGGCTATCAGGCTAGCTAAAAGTAGTCAGGTAGAAGTGCTTTGCTTTCCCGAATTATCCCTCACAGGCTATGGAGCAGAAGATCTTTTTTTAAGCCCTTGGTTTTGTGAAAAAGCACTTGATCAACTCGAGCGCCTACTTCCGTGCTGCCAGGGCATTACCGTAGCAGTAGGACTGCCCCTACGCATAGAAGATAAGGTTTACAACGTGATGGCTGTAGTGGAGGATACCCAAGTCACAGGATTAGTCGCCAAGCAGTTTCTAGCCATCGACGGGGTACATTACGAATTTCGTTGGTTTACCCCATGGCCAGCTCAGGAGCAAAGAAAATTAACCTTATTTGGGAAAGAGGTTCCTTTTGGAGACCTCACCTTTCGGCATAAGGGTCTACATTATGGATTTGAAATTTGTGAGGATGCTTGGAGGGGAGATTTACGTCCTGGCCATAGATTAAGCAAGCGAAAGGTGGATTTGATTTTTAATCCTAGCGCTTCACACTTTGCTATGGGGAAAACTTCCCTTCGCCAACAGTTGGTCACAGAAAGTTCTAGACAATTCTCTTGCTTTTATTGTTATGTCAATCTCTTAGGGAATGAGGCAGGAAAAATGATTTATGATGGAGAAATTCTTTTTGCAAAAGATGGAACCCTTCTTTCAAGAAACACCTTACTTTCCTTCAAAGACGTACAAATCCTTTCTTTCCAAGTTGAGCCTATTCCACAATACATCGCACCTATCCTTTCCAAAGAATGGGAATTTGCTCAAGCTACTGGACTAGCCCTTTTTGATTATCTCAGAAAAAGTAAATCCAAGGGTTTTGTGCTTTCCCTTTCTGGAGGGGCAGATTCCTCTACCCTAGCCATTCTGGTGGCAGAAATGGTCCGCAGAGGGATTCAGGAACTGGGGACAGCTGCATTTGCATCCAAACTTGGCTTACAGGCACCCCATTCTAGAACCGAGGAGGAAAAAGATTTGGTAAAGCAACTCTTGACCACAGCTTATCAAAGCACAAAAAATTCCTCAGAGGAAACTCTCCTATCGGCTAAAGCTTTGGCAGAAAGCATAGGCGCTACATTTTATTCCTGGTCCATAGACGAGGAGGTGCACTCTTACATCCAAAAAATAGAAAAGGCAACGGGACAGCCTCTGACCTGGGAAAAAGATGACATTACCCTACAAAATATACAAGCCAGGACACGTTCCCCTATTATTTGGATGCTTGCCAATAAGAAAAATGCCTTACTTCTGGCCACGTCCAACCGAAGCGAAGGAGACGTAGGCTATGCCACTATGGATGGAGATACCAGCGGTAGCATTTCCCCCATAGCCGGGGTGGATAAAGACTTTATCAGGCATTGGCTTCTCTGGGCCGAAACCCACCTCGATAGACCAGGACTTTGCCTAGTCAACGCCCTCACTCCTACCGCGGAATTGCGCCCATCCGAACAGGTACAAACGGATGAAAATGACCTGATGCCATACGATTTGCTTGTAAAAATAGAGCGTTTGGCCCTACAGGATAGACAATCCCCAGTAGCTATTTTCCTTCAACTCCGAGGAAAAGTTTCTCATTCAGAGGAAGAACTAAAAGGTTTTATTAAAAAATTCTTTCAACTTTGGTCACGCAACCAGTGGAAAAGGGAGCGTTTTGCACCCTCCTTTCATCTGGATGAATTCAATATAGATCCAAAAACTTGGTGTAGATTTCCTATCCTTTCTGAAGGATTCAAAGAAGAATTAGAACAATTAGAAAAACAATAAACCATGCTAAGCTCCTTTCTTTCTTATATCGTCTGGGATGCAAGCCCTTCAGTGATTGAAGGATTTGATAGACTGAGATGGTATAGCCTACTCTTTGCTTTGGGATTTATCATTTCCCAACAGATCATGGTGTTTTTTTTCAAGAAAGAAAATAAAGAGGCACAATTGGTGGATAAACTCACCATCTATATGGTGTTGGCAACTATAATTGGCGCAAGATTGGGTCACGTACTCTTCTATGAGCCTCAAAAGTACTTGAGCAATCCTCTAGATATTTTGAAAATTTGGGAAGGGGGATTAGCATCTCATGGTGCTGCAATTGCCATTTTGCTAGCATTATGGATCTATGCTAAAAATACTCCTGGACAAAGCTACCTCTGGGTGGTGGATCGCATCGTCATCGTGACTGCCATGACTGGTGCATTGATTCGGGTGGGAAATTTGATGAATTCTGAAATTGGAGGAAAAGATACTGGTTCAGATGTAGGAATTGTTTATGCTAGAGATTCTGAAGAAATTTTAAGTTCTCTACAAGTTCCCATCCTCTCCATAGAAGCCTACAAGCCAGAGGACCGAACTTCCGAATTGCATGGAAATGGAATTGTTCCGGTAAACTTTGACTTGGAAATTGCTAAAGGAAACTTCAGCAAGGAAAGCTTGACCACTATTCTTTCTCAGGACATCAAGTATGCGCTTACTCAATTTTCTTCTTCTAAGGAATTTTTAGCAGAATCACCAACTAGCCCCCTTCAACTTGATGTAAAAGAGGAAGCCAATCGGTATGTAGTTACGGTAAAAACATTCGGAAGAGCCAAGCACCCTACACAAATCTATGAGGCCAGCTCCTATTTCTTGATTTTTATTCTTTTGCTAACGCTTTGGATAAAATACAAATCCCAGCTTCCCGATGGCTTGTTGCTAGGATTATTTTTAATTCTTGTTTTTGGATCTCGATTCCTTTGGGAATACTTCAAAGAAGTTCAAGTATCCTTTGAAGAGGGTATGCAATGGAACATGGGACAATTGCTCTCAATACCATTAGTACTTCTAGGAATCTTCTTGGTTTTCAAAGCGTTGAAAACAGGAATCAAAAAGTGAATTAAGGAACAGGATCGTGACCTTGCCCACCCCATGGATGGCATCTCATGATTCTTTTTAAACCAAGTATCCCACCCTTCCCAATTCCATGCTTTAAAATCGCCTCCTTCATGTAGTGACTGCAGCTTGGTGTATACCTACAACTTGAGGGAAATAAGGGGGAAATAAGGTATTGGTAGACCAAAACAGGGAAAATGGCTATCTTTCTGAGGTACTTGGTAAACATGAGGCGATCCTTTGCGATCAAATATGCAGGATTTGAACCAATTTTGGAGACATATCATTCAATTGAAGTCAAAATTTATTTTTTTTCTTTTGAGCTTTTGCCTGCTGGGATCGCTATTCCTTCCCTTTACGAGTAAGGCTCAGGATACACTATCGAATACACCTCCCAAGCAAATAAGTATTTCTGCAATTTATATCGTTGGAAATGAAAAAACAGAAAGAGAAATCATTCTTCGAGAATTGGATTTTATTACCAATTATACCTACGAGTGGGAAACATTTTTGGGAATACTAAAGGCAGACCAACAAAAAATTTACAACCTTCGATTGTTTAATGAGGTCGAAATTACCCCACTTTTTACAGGACCCGAACAAGCAGATGTCCTCATTACGGTGAAAGAAAGGTGGTACATTCTTCCTTCAATCATATTCCAACTGGCTGACAGAAACTTTGCAGAATGGTGGACCAACCAGAATCGAGATTGGTCTCGAGTAAATTACGGTTTTAGAATAAACCACGCCAATGTGGGGGGAAGAAATGAAAAATTCAGGTTTTCCGGCCAAATGGGATTTACCAAAGGATTAGAAATACTTTATTCCAAACCCTACATAGACAGAAAGCAAAAGCATGGATTATCCTTTCAACTTACTTACGGGGATCAAAAAACCTTACCCATTGCTTCCCGATTCAATAGACAAGTATTTTATACTACACCAGAAGAAGAAATTGTAAGAAAAACATTTACCACTGCCTTAAGGTATACCTTCAGAAGGACTTTTTACAATTTTCATCTCCTTACCCTGGGGTATTCTAGCATTTGGATCAACCCAAAGGTCTTGCAGGAAAATCCAAATTATTTTCAACACCAAGGGAATACCTTAGACTTCAGCTATCTTCAGTATTCCTTTCGTCACGATAAGCGAGACAATATTGCCTATGCCACTAAAGGAGAACTCCTTCAACTCACAGCTACCGCCTATGGATTGCTACCCAAGGAACAATTGAATGAAGTAGAGCTCAATCTGACTGCTAATAGGTATCTTCCTTTGAATGATAGGGTTCATCTAGCCTCCGGATTAAGTGGAACGTGGTTTTTAAGCAAAAATCAGCCCTATCCATTGGTCAGGGGAATAGGCTATGTTCCCAATTTTATCCGTGGATATGAATTGTATGTCATTGAAGGACAACAACTACTCGTTCATAAAAATAGCCTAAGAACTAAGTTTTTTTCTACATCCTTTGACCTTTCCTCCTTTTTATCCAATGAGCAATTTAACGTCTTCCCTTTGAGTTTTTACCTCAGCGGTAACTTTGATCATGGAGCAGTTTGGGATCGCAACCGAATTCTCGAAAATGTAAGGCTATCCAATCAATACTTGTATGGCTATGGCATAGGACTAGACCTGGTAAGTATCTACGACTCTGTTTTTAGGTTTGAATACTCTATCAATAAACAAGGGGAGGGAAATTTCTTTTTCAATATCAAAGCGCCATTTTAACTTGAGTTCTTTTGCGCAACGAATTACTTTAAAACGAAGGGGTAATTCTTACCTTAACACTCTCATTGATTTACCGTATGGTTTAAAATAAAATATACAACCACTTAATTATCATAAAGTTATGAAGATTAAATTTATCCCATACGTTCTTCTGTTTCCGATTCTACTTTATTCATGTAGCGATATTGAACAAATTGAGCCGGCGGAATACGAAACATTTGGAATAAGGCACGATAGAACCCTTACGGATTATGAAGCAGCCATCACTTCCACTACCGATAGACCAGATTTTGGACCCGTGGTGATGTTTAGCTATACCATAGCTGGAAAATCTGACGAATACATTGGATCGGGCACCTTAATTACCCCCAATTGGATTCTCACGGCTGACCATAATTTTTATGAAAAGGAAGATCAGAAAAATCCAGTAAATCCTGCAGATATTTCGGTTTACATAGGCAATGATCCCAACAGTCCAGAACAAACACTAAGTGTAGAACAGATCTTTTTTCATCCTACCTGGATTCAGAACAACATGGATTTTGTCTATGCAAATGACCTGTGTTTGGTCAAGCTAAAAACAGCAGCAAAAAATATGACCCCCGCTCAACTCTATACAAGCACGGAAGAACCCATTGGTAATAAAGTTTGGTATGCTGGATTCGGTGATTATTCTAGGCTTAAAGGTCAAAATCCAGATTTCTATTCAAAAAAGCATGCCTTAGAAAATGTGCTTGATAGGAAAGCCACTGGGATTGTAACTAGAATCAATGGGATTACCTACAATGGAGGCTTATTGGCGTTTGATTTTGATTCCCCCTCTGGGAAAAGCAATACTCTAGGCGACAATTATGTAGGAGAAGATGAGGCGCTACTAGGACCAGGAAGTAGTGCTGCTACCGCTTTGAATCTTGAAGGGGCTACTGTGCCTGGAGACAGTGGAGGCCCACTATTTATCAAAGACAATGGAGTTTGGAAGGTAGCTGGAGTATTGTCTGGGGGAGTACCCGAACCCGTAGTAGGGCAAAAAGACAGCAATTATGGAGATATTTCCGTTTTTATAAGGGTCTCCAACAGTAAGGCTTGGATTAGTGAAGTGATTAAGTAATCTCACCTGACACAGGTGCACTGGAATATCCCTTCTATTTTCAAAAATCTGCTTTACTCTTCTTCTTTTCAGCAACTTCTGTTCCTGACCTCCATGTATCTTTTATTTGGGATTAAAATTTTTCTTCAATACCTAAACCAAAAAGTGCAAAATCAAATTTTACAGGATCCAAAGGATCAAACTTCCGTAAGGCCTCAGTCAACTCCAAAGCAGTAAGCCAATCGGTTTGCTTTCTAGTAATAAGACCTAATTTTCTCCCTACCCGATCCACATGCAAGTCACAAGGGCAGATCAGTTGAGAAGGTTGAATCTTATTCCAAATTCCAAAATCTACGCCTTGTAAATCTTTACGAACCATCCATCTCAAAAACATATTGAGTCGTTTGCAAGCAGAATTAGTAGCTGGTGAAGAAACATGTTTTTTAGTTCTCTTAGGGGCATGTTCCAAACTAAAGAATAGATTTTGAAAATGGATTAATATGCTTTGCATGGCATTTGGATCGCCCGATTGAGGGGCATGAAAAGCCTCCTCTAAACTGGAATGGGACTTATAAAACCAAGATAAAAAATGGATAAAATAAAGGGTATCTACCTCGTTGAAGGTACGATGCTTAAAATACACAAAGGGCTTTAGATCCTTTTCTTGATGATATAAGATAAACTCATAAGGAGAATTATCCATGAGCTCCATGAGCTCCTTGCATTTTTTGAGAATTGTTTTTCTTTTTCCCCAAGCCAAAATGGCCGCAAAAAATCCCGAAATCTCTATGTCCTGCTTTTTGGAAAACATATGAGGAATCGATATTGGATCATACTCTATAAAGCTAGGACGGTTGTACTCCATCACTTTTTCCTCTAAAAAGGCCTGGAGATTCTTCCTCATACTTCTAACAGGCATTCCCCTCCCTGAGTGCCATCAAACCATTTAAATAAAAGTTGTTGCTCTTTTTCTTCCGCCAAATGCCAATCAAAACAAGTAATAGTGGTTAGGATGCGCAAGCTATCTTTTGATGGATCGTATAGACAAATATCAAAATTAGGAAGTTCCTTTAGGTCAAGGGAGTTCCACTTTTCTAAAATAAATCCCTGTTCTATTGCCTTAATTTTTTTTCCAAAAACGTAATCATTCAATACCGAGGGAACCCCATCCTTTCTTCGCAACTTAACTGCGGAAGGTCCAAAGAGAATTTGCTTTTCAAGTTTAGCCTCAAAAAATTCCTGGGATTGAGGCAGAATCTCCCATTCGGTTGCTACCACGATTTTCTTGGACCTGTCGGGTTTTATCCTAGTAATTATCTTCGAGAATGTGGAAAATAAGTAGGTAATGCCTATGAAAATTAATCCAAAACTTGCCAATATGGGATATGAAAGAATAAAAATCCCATTCCAAATCACTCGGAAAATATGGTAAAAGAATAAATGCGGTTTAGATTTCAAATTTTAGATGTAAGCCTGTAAAAATTCTATACGTTGTTAGTAGGCAATTTCCACAGGAAACCTTGCATTAACCGCCTTCAATTGATCAAATGCTGCTTGAGAAAGCTTTATCAGCAATTTTGAGTTATCTCCTGTATCGGGCAAGATTCCTACTACGCGAGCAAAAATGGTCAAGTCATTCTCTTCATTTTTTACTCGAATTACGCTTCCTACGGGAGCAGTTCTATGAAGTACCAAGTACTTTTTATGACCTGAGGTACCCTCAATCAACTCTGCAAGCCCTGTTTCCTTGGTATTAGTAAAACCAGTAGGTACCATTGGGGCAGAAGTATTCGTAATCTGTGCCTCAGCAGAAATTACGTTCACTTCCCCAGCAGATGAATAGGATGTCGGTTCCCCACCATTTTTTTTCACCTTAAGGGTTTGACCTGCTTTTAAATTATTAGAATTTAAGGAGTTCCATTGAATCAAATCTCCTACTGAAGATCCGTATAGATTTGAAATAGAAAATAACGTTTCCCCTTGCTTGACGGTATGCGTATACCATTCTCCAGCTGAATTAGAGCTGGGGGTAGGGCTTGATGTCTGCCGGTTGTCTACTTCCTGTTTCACCGCATTTTCTTTATTTTCCTGGCTTTCAGCCTTATTTCTTCCGCCAGACTCTGATTGAAGGTCAACATTAGACACAGAAGTAGAGTGACTCGGAGAGGAAGTCGTTGAGATTTGAGTAGGTGTTGAAGTAAATACCAAAAGAGATTGACCTACGATAACCTTATCAGCCGTAAGGGAATTCCAGGATTTTAAATCAACAACGGTAATTCCGTATTTTTTTGCAATGCCAAATAAGGTTTCACCTGCCTTCACCACATGACGTGTG
>VGMU01000022.1 GCA_016866385.1 Bacteroidota bacterium
GGTCTGCCAAGCACAACTTGATCGACTTCCCGGAGTAAAAGGCATGGGCAAACCCGAACGAATTCTGAAGGAAATTCTGGCGAGTGGAATGGATGATTTTCAACTTGTATTCCAAGAATTCAACCAAAAAGCAGGAATCTATGGCTTTGGGGACTTGCAGGTGAAGGAAATGGTAAAAAGTCTTAATTCCTGATAACTATTACTCCAATAGGTAGGCCTATTTGATTGCAATAGAACCGATAAAACTGAATTTGATATACAAAAAAAATGAAATTTTATTTTAATATTTAATCAATACGCAAAACTTAAGGTATACCTGTTTTGAAAAATAAAAATTTTAATTTAGAATTGAATAATCAATATGGAGCAGGAAACCATTCTAAAAACTGGGAGTTATTGAAAAGCCTTACGAGTAGAGCCAATAAACAAAAAACCCAAGAGCTATGGAAAACTCTGAAAATCCTCAAATTGTCAAAACATCTGAATGGTTAATTACCTACCTAATCGCATCAATTCCGTTAGTTGGAATCGTTATGCTTTTTGTGTGGGCATTTGGAAGTTCAACAAATCCTAGTAAATCCAATTGGGCAAAAGCTAGTTTAATATGGATTGCTATTATTACAGTGATTTATTTCATTTTTGGAGCAGCATTAGTTGCGTCAATGATGTAATTTAGATAAGCTTTTTATTCTCTAAAAGTTAAACAGCCTACCTGTACAAATTCAGGTAGGCTGCTTGTTTTATTAATACAGCATTTTTAAGCTAGAGGCTTAGTTATACGGTAAGGTTAGTTAACTCCTAGGATGAAAACTATTCAATACCTGCCGGAGATATTCCCGATCCAAGTGGGTATAAATTTCCGTGGTGGTGATGCTTTCGTGTCCCAGCATTTCCTGAACGGCCCTCAAATCTGCCCCCCCTTCTATCAAGTGGGTAGCAAAGGAATGTCTGAAGGTATGTGGGCTGATGTTCTTTTTGATCCCTGCCAGCAGGGCTGTTTTTTTGATGATCAAAAAAAGCATCACCCTAGTCAATTTCTGCCCCCTACGGTTGAGAAAAACATATTCTTCATGGCCCCTGGAGGGGGTCTGATGGACTCTAACATGCTCCTGGTATAGGGCCAAATGATGCAAGGCATCCTTTCCAATAGGCACCAAGCGCTCTTTATTTCCTTTGCCTACCACCCGCAAAAACCCCACATCGGTAAAAATTTGGCTCTTCTTGAGCTCTACCAATTCGCTAACACGCAGGCCCGAACTGTACAAAACTTCTAACATGGCCCGATTTCTATGGCCTTCAGGTTCTCCCAAGGGAATGGCTTCCAATAACTTTTCAATTTCTTCAAAACTCAAGGTATCGGGTAATTTTCTCCCCAGCTTTGGAGCCTCCAAGAGTTGAGAAGGATCCTCTGAGAGTCGATCCTCATAGACCAAAAATCTATAAAACGCCTTGATGCCAGAGAGGATGCGAGCTTGGGAGTAAGAGGATATTTCAAGCTTTGCCAAGGCGGTCACAAATCTTCTCAGGTGCTCCAGTTCCAACTGTAAAGGACTCAAGGAGGGAAATTCCTTTTCGGCAAAGGCTGCCAACTTTTCCACATCTCGCGTGTACGCTTCTATGGAATTAGGACTCAAGGAGCGCTCCAAAGAAAGGTAATGACGAAATTGTTTAATCAGTTGGGTCCACATGGAAAGCAAATACATAAGCTAAAGGTAGGTGTAAATCATCTCCTGAAATGCTAAAATCAAGCGAGAGTTTACAAAGAGTAGGCTTTTTTTATTCAAGGGCGCTAATCCAAAAATTTCCAGCTGGCCCGATGATCTTTAGAAAGGGACTTCCCAGTCACTTTGGCCCGCAGAATTTCTATAGGCATGGCGTTCTGACTTAGAATCAAGTCGTGAAATGTTTTTTCTGGCATTTTCCCCGAGTCTACCATTTCTTGGCGAAGCGAATGGATTTGCAAGGCTCCCACCATGTAAGCAATCTGATACAAAGGCCCATAGCTGCCCTCAAAGGATCTCCGTACCTCCGCCTCGGCATTGGCCCGTTCGTGACCCACACGATTTACGAGCAAATCGATGCATTGCTGAGGAGTCATATTGCCCAAATGGTAATTGAGTGAAAAAATAATGCGGGAGGCTCTATGCATCCTCCAAAAAAGCATGCCTACCTTATCTTTGGCGTCCCGAGGAAACTTTCGGTCCCAGAGTACAAACTCCCAGTACAAGGCCCAACCTTCCGTCCAAAAGGGGGTTCCAAAAGGACGTCGGTGCGTCATGTAGCGCTGGTTCATGAATTGCTGCAAATGGTGTCCAGGTATAAGCTCATGCTGTACTGTAGCTCTAGAAAAATGAGGATTGTTTCCTCGCATGGACATCATTTTCTCTTCATGGCTCATCTCTGAAGTGGGATAAGCTATCTGAATGACTTCGCCTCCTAAGAAGAATGGACTCACGCGCTGTCGCTCTGCGGAAATCATGCTGGTCCTCCAAGTTTCAATCGCCAAAGGCGGCACGGTCAACCAGTCATTTTTGACCATTAAGTCAATGGCTTCTTCACCCAATCTGACCACCTCCTCGGGCCATGCCCCTGCAGGAAGATAGGTATTTTTGACCTCTTCCAATGCGGCCTTCCAATCGTTGCCGTATCCCATTTCTTGGGAAGCCTTCAGCATCTCCTTTTCGCACCAGGCAAACTGCTTTTCGGCCTCAGCGATCAGTTCCTCTGGGCTGTAGGCGATCATTTCATAAGCCAACTGCTTTTCCAAGGCCTCCCTTCCAATAGGTCTTCCTATGATCCCACTGCCGTCGTCCTTGACCGAATTGCTGTAGTGGGCCCGCAGCGCTTTGGCATAGCCTTTCATGCCCTCATCTATTCTCTTCCAAGGTTCAGGCATCCACCAAGTAAAAGCAGGGTCAAAATCGTAATAGAAATCGTAAGATTCTTTAACCGCCTTGTGTAAACTTTCAATGGCTTGGGCTGCCAAGTCCGCCCGTTGCCAAGAGCTGTATTTGGGGGTACTGGGAAGTGCTTTCATTTGGGACTCCAGAACCTTCGCTACCTCGTTCCATTGATGAGCCAAAGCTTGTGCCTCCGGTTGTGCCGCCCTACGTCGACTTACCACAAACTCCTCTAGGGGCTTGCCAAATGCAAGTACCGACTGAACCTGCAAAAATTCCCTTTTTGCCAAATCCAAGTCAGACAGTTCCCTTTCCAAATAATTCCTGAAAAGCAGGTAATCTATCTTCCCATCTTCTGATAAGGAAGCATAGGCCTGCGCCTGCAATGTTTGCAAATAGCCCTGCGTAAAGGATTCCATGCGTTTGAAATATTCATCGGAAAGCCTATGGGTATACAATCGGGAAAGAGCACCCCGGTCAGCTTGGTAGTTTTGGATCAAGGTCACAAGTTCGGTAGCCGAGGCCGCAAAGGAGCAAGAGGCAAATAAGAGAATAAAACAGATTTTTTTCATATCAAGTTGTCGTGGGTACAGAAACACGGGTTTCGGCGGGTGACTTCCCTAGGTCAGAGAAATAAGAGTCTCGGAGCAAAATCAATCCCTAGCTGAATAACACAAAAAATTGGCTAAATTGAATAACCGATGGTATAAAATTTACCAAATTCATTAATTCTACCTTAGCTCCCTTCCCGTCTTAAGGGTGTGGATAACCCAAATTCAACTCCAAGGTTCCATGAAAAAAATTCTTCTCCTAAGTTGCCTTTTACTTGCCTTGATGGCAGGCTTCTTTCTGTACACATTTTACTCCACTGGATATTTTAGAGAAATTGTAGATGGAAGTGAGGCAGGTGAGGTCTATACTACCTTTGCTCTACCTGGGGTAGAAGATATCGCCCTTGCCAAAGAAGATAGCCTTCTGCTCCTCTCAGTAGACGATAGGGCAGCTAGAAGAGAGGGGAAGGAAGGCATGCATGGGATTTACTTGGTAGATCTTCGAGAAGACTCCTTACAAGCTATCTCGATTTCTTCCCATCTAAACTTTCCCTTTTATCCTCATGGCATCAGCGTATTCTACCTAGATAGTGCTAGGTATGGACTAATGGCCATCAACCATGTGGAAGGCAAGCATTCCATAGAATCCTTCATTCTTCAGGGCAAAAGTCTAGAGCATGTAGGCACCCTTACAGGGAAAGCATTGATCAGTCCCAACGATCTGGTGATGGTAAGCCCAGAAGCCTTCTATTTTTCCAATGACCACGGCTACACTTCATCCCTAGGACTGCTTGCGGAGAATTACCTAGGACTTAGCGTAGCAAACGTGGGCTATTACGACGGTAAAAGCTTTCGTTCAGTCGCTGATAACCTATCCTTCCCCAATGGACTCCAAGTAGATCCCTCCAAAAAATTGCTCTACGTGGCCAGCTCTAGGGGATTTATGGTTCGCGTATTTGATGTACTTCCTGATGGGAACTTGGCCTTCGTAGAAGATATTCCTACGGGGACGGGTGTTGACAACATAGAGCTGGACCCTCAAGGAAAACTGTGGATTGGTTGTCACCCTAATCTGCTGACATTTGCCTCCTACGCTGGTGGAAATGCCGCACTCTCCCCTTCTGAAGTGATCACCATAGATTACCAAAAAGGGAAAAAACCAGAAGTTAGATCCGTATGGACAAATTCGGGGGCTCAACTCTCCAGCGCCTCGGTAGCAGTACCGTTTGACAAGTACCTGTTTGTAGGCAATGTCATGGACAGTAAGGTACTGGTACTAAAAAAAGAGTGACTTTTGCAACCTGAACAAAGAAGTCCATAACCTACAACTAGCCTCTATATTTACTCCGCTTATGAAAAATTCTTTCTGCCTAGGAATTTTTCTTGATCTTTTGGAGAAAAGAATACTTCCCTATAAACTTTACTTACTTTTGAAAATAACTCATCACAACACTCCAATTCCCCATTGAGCTTATGAACTGGAAAGGCGTTTTTCCCGCAGTAACCACCAAATTTCATGCAGACGGCAGTCTAGACATGGACCTTTTTTTCAAAAACCTGGACTTCCAACTGGCCTCCGGAGTACATGGAATCATTTTGGGAGGAACCCTCGGAGAAAGCTCCGTACTGTCACAAGATGAAAAAATCACGCTCACTCGAGAAACAGTCAAACACGTAAACGGACGGGTGCCCGTAATCCTTAACATCGCAGAAGGAGCAACCCAAGAGGCGCTATTCTGGGCCAAAAAAGCGGAGGAACTAGGAGCTTCTGGATTGATGATACTTCCTCCCATGCGCTACGCTGCAGATGCTCGTGAAGTAGTAGCCTACTTCAAAGCGGTGGCCAATTCCACTGCCCTTCCCATGATGATCTACAACAATCCGGTAGACTACAAGACCCTAGTCACTTTGGAAATGTTTGCAGAACTTGCGGATTGCCCCAATATCCAAGCCATCAAGGAATCCACTCGAGACATTTCCAACGTGACTCGGATGATCAATCGTTTTGGAGACCGTTTCCAACTGCTTTGCGGAGTGGATACCCTAGCCTTAGAAGAATTGCTCATGGGTGCTGTAGGATGGGTAGCTGGTCTAGTTTGCGCTTTTCCTAGAGAAACAGTGGTCATTTACAACCTGGTTCAGGAGGGAAAAATCGAAGAGGCCCGCAAGATTTATCGCTGGTTTTTGCCCCTGCTCGAACTCGACATTCATCCCAAGTTGGTGCAGTACATCAAACTTGCCGAATCCCATTGTGGCATAGGTTCAGAACATGTACGTGCCCCTAGGCTTACCCTCATTGGGGAAGAACGCACAAGAATTGAAAAAATAATTTTGGATGGGATTAAAAATAGACCGATACTATAAAGAAATAGTGTGGAAATACAGTAGAAATACACTGCGCTTCGCTACGTGAAATAATCTAGAGAAGTACAATGGAAATTCGAACTTGAATTCCCTATTTCCCCTAGCCTTTCGGCTAGGGCTATTTCAACTCTATCTCCACCGTATTTCTACCTTGTTTCCCTAGTAATTCCCCTAAATCCAATACACCATGAATACCAATTCCATCTTTCAGGCAGCCCAAGAAGCTTTCCTTTTCTACAAAAACCTCTCAGGAAAAGAAAAAGGAGATTTTTTGGAGAAAATTGCAGAAATCTTGGAATCCCGAAGGGAGGAAATCGTCCCCCTGGCTGTGCGCGAATCCAATCTTCCTGAAGGGCGAATCCAAGGAGAACTGGGAAGGACCACGGGTCAAATTCGCCTTTTTGCCAACCTGGTAAAGGAAGGGTCTTGGGTAGAAGCCAGCATCGACCCTTCCCTACCGGATCGAAGCCCCCTCCCTCGAGCAGATATCCGTCGATTTTTGTCTCCACTCGGCCCGGTAGTGGTCTTTGGAGCTAGCAATTTTCCCTTGGCCTTTTCCACGGCAGGAGGGGATACCATCTCAGCGCTAGCTGCAGGATGCCCAGTGATCTACAAGGCACACCCCGCGCATCTTGAAACCTCTAGACGTGTTGCCAACTGCATTCAACAAGCTCTTATTGCCTGCAGCCTTCCTTCAGGATTATTTACCCATGTAGAAGGTGGAATTGCGGAAGGCCAAGCCTTGGTGCAGCATCCCTTGGCCAAGGCAGTGGCCTTTACGGGTTCTCAAGCAGGAGGCATGGCCCTATTCCAATTGGCCAACCAGCGGAAAGAACCCATCCCCGTGTTTGCCGAAATGGGTTCGGTCAACCCTATTTTCTGTTTTCCAAATAAGCTCAGCAAAGAAAGGGAGGCTTTGGCCAAGGCATTTATTGCTTCCCTCACCTTGGGTGTAGGACAATTTTGCACCAACCCCGGGTTGATTTTCGTTCCGGCCAGTCAAGCCAAGGCTTTTGAAGCCTCCTTGGTCGCCGAACTACAAGGAATTGCCACAGCTCCCATGCTCCATCCCGGTATCGCGCAAGCTTATTACGATGCAATCCAAGTCATGGAAGCCCAGGAAGAACTTCGTTGGATAAAAGTTTCGGACCCCAAGCATCTCTTGAATGGTAGTACGGCCTTGGCAGAAATCCAGGTTGCCGATTGGCTGAAAGATAAGCAGTTTCAAAAGGAAGTATTTGGAGCCTTTGCCTTGATGGTGGTGTACCAAGATGTAGCCGATTTGGTAGAAGTAGCGAAGCAACTACAAGGCCAATTGACCATCACCCTGTGGGCGGAGCCGGAAGAACTTCAATCCCAACTCTACCTGATCAACTTGCTCGAAGAAAAATGTGGAAGAATCCTCTTCAAGGGTGTTCCTACCGGGGTAGAAGTAGGCCATGCCATGCAGCATGGAGGACCTTTTCCCTCCACTACTGCAGTGCAAAGCACCTCCGTGGGCGCTTACGCCATCAAACGATTCGCACGTCCCCTTGCCTTTCAGGACATGCCCCATTCCCTACTTCCCGATGCCTTACAGGACCACAATCCGCTAGGAATTTGGAGGCAAGTGAATGGAATTGTAACTAAATAATGGAAATACGATGGAAAAAGACTACGCTTCGCTACGTGAAAAAGGTCTAAAAAGAATCTGGTTCTATTTCTCCGAGCTTGCTCGGATTATTTCTATTGTATTTTTATTGTATTTCGTTTAATCATTCTACACCCAGAAAAAAATGCCTTCACGCCATACCTTTTCTTGCATCGATGCCCATACCTGCGGCAACCCCGTCCGGGTAGTCTCGGGAGGCGTTCCTTTTTTAAAAGGAAAAAATATGCTCGAAAAACGCCAGTATTTTCTAGATCACCTGGATTGGATACGAACCGGACTGATGTTTGAACCACGAGGCCACGACATGATGTCTGGCTCTATGCTATTTCCTCCACATGATCCAGAAAATGATTTTGCAGTACTTTTCATCGAAACATCCGGCTGCCTTCCCATGTGCGGGCACGGGACCATTGGCACGATCACCATTGCAATCGAGGAAGGCTTAATTCATCCCAAAACCCCAGGATTTTTGAGAATGGAGGCCCCAGCAGGCTTGGTTTTGGTAGAGTACCGCCAAGAGGGAAATAAGGTGAAATCGGTCAAATTGACCAACGTGAAAAGCTACCTCGCGGCAGAAAATCTAGACATAGAAATCGAGGAGCTGGGTACGCTCAAGGTAGACGTGGCCTATGGTGGGAATTTCTATTGCATCGTCGATCCCCAGGAAAATTTTAAAGGTATTGAGCACTTCAAAGCAGAACAACTCATAGCTATGGCACGTAATCTGCGACAAAAAATGAACGAGCGCTACGAGTTTGCACATCCCGAACACCCTCAAATCAAAGGCTTATCTCATGTATTATGGACGGGCAAACCCATGGATCCAAACAGTACGGCCCGAAACGCTGTTTTCTATGGAGACAAGGCCATTGACCGATCCCCTTGCGGAACAGGCACCTCTGCACGAATGGCACAATGGTACGCCAAAGGATGGCTCAAACCTGGGGAAGAGTTTATCCACGAAAGCTTTATCGGCTCCAAGTTTATCGGAAGAATCGAGGAAGTAAGTACCCTAGGAGGGAAGCCCGCCATCGTTCCCAGCATAGAAGGTTGGGCCAAAGTCTATGGCTACAATACCATCATCCTGGACGAGGACGACCCCTACGTACATGGCTTTCAAGTGATTTAAGAACCAACCTTTGAGGTTTTTAAAACCTCGAAGGTTTAGAGGTCTAAAAGACCTCAGAGGATAAACCAAAACCTCGAAGGTTTAATTCAAATTCTAATCCTTCGAGGTCTAAAATACCGGAGAGGATAAATCAAAAGCTTCTTTAATGAAACCAACCCTTATCATCGGAGGCGGAATCGTAGGATTGTTTACCGCCTATTACCTTCAAAAAACAGGAGTAGAAGTGGCCATCCTGGATAGGACTGACCTCAAGGACAATTGTTCTACGGGCAACGCCGGTATGATCACTCCTAGCCATATCATTCCTCTGGCTGCCCCGGGAATGATTAGTAAGGGAATCGCTTGGATGTTTTCTTCCAAGAGCCCCTTCTACATACATCCAAGGCTAGACTTTAAACTTGCTCAATGGTGTTTGCTTTTTTTTAAGGCAAGCTCTGCCACCCAAGTGAGTAAAAGCATGCCCTACCTCAATCACCTCACCCTCTTTAGCAAGGCCTTGTACCAAGAGTTTGAAGCCGAACATCCAGATTCTGCCGTACACCTTTCCAAAAAAGGCCTGATGATGGTTTACCAAACCGAGGCGGTAGAAAAAGAAGAAATTGAATTGGCCCATTTGGCAAAAAAATACCAGCTTGAAGCAGAAGTCTTGTCTACCCAAGAAATGCAAGCCCTGGAGCCCAACCTAGAAGTGAAAGCCAGAGGAGCCGTATATTTCCCTGGAGACGCCCACTTGGATCCAGGCGTCCTGTATGCTTACCTAAAAAACTACTTGCAGGCCAAAGGAGTGACATTCTACTCCGATACCCAAGTAAATGGATTTGTCTCTTCTGAGGGCAAAATATCTGCTGTGCTTACCGAACAAGGGACCATAGAAGGATCTCATTTTGTCCTTTGTGGAGGAGCCTGGACGGCTGAGTTGGCAAAAAAATTAAACTTCTCTCTGCCCCTGATGGGAGGCAAAGGATATAGCTTTGTTCAACCCAACCGTCCCGCCATTCAACTTCCTACCATCCTTACAGAAAGAAAAGTGGCTGTAAGTCCCTATGGAGATTTTGTGAGGTTTGGAGGCACGCTGGAAGTTGCAGGAACCAACGAGCGGATCAACCTCAACCGAGTAAGAGGCATTTTCGAGTCCATTCGCCAATATTATCCGGACTTCCAAGCCACCTTTCCTGAGGAAGATCAGATTTGGAAAGGATTGCGTCCTTGCTCGCCTGATGGACTACCGTATATAGGCGCGGCTCCGGGACATCAAAACGTCTGGGTGGGTGCTGGCCATGCGATGCTAGGCCTGACCATGGCTCCTGCCACGGGCAGACTTCTTGCCGAGCTCTATCACCAAAAAAATACCTCTTTAGATATCCAAGGATTTGAGGTGGGTAGGTATGCCTAATTCCAAAAAAGATTGATCCGTTTCTTAGGCTTTTTCGCCAGAAATTTATTTGAACCTTACCTATAAATCCTGGAGAACCCCTACTTTTAAGGCATGAAGAGCGCACTAGTTTTGGTGATCGTGGGGTGGCTATGTTTCGCCTGCGATCCAGTATGGCTACCCAAGCCTGCTGGATACAACCGCATAGACTTACCTTCTCCTGCTTACCAGACCTTAGAGGGCAATTACCCCTACCGCATGCAATTGTCTACTTACAGTCAGGTGGAGCCCGATTCGTTTAACCTCAAGGAAAAGGCATGGATCAATCTGAACTACCAAGATTTTGGGGCAAAAGTGCACTTGACCTACAAAAAGATTGACGACAATACGGACTTCAAAACCCTATCCTCCGATGCGTTTAAGCTCACTGCCAAACATCAAATCAAAGCCTATGGGATAGAAGAGGCCGTACTGATTACTCCAAAGGGGTATGCTGCCGTAGTGGCAGAACTCACAGGCGAGGTGCCCACACAATTTCAATTTTTTGTGACCGATTCCACCACTCATTTCCTTCGGGGAGCCTTGTATTTCAACACCGCTCTCAAAAACGACTCCTTGGCTCCAGTCATTGAATACATCAAACTAGACATGGCTCATTTGATCAACTCGGTGGAGTTTGATCCCAAAAGGTGAGTTCCTCCTAGAAATTTTTTCTTTCTAGGTAATTTTCTTCCAAGAAAATAAAATCATCAATCCTCCTGCTACGGCAATGGCTCCAGCTATGAATCCTTGTGCCAGCTCCCCGTAGATGAAAAATCCTGTGGAAAACAACGCGGCATAAACCATGACCGTGCCCACCATCATCAAGCCAATCTCCGTACCCAATTGTCCCTTTTCTTGGACTTCTGCTGGATACCTATCCAATACCTTTTTCCATCCTAAGGAAGCAGGCTTTACCTTGCGGTAAAAAGAGAGCAGCACTTCGTCCTTCTCTGGCTGAGTGAGGAAGGTAACCAATAGCCATCCTACGGTAGTGATGGACACCGAGTATACCAGCTTCAGGTAGGATTGCGATTCCGAAATAGCTATCCAACCCACCTTGGGATTGATGACTTCAAAAAAGAGGGCTACTACAAAAGAGATGGCCATGGCTGAAATTTCGGTGTAGGCATTGATCCTCCACCAAAACCACCTCAGAATAAATATTAAGCCCGTACCTGCGCCAATCTGTAGCAAGATATTGAAGGCAGATAAGGCCGAAGACATGGCCAAGGCCAAAACGGCGGAAAGCAGCATGAGCACCACCGTGGAGATCCTTCCTACGGCTACCAACTCCTTGTCACTCGCCTCTGGCTTGACAAATCGCAAATAAAAGTCATTCACCACATAGCTAGACCCCCAGTTGAGGTGGGTAGAAAGCGTAGACATCACCGCTGCGATCAAGGAAGCCAAAACAATCCCTACCATCCCTGTGGGAAGAAAAGAAAGCATGGCAGGATAGGCCAAATCGTCTCCTATCTTGTCAGCAGGAATGTGTGGAAATGCCTTTTGCAAGTCGCCCAGGGTAGGAAATAAAATCAAAGACCCCAAGGCCACGATGATCCAAGGCCAAGGTCTTAAAGCATAGTGGGCGATGTTAAACAAAAGCGTAGCACCAATGGCATTTTTTTCGTCCTTGGCAGAAAGCATGCGCTGAGCAATGTATCCCCCTCCTCCAGGCTCTGCTCCCGGGTACCAGGTGGCCCACCATTGGATGGCAATTGGCATAATAAAGAGCGGAATGTAGACATTTGGGTCCGTAAAATCTGGAATAAAATCCAACTTGGGCGCCACCAACTCGTGGCTCAGTAGCTGCTGCAGCGAACCCACATCTGGCATGCCCAATACAAAATAGGCTGCACCAAAAGATCCTGCCATGGCAATGAAAAATTGGAAAAAGTCTGTTAACAATACCCCTTTTAGGCCTCCAAAAGAGGAATACACTACAGTCACAATGGAGGCGATCAATAAGGTTTGCAAGGGACTTAATCCGAGCATGACTCCCCCGATTTTTATAGCCGCCAGGGACACGGTGGCCATGATCACTACATTGAAAAATACCCCCAAATAAATGGCTCGAAATGCCCGTAAAAAAGCAGCCCCTTTGCCAGCGTAGCGCATTTCGTAAAACTCCAAATCGGTGGTTGCTTCCGAGCGTCTCCAGAGCTTGGCATACACAAAGACCGTTAGCATTCCGGTCAACAAAAAGGCCCACCAGGCCCAATTCCCCGCTACTCCATTTTTTCTTACCATGTCCGTGACCAGGTTAGGGGTATCGGCAGAAAATGTCGTCGCGACCATGGATACTCCTAAAAGCCACCAGGGCATATTTCTCCCCGATAGAAAAAATTCTTTTGCAGAACTGCCTGCGGATTTGGAAGTGGCAAGACCGATCAACAGGGAAATGACAAAAAACGCGGCAATGATGCCCCAGTCCAAGGCGGTTACATTCATAGGGTTTAGGGTTAATTGAATTGACAATAAACAAAAATATTCCTTCAACCGAGAACCTCTCCTTACTTTTTTTAATGAATCCTGCCCTTTTTCCCTCCACTCTTGGATGGTCAAAGGATCAGCTCCCTCCTCTTCATTGCATTGAAAAGGAATTTTTACATTTCAGATCCTTTGGTTCCTTTCCTGCATTTTCAAGCAATTCTTTCCTAATTTGGTCCCATGGAAGATGCCCTTGTCGCCTTACTCCCAGAAGCTTATCCCCAGTTCCAGGGAGGTTCCTTGACTCTTATTCCATTTGGTGAAGGGCTCATCCACCAAACGTATCTGGTTCGACAGGGAGGGAAGCAATGGATACTCCAAGGATTCAATGAGACGGTATTTACCTATCCCCAACGCATTGAACACAACTTGGCTTTACTTTCTGATCGAGTTCGCCTTCGTCCTCTTCCCTTTACCTTACCGCTTCCCCTAAGCAACGTGCAGGGCAAGGGACTTAGCCTCCTGCAGGGGAAAAAGTACCGCTTGTTTGAGTTTGTAGAAGGAAAAACACTCCAAGGTATTTCCTCCCTCCCGCAAGCCAAGTTGGCTGCTCAAGCCTACGGCACCTTTGCCTCCTGGGCCCAAGAACTTCCAGTGGAAGCCTTTCAAGAAACCATCCCAAATTTTCACCGCCTCGACCTACGGTTTGCCCGGCTCCAGGAGGTTGCTAGCACCTCATCTAAGCTTAGCAAAGAGGTAGAAGGCCTGCTTCATCTGTATTTGGAGCAAGCCCCCTTGGTCACCTGGTATACAGATCAACTTCCAATCTTGCCTCAGAGGGTCACCCATAACGATACGAAGATCAACAATTTGATTTTTTCAAGTGATTTAAATCGGGTGGAGGCTGTGGTGGATTTGGACACCTTGATGGGGGGATACCTCCTGTATGACTTGGGTGACTTGGTACGTACAGTAGCTTGTAGCCTCCCAGAAACATCCACCCAATGGCAGGACGTTCGCGCCATTCCCGAAGTGGTTCAAACCCTGATTCTTGGATATTGGGAGGGCTTGTCAGGAGCCATTTCTCCTCAGGAAACAGCCTCCCTTCCCTACGCTGGAGAAGTGATGACCTTGATCATGGGCCTACGGTTCTTGACCGATTACCTAGAAGGAAATGTGTATTACCGCGTGACTTATGAAGATCAAAATTTGCATCGCGCCAAAAACCAAATGGCTTTGCTTCAAAGCCTACAGTCCCAGCGGGAACATTTTCAACACACAATACAAAAACTAACTCCAGGGGTTCGCTAGGATTTTTACCAAAGTTTTGGCATTTACTCCCCTGCAGGCGTATCTTGGGGTACACAACTGCGTTGCACTTGGCCACCATTTTTGACACCCGCATCGAATACCTGAGGGGCGTAGGCCCACAGAAGGCCGAATTGCTCAACAAAGAGCTGGGGATTTTTACCTACGGGGACCTACTGCAGCATTACCCTTTTCGCTACGAGGACAGAAGCACCTTTTTAAAAATTAGTGCCTTGCACGAAGAGCTAGAGCATGTGCAGGTGATTGCCCGAATCAAAAAAGTAGAACTATTGGGCATGGGAGCAAAAAAGCGCCTGGTTGCCCATGTAGAAGACGAAACGGGGGAAATGGAGATGACTTGGTTTAAGGGCATCTCCTGGATTCAAAAAAAATTACCCCTCGGCGCGAGTTATATTTTCTTGGGAAAACCTGCCTTGTTTGGAAAAAAATGGAGCATGGCACATCCAGAGATGGAGCCCTCCTCTGCCGCCAGTGAATCTAGGCCCAAGTTTCAACCCGTTTACTCCACCACCGACAAGCTTCGGGCTAGGTTTTTAGATTCTAGAGGAATCTCTCGTGCCCTAGAGTCCCTCATTCCCTTAGTTTATTCCCATATTCCCGAAACCTTACCCCAGGAAATATTGCAGCAATACCAGCTCCTAGGTAAGCAGGAAGCCATGCGGCAAATTCACTTCCCTAGCTCCCTAGAATTGCTCTCACGGGCACGAAAAAGACTAAAATTTGAAGAATTTTTCTACCTCCAGCTTCGTCTGCTCCGAATGAAGGTAACCCGCATGGAAAAATCTATGGGTCAGGTGCTATCCAATACCCAACTCTTGACAGAATTTTACAAACATCACCTGCCTTTTGAGCTTACCCAGGCCCAAAAGCGGGTGATCCGGGAGATGTACGAAGACATGAGGTCGGGCAAGCAAATGAATAGGCTGGTCCAGGGGGATGTGGGAAGTGGCAAAACCATGGTAGCCTTTATCAGCATGCTCCTTGCCATAGGGTCAGGGGCACAAACCTGCCTGATGGCCCCTACCGAAATTTTGGCCAATCAGCATTTTGAAGGCCTGCGCCCCTATGCAGAGCGGCTTGGTCTTTCCATAGCTTTACTTACCGGCTCCACCAAAAAATCGGCTCGAAAGGAATTGCACGAAGCCTTGGCCAAGGGCACCTTACCTATACTCCTGGGAACTCATGCCTTGTTGGAAGAAGAGGTGCAATTCAACAACTTGGGACTGGCTATCGTCGACGAACAGCATCGCTTTGGGGTAGCGCAGCGGGCAAAACTTTGGGCTAAAAATGAGCTGTACCAGCCCCACGTCTTGGTCATGACAGCCACGCCGATCCCCCGCACCCTGGCCATGACCCTGTATGGGGATTTGGAGGTATCGGTGATCGACGAGCTCCCTGCGGGAAGGAAGCCCATACAAACCGTACACCGATACGACAAGGATAGACTGAAAGTATTTGGATTTATCCAGCAAGAAATTAGCAAAGGCAGGCAGATATACATCGTGTATCCCTTGATCGAGGAATCCAAAAGCTTGGACCTAAAAAACCTGATGGATGGCTACGAGAGCATTGCGAGAGCTTTTCCCCACCATCCCCTCAGTATCGTCCATGGAGGGATGAAAGCGGAGGACAAGGACTACGAAATGCAACGCTTTGTCAAAGGGGAAACCAAGATCATGGTAGCCACCACGGTGATTGAAGTGGGTGTGAATGTGCCCAATGCCTCGGTGATGGTCATTGAGAATGCTGAGCGATTTGGTCTTTCTCAGCTCCACCAACTTCGCGGAAGGGTGGGCCGAGGAGCTGAGCAAAGCTATTGCGTACTCATGAGCAAGTACGAGCTGAGTAGAGATTCCCGCGTTCGTTTGGAGACCTTGGTACGCACCAACGATGGATTTGAGATTGCCGATGTGGACCTGAAGCTCAGGGGCCCAGGTGACCTTATGGGAACTCAACAAAGTGGAATTACCGATTTACTGATTGCCGATTTGAGTAAAGATGCCCCCTTGTTGACTCTAGCCAGGGATGCAGCTCAGCAGCTCTTGCGGGAAGACCCCTCCCTGGAGCTCCCTCAGCATGCCCCTGTCCTCAGACAAATCTCCCAGCAAAAAGCTACGGCAGTCAATTGGAGTAGGATCGGTTGATTCAGCCCTTAGCTCTTGGATTTTTTTGAAAATAAATTAATCAAACGCTGCAAAAGGCGCTTTTCTTTTTCCCAAAAAAAACGAAACTGCCCGAAGATTGCCCCATAGATCAGTAGGACGATTTGGTAAAGGGGCAAGACTAGGATCAAATACAAAAAGGTATGCAGCGCCCCTTGGGTACCCCCACGTACTATTCCAAAAAAATCCAAGATGGGATTTTTGATCAGCAAGATGGTCGTGCCCGTGCAGGCAAAAACCAGCAAAACGAGGACGACTTGAAAAAGACTTTTCAATTTCCATTTGGCCTTGAGTCGCTCTAAAAATCCTAGTTTGGTAGGGGAATTCATAGATGATTACCAGGTAAATACGCCTTCATTCAGCCTCCGGAGAGCCTCCACTTTGTACTTTCCATCTACGAGGATGGAAACATTGTGCTTGCTTCCTCCAAAAGAAACCATGCGAACAGGTATATCTATCAAGGAATTCATCACCGATTGAATCGAACCCTTGGTCTCAGCCACTCGATTTCCCACCACGCAGACGATGGCTTGATCGTGATCTACCTCTACCGTACCCAAGTGACGCAATTCCTCTACTATCTGATCCAAGTGACTCAGGTCATCAATGGTCACCGACACGGCCACCTCGGAAGTAGTAATCATGTCTATGGGAGTTTTGTAGGCTTCGAAAACCTCGAAAATCCGGCGCAAAAATCCATAGGCAAGGAGCATGCGAGAGGATTTGATTTTGATGGCCGTGATACCGTCCTTGGCTGCAATGGCTTTTACCCCAGTTTCAGCTACTTCTGCCTTGATTAGCGTGCCAGGAGCCATTGGATCCATGGTATTGAGCAGCCTCACGGGCACGTTATGCAATTGTGCTGGCCAGATGGAGGCTGGATGAAGGATTTTTGCGCCAAAGTAGGCCAGTTCTGCCGCTTCATCGAAAGATAGCTCAGCGATAGGTCGGGTCTTGTCTACAATCCTGGGATCATTGTTGTGCATCCCATCGATATCTGTCCATATTTCGCATACCGAAGCTTGCAATGCTGCCGCCACTAGGGAGGCCGTGTAATCGCTCCCTCCACGCTTGAGGTTGTCTACTTCATTGCGGTGGTTTTTACAGATATATCCTTGAGTGATGAAAAGACGCTGATTGGGATGCTTGGCAAGCAGGGCTTTCAGTTTATCTGAAATTTTTCCTAGTTCTGGCTCGGAATTTTCATCTATACTCATAAAATCCAAGGCAGGAAGTAATACGGAGGGAATGCCTAACTCCTCTAGGAGGGCATGAAAAAGTTTGGTGGATAAAAGTTCACCCTGAGCCAAAATATCGCGTTGAATTGCCTCATTGAAGGAAATTTTGAGCAGGATATGTAAAAGCTCAAAATGCTCTTTGAGGATGGCCTCGGCCTTTTCTCTCGCTGACGGTGTAGTCAAGAGGGCTGGATAAAATTCCAGGTAATGGGCATGCAATTTTTCTATACGATCCTTTGCCAAGCCCTTATCTCCTTGAGCCAAGGCCTCCCCTATGCCTACCAAGGCATTGGTAGTTCCTGACAAGGCAGATAAAACTACCAAGGTAGGTTCGCTGCTACTACAGATCAGGTCTTTGACCTGATGCATTCGCTCAGGACGGCCCACAGAGGTACCCCCAAACTTCATGATTTTCATAGGATACTAGGTTGAGGTTTAAAAGCAGAGCATTTTTATGGCGGTGATGGCCGCTTCGTCTCCCTTGTTGCCGTACTTGCCCCCTGCGCGATCCAAAGCCTGTTGTTGGGTATTGGGGGTGAGTACCCCAAAAATAACGGGCTTATTGTAGGTGAGGCTGACCTGGGTAAGACCTTGTGCTACGGCTTGACATATAAAATCGAAGTGGCGTGTCTCTCCTTGAATGACGCAACCCAGACAGATCACGGCATCTATTTCCTTGTCTTGGGCACACCACTGGGCTCCGAGTGAAAGTTCGAAAGAGCCAGGTACCAATTTTTTAAGAATGTTTTCTTTTTTTACTCCATGCTGCAGCAGGGTCTGGAAGGCTCCGGAATAGAGTGCCTGGGTCACTTCATCGTTCCATTCGGAAACAACAATTGCAAATTTTTTGGTAGACACATCCTGGATGTTGGTGGAAGTATGTGTACTTAGATTTTTTAATGAAGTAGCCATAACTGGAATAGGTAGGTCTAGGGTAAACAAAAAAGAGTAAGATCTAGTAGACCTTACTCTTCAAGTATGCAGGATTCACGCATTACTTGGCAGCAAGGCCTTCCAAGCGTGCTTTGTGTTTTCGAGCTAAAGCAAATTCAAAAGACTCGTAATACTTCTCCTCGATTTCAGCGTAGGTTTTGATCGCATCCTCAATTTTTCCAGCTTCCTCTTGAGCTACGGCCAACTTGGCCAAGTACTTAGGAGACATGTATTTGTTTTCATGGGTGCGGGCAGCCTTGGTATATTGGGCAATCGCCTCCTCGGTATTTCCCAACTCCAAGTTGGCATCGCCAATCAAGGAATAGGCTTTGGATTGAACCAAATAATCGTCTGAAGAAAATTCCTCCAAATGGGTCAAGGCATCTTCAAATTTTTTCTGAGAAAGGTAAATGGAGCCTATGTACAGGTGAGACAAGTTGGCGGCGTCGGTACGTGGATAGTTTTCCACAATACTCAAAAATCCTTTGTTGATTCCATCCCCGTTTAGGGCAAAATCCACACTGTCTTGTTCGAAGAAATAGACCGCCTGAAACATTTCGGCTTGGGCCTTATCGTTTTGCGTTTCAGTGGTATACTGGAAAAACAAAATTCCTCCAATAAGTATTCCAGCAGCGATCAAGACCCCTGCGACTATTTTGCTATTTTTTTTCAAGAAATCCTCTCCAGGAACCAGCTTTTGAGCCAGAACTTCTGGATTCTCAATTAGCTCGGCTTGTTCGGGTTTCTGTGCTTGCTTCTTTGCCATATCACTCAAATTTCGGTCGCAAATATACGCTTTTTATCTAATTCACAAGCCTAGACTGGGAAGCTGGCACTGGCCACTTGCCCCAGGTCCTTTGGCAGTGCCGGGATTGACTTATTCCATGACAAATGGATAGTCGGCCTGCACGTAAACGTCTTTGAAAGCATCCATGCCGTCGGGCCATGGGGATTCTTCTGCAAACTTGACCGCATCTTCTACTTGATTTTTTACTTTTTTACCTATCGCTTCAATTTCTTCTTCGGTAAGGATCTGGTGTTGGCGAATGGTATGCAGAACTTGCTCGATGGGGTCGCGTTGCTTGTATTCTTCAACTTCCTCTTTGGTTCTGTATTTTTGAGGATCAGACATGGAATGTCCTTTGTAGCGGTAGGTTCTAAATTCCAAAAGGGTAGGACCATCTCCTCTGCGGGCTCGGGCGGCGGCCTCGGCTACGGCTTCGTGCACTGCTTCCACGTCCATTCCATCCACTGGGAAGGAAGGCATGTCGTAAGCCTCCCCTATTTTGTACAATTCGGTCACGTTGGAGGTACGAGCCACGGAAGTTCCCATGGCATAGCCGTTGTTTTCTATGACAAAGATCACTGGGCTTTTGTAGAGCATGGCCAAGTTGAAGGCTTCGTGCACTGCCCCTTGGCGGATGGCGCCGTCACCCATTTTGGTGATGCATACATTCTTGGTGCCTGCATATTTTTCGGCAAAGCCTATGCCCAATCCCATAGGGACCTGAGCCCCTACGATGCCATGACCTCCCATGAAGTTTCTCTCCTTATCAAAAATATGCATAGAGCCTCCTTTTCCCTTGGTCGTGCCGGTAGCCTTTCCGTAGAGCTCTGCCATGACAGCGCCTGGATCTGTACCTAGTCCCAGAGGATGCGCATGACATCGGTAGGCAGTAATCCACTTATCGTCTTTGGTCAGGGCAGTGATGGCTCCTGAAGCACAGGCTTCTTGGCCAATGTAGAGATGACAAAATCCTCGAATCTTTTGCTGACCATAGAGCTGGCCTGCTTTTTCCTCAAACCTCCGCATCAAGAGCATACTTTCATACCAATACGCGTATGTCTCCTTGGAATAATTTACTTTAGACTTAGCAACTGTAGTTTTCTTTGCCATAAGGTACTCGTCAAAATATGCTAATTTTAGGCCTCAAATATAACAATCCCGACCTAAAAATCAGGGATGTAGTCAAATAATTCCACGAAAACATGATCCTGGAGTCCCTCCAACTCATCCAGTTTAAGAATCACAGCAACACCCAATTGGCCTTTAGCCCTGGGGTAAATTGCTTGCTGGGGAAGAATGGAAGTGGAAAAACGAATGTCTTGGACGGCATCCATTACCTCTGCCTCACCAAAAGCGCACTTCACGGGAGCGATGCCTTGCAGGTGCAACACGGCAAAGATTTTTTTACCCTGAAGGGCAATTTTATAGTTCAGGCCTCTCCCTTGGAAGTGCGATGCTCGGTGGAAATGGGCAAAAAAAAGCAAGTATTTCAAAACGGAAAGTGGATTGAAAAAGTGAGCGATCACGTGGGCCATATCCCCATCGTACTCATCGCTCCAGACGATACCGATCTTATCAAAGGAGGTAGCGAAGGAAGAAGAAAATTTTTTGATGGACTATTGAGCCAGCTGGACCGCAACTACCTGGAGCAACTCATCCGCTACCATCACTTTTTGAAGCAGCGCAATGCGCTTTTAAAACAGTTTGGAGAGACGGGTAGAAGGGATTTGACCTTATTGGATACCTACGACGAGGAATTGATCCGATTGAGCGTGCTTTTGGCAAATCGAAGGGCTGCCCTATTGTCTGAAATAGGACCACTGATCCAAGCGCATTACCTGAGTCTTTCCTCGGGCAAAGAAAAGGTAGAGGTGATCTATCAAACCGAAGCCTTGCAGCCTGATTTTTCGGCAAACTTTCTCCGCCTGCGGCAAAAAGATTTAGCAACCAAAACGAGCAATGCAGGAATACATAAAGACGATATTGATCTTCGCATCGATTCCTATCCTTTGCGGAAAGTAGGCAGCCAAGGGCAGCAAAAATCTTTTCTCATCGCACTCAAACTGGCTCAATTCCACTATTTTGAAAAGGCAAAAGGAGAAAAGCCTTTGTTACTTCTTGACGATATTTTTGATAAACTTGACGATGAGCGCATTGCCAAGCTCTTAGAGATGGTGGCTCAAGGAAATTTTGGACAACTCTTTTTGACCGATGCTCGACCAGAGCGCTCTAGAGAATTTCTAAAATCCCTAGGAAAAGAAGTAGGTTACTACATCCTCCATGAGGGTCAGGTAATAGCTACCGATTCTCTACCCCCAAAGTGAAGTGGGATATTCCCCTTGTTGATGCATCCGCTGCAAAGCCTCGATGACCAAGGGACGGTCCTCTGTGTAGGTCACCCCAAACCAAGTCTTTCCTCCAGGAAGAATCTCGAAAGCAGCCTTGCCGGATTGAATCAAGGCATTGGCTACCGTGGGTATATAAAATTCAGATTTGAGGTTGGTCACGTTGGCTGGCAAAAACTCCTTCCAAAGTGCGTCGATTTCCCCAAATACGGAAGGGTGAAATCCCCAAAAATTCATGCTCACGGGCGTATGAAAGGGGATTTCTAGGATTTCTCCTTCTCCCCTGCTGAGGATGGCATCTCCTTCTCTAGCGATAGAAGTTCTCTCGGTCATGCCAACCAACTGACCTTTTTCATTGGTTTGGCAGACTCCACGACTCACGGTCCCGTGTGTAGACAACACATTTTGTATGGCATAGCCTACCATGGCATGAAGGTCTGGACGCACCTGTTCACGAAGAAACTCTCCCAATACAGCAAAAGCCTCCTTGCCATAAAAGTCGTCGGCATTGATCACTGCAAAAGGTTCTTGGATGGCATCCTTGGCACAAAGCACCGCATGTGCTGTACCAAAAGGCTTGATGCGTTCTGCTTGTCGGTAGGATTCTGGAACAAAACTATCTAGGGATTGGATCACCCAGTCTACCTCTATTTTGTCCCCAAACTTGGGCATAAACTTCTCTTGCGCAAGGCTCAAAATTTCCTGCCTCACTATCATCACCACTTTTCCAAAGCCCGCTCGAATGGCATCGTAAACGGAATATTCTAAAATTGTTTCCCCTTGTGGGCCAAATCCATCGATTTGCTTGTTGCCCCCGTACCGACTGCCCATTCCGGCGGCCAATACGAGAAGTGTAGGTTTGCTTACCATGTAGTCTATTAAAAAACGCTTCAAAGGTAGTCCCTTTTCCCTTTTACACAAATTCAATTCTTGCATATTAAAGGTTTATTTTTAAACCTATTTTTTATTTTTTTTATATTTTTTTGATTTTTTAAGCTTGTTTTTAACCTTATATAATTAATAAAAACATCTATTTTTTATTTTTTTGTTATTTTTTTACCCTATTTTTTGATTTTGTTTTATTTTTTGACTTTCTTTACTGCCACATTGACAAATAATCACAACTTCTATTGTAAAAAATGAAAAAAATCGAAGCCATCATCCGCACCTCTCGATTTGATTACATCCACCGATGCATTTCCAAATTGGGCGTCAAGTTTCTCTCCTTCTACGAAGTAAAAGGGATGGGATTTGAACATGCCCGACAGGAAACGTACCGAGGAGTAGCCTACGAGCCCGCCTACATTCCGCGCACCAAACTTGAAATCGTCGTTCCAGACGATTTAGCAGAAGGCGTCATCAACTGTATCCTCCAAGAAGGAAAAACCAACGAAGTAGGCGACGGGAAAATTTTCGTCTACGATGTACTCGAAGCCTACCGCATTCGCAACCAAGACACGGGCGAAGCCGCCCTCTAATCATTTCTATATCACTTCACCGCCACCGCTCTCTCAACTATGGAAGCACCTGTTCAAGACCTATTCACCATCAACAACCTCTGGATGATGATATCCACCTTGTTGATTTTTATCATGCACCTCGGATTTGCCACCCTAGAAGCAGGCCTAACCCGAGCTAAAAACACCGTCAACATCCTCTTTAAAAACACGATTATCCCGGCCATCGGGATCCTCTCCTATGCCTTCGTGGGCTTCAACCTGATGTATCCTGGGACTGACTTTGCAGGCGCCTTCTTTGGATTCTCGGGATTTGGTCTCTCCCTTCCTGAGGGCTGGGACAGTAGCAATTACAATGCAGGCTACACCTATTTCACTGACTTTATCTTTCAAGCGATGTTTGCTGCAACAGCTGCCACCATTGTATCTGGAGCAGTTGCCGAACGAGTAAAGCTGGGACCCTTTATCATCTTCTCCCTAATCTATGTAGGCTTTTGCTACCCAGTGGTAGGCATGTGGAAGTGGGGAGGAGGATTCTTAAATACCCTGGAAACTCCCTTTTATGATTTTGCTGGATCCACCATCGTACACAGCGTAGGGGGTTGGGCAGCCTTGGTAGGCGCATTTCTTCTTGGTCCACGAATCGGAAAATATACGCCAACCGGTATGAAGGCAATTCCAGGTCACAACATCCCCATGGCAACAATGGGGGTATTCCTACTCTGGTTTGGCTGGTTTGGATTCAATGGCGGCTCTGTCCTGAGCGCAGACCCAGGCACCGTTTCTCGCGTATTTGTGACCACCTCGCTTGCTGCTTCCGCTGGTGCCATCGGAGCACTCCTCACCTCTTATATCAAATTCAAAACCTATGACATCACCATGGTGCTCAATGGGATCTTGGCTGGTCTAGTAGGCATCACCGCAGGCGCCGACAAAATGGGCGTGATGGATTCCATTTACATTGGAGCCATCGGTGGAGTCTTGGTAGTACTTTCGGTCATTGCTTTTGACAAACTCAAAATCGATGATCCAGTAGGAGCAATTGCAGTACACCTCATTGGTGGGATCTGGGGTACATTGGCCGTCGGGATATTTGGGGATTTGGCAGGATTGAACCAGCTTATCTCCCAACTTATAGGAATCGCAGCTGTAGGTGCCTTTTGCTTTGGTAGCTCCTGGCTGATTTTCTTCACCCTAAAGCGAACGGTCGGCATTCGGGTCGATGAAAAAGAAGAGGTCGAAGGCCTAGACATCAACGAACACCAGATGCGGGCTTACCCCGATTTTGCAACGAAGGATTAAAAACTAAACCACATATAAATCCCCTGAGAAGTTCAGGGGATTTGCTTTTTATGCCCTTGGAAGTAAAGCCAGGGGCCCCACATGGCGCAGTAGGATGGCCTGATGCAGGTGTCCAAATTTCTCATAGCACCACATTTTCACTTCCAAGATCTCTGCAGGAAGCAAGTAAGCCAAACCCTTTTTCAGTTCTCTTTCAAAAAGAAATCCATTGAAACTTACTTTTTGCAGAATCGTCTTCACATAGTCTAGCATAGTTTTAAAAATTTTGAAGGCATTAACTGAATTTAAGTTGTTGTACGACAGCTAATCCGAAGATGTTGCGTTATTTTGAGGGGATTAGTTGGAATTACCCTATTTTCGCAACGATGAAGACAATGACACTAAAAGGATTCCTTTTTTTATGTGGCATGTTCCTGCTTCTCGGCATGGGATGGGCGCAGGAGGTTAAGGTAGAACTTGGTCCTGATGAGATAGGCATCAACGAAACCTTTACCATCAAGGTGACTTTGTCCAATGAAAAAATAAAATCTTACGATCAATTCCCTGAAATCCAAGGATTTCAGAAACAAGGAATTTCTCAGTCCTCTTCCATGAACATCATCAATGGACAGATGAGCAGTTCCAACAGCGTCATCCAGTACTACAAACCCAGTAGAAAAGGGCAATTTACCCTAGGGAGATTTTCGGTGCTCATCAATGGAAAGTCCTACGCATCTGCTGGCAAGAGGATCACCGTAAAAGATGCGGTCACCAACCAAGGCGCAACAGGCAATGCCTATGACCCCTTTGCCGATTTTTTTGGAAGAAATGCTGAAGCTCCTGAGTTTGTCGAAGTCGCTGACGATGCCTTTTTTGCCGTTACAGTAGATAAAAATGAAGTTTATACCGGGGAGGGTTTTACCCTAGACGTTTCCTTCTTTATGTCCGAACAAAACCAAGCCCCCTTCCAATTTTACGAACCAGGAAAGCAGCTAGACGCCATCTTAAAAAAACTTAGGCCTGCCAATGCTTGGGAAGAAAATTTCAACATAACCAACATTGAGCCTGAGACAGTAGAGCAAAACGGCAAAAGATGGATCAAATACAAAATTTTTGAAAGTACTTTTTTTCCCTTTTCGGAAGGAAAAATCCAAATCCCAAATGTGCCCTGGGAGATGATCAAGTACCGGGTAGCTAAAAATCCTTCTCTTTTTGGGGCCAACAGACAAGAAGATTTCAAAACGTTTTACTCCACCCCCAAAGTAATTACCGTAAAACCCCTTCCTCCCCACCCACTCAAAAATGAAGTAGCTGTAGGGCAATTTCAATTACGGGAAAATATCAATACCCTCGAAGTGGAAACAGGCAAAGGATTTAGCTACAACTTTGGTGTTTCTGGAGTGGGCAACATCAATTCCCTCAATGCCCCCAAGCGCCTGCCAGGCACCAACCTCAATGCTTTTGACCCCAACGTCAGACAGCAAATCAACCGCGGAAATGGGCGTGTATCGGGTATCAAAGAATTTGATTACTTCATCACCCTCAACGAAGCGGGTGAATACAACCTCAACCAATACTTCGAATGGATTTATTTTGATCCTGCACGAGAAGTCTACGACACCTTACGCCCTGCTGCAAAAATTTTAGTTTCGGGCGAATCAAAAATAAATGAGGCCCTCTCGGGACAAAGACTAGGGGGAATTTATGACCGCATTGAGACGGAAAGCAATCAATTTTTAAACGAGCAATATAAATACTATTTTACCACCGCAATCAACGTACTACTTCTAGCGGCTTTAGCTGTACTGGCAGTAACGATCATCCGCAAAAAATAATGGGCAATTCTTTTGGCAGGCTTTTTAGGGTTACCACCTTTGGCGAATCGCACGGCAAGGCCCTGGGCGCGATTGTAGAAGGCTGCCCTGCCGGATTGACGCTTGATTTGGAAAAAATCCAAGCAGAAATGCAGCGACGAAAACCGGGTCAGTCCAAAATCACTACCCAACGCAAAGAGGAAGATGAGGTGGAGCTGCTGTCTGGAGTGTTTGAAGGAAAAACTACAGGCACACCTATAGGACTGCTTATCCCCAACGAAGATCAAAAAAGCAAGGACTATAACCATTTGGCAGATACCTTTCGCCCTTCCCATGCCGACTATACCTATTTTGAAAAATACGGCCATAGAGATTACCGAGGAGGAGGCAGGTCCAGTGCTCGGGAAACCGCCGCTCGGGTAGCCGCAGGGGCCATAGCCAAACAGTTTTTAGCTACACAAAAAATTCGCATTCAGGCCTATGTATCCCAAGTTGGAGATCTTATTCTTGACAAATCCTATACCGAACTTCATCTGGATGCTGCTGAGGAAAATATCGTCCGATGCCCAGATCCTCAAATGGCAGAGCAGATGATTGCCCTGATCGATCGGGTCAGGCTGGAGCGAGACACCATAGGAGGTGTGATCACCTGCGTGATCAAAAATTGCCCTCCTGGATTGGGGGAACCCGTATTTGATCGCTTGCATGCAGACCTAGGAAAGGCCATGCTAAGCATCAATGCAGTAAAAGGGTTTGAATACGGAAGTGGATTTGCTGGGGTACAGCTTCGTGGATCTGAGCACAACGATGCCCTTGTCCAAAAAGGGGGAAAAATCCATACAAGTACCAACCACTCCGGAGGCATACAAGGAGGAATTAGCAACGGAGAAGACATCTATTTCCGCGTGGCCTTCAAGCCCGTAGCCACCATCATGCAAGACCAAGCTTCGGTCAATACCCAGGGAGAAGCAGTAACCGTCAGTGGGAAAGGGCGGCACGATCCCTGCGTAGTTCCAAGGGCTGTTCCCATCGTGGAAGCCATGGCTGCCTTGGTCATCGCCGACTTTCTTTTACTATCCAAAACCAATAAACTCCATACCCTCTAACCCCAGTATCCCTTGAAAAAATTACCCTTACACACGCAAATTATCATTGGCTTGATATTGGGTCTGATCTTTGGACTCGTTTCCATCAAGACGGGCATACCCAAGTGGATTACCTTGGATTATATTAAACCTGTAGGAACAATTTTCATCAATGGGCTCAAATTGATTGCCATGCCCCTGGTGTTGGCTTCGCTCATCATTGGGGTATCCAATTTGGGGGATATTTCCAAGCTGAGCCGCATTGGAGGCCGTACCCTATTCTTATTCTTGGCAACTACCGTGGTGTCCATCTCTATAGGGCTGGCCTTGGTAAATATTTTCCAGCCCGGCACCGCATTGCCAACAGAAACCCGTGAAAAGCTGATGAGTTTGTATGAAGGAGATGCTGGAAAAAGGGCCGAATCAGCTGCCCAGTTTCAAGAACAGAGCCCCTTGCAGCCCATCGTAGACATGGTGCCTCAAAATATCTTTTTGGCTACCACCGACAATGCCGCCATGCTGCAAGTGGTATTTTTTGCCATTCTCGTAGGAATAGCACTGCTTCAAATCCCCAAATCCAAAGCCGCTCCCGTGGTGGCTTTCTTTGATGGATTCAATGAGGTCATTACCTTGATTGTAGGGTATATCATGATCATTGCTCCCTATGGAGTTTTTGCCTTGATGTCCTCTTTGATTGTGGAAATTGCGGGCGACAATCCTGATTCGGCCCTCTCCTTACTTTTGGCTTTGTTGAAGTACAGTTTGATTGTCTTGGCAGGACTATTTATTGCCATGCTAGTGATGTTTCCACTCCTGCTGAAGGCCATGTCGAAGGTTCGTGTGAGTGACTTTTTCAGGGCAATCCGCCCTGCGCAGCTGCTTGCCTTTTCTACCAGCTCTAGCAATGCCACCTTGCCCGTGACCATGAAGCTTACCCAAGAGGAACTCGGGGTATCTGAAAATATCTCCAGTTTTGTCCTACCACTAGGCGCTACTGTCAACATGAATGGGACCAGCTTGTACCAAAGTGTGGCGGCCGTATTTATCGCTCAAGCCCTAGGCATGGAGCTTAGCTTCTCGCAGCAAATCATGATTGTCCTAACCTCCACCCTGGCCGCAGTAGGCTCGGCAGGAGTTCCTGGTGCAGGATTGATCATGTTGATCGTGGTCTTGGAAGCCATAGGCGTTCCTGCTGCAGGCATCGCCTTGATCATGGCTCCAGACCGTATTCTAGACATGTTTAGGACGGTGGTGAATATCACCGGAGACGTGGTGGTAGCCGCTGTGGTAGCTAGCAAAGAGGGAGAGCTCCCCAATGGGGCCCAGCCCATCCAAAAAACTGAAGGTTAAACTATCTTGCACAGAAAAAAAGTCCCGAATCTATCGGGATTTTTTTATGGCCTGTAGGAAGCTAAAAAATCAAGCATTTTACCAAACTCTGTATCGGTAATGGCAGGGAAATTGGCCACCCTAAAGCTGCTGGACTTCAGCGGCCCATAGCCTCCGCCCAAGCTAATTCCCTCTCTTTCTGCAGCTTTCTTGACGGCGCTGATCACCTGCTCTTCAGCGGCGATAGCTGCTACCGTTGTGCTTCTTGTGGCTGGATTTTCCACCAACAACTCAAAGACAGGGGAGCTTTCAATGACTTCTTCCAACCTGGCCATTCGACCCCGAAGTCTAGCATCCACCTGACCAATAGGATCCATGTCTTGCAAAACACGATGGAGTAAATATATTCCCAAAACGTTTGGGGTGTAATGAGTTTGGTAGCTTTCGGCATTTTCCAACATAAAGCTAAGGCTATTGTAACGCCCTCGCTCTCCTTTTCGAGCTACTTTTTCCTTGGCTTGGGCAGAAAGAAGCAATATGCCAAGGCCAGCGGGAAGACCAAAACATTTCTGAACGGAGGCGTACCAAACGTCAGCCAAGGTAAAATCTAAAACGATTCCCCCCATGGAAGAAGTTGTATCTACCGAAATCATCTTTTCTGGATAGCGCTCTCCAAGTGCTTTAAGCACATCCATCGGCACTTGGGAGGCGTTGGAAGTTTCATTTTGAGTGACTGCGATCAAATCAAACTCAGGCCCCAAGTGCAATTGATCTACGGGTATAACCTGATGAGCAGGCAACTGCAGTCCTCGAGTGGCAGGTAGGATGTACTGCGCATACTCCAACCATTTTTTGCCGAAGGACCCCGAATACAAATGATAACTCGCCTTCTCTACCAAAGATTGGGAAATGATTTCCCAGCTTTCGGTTGCCGAAGAGGTAAATAGAAGAGTAAAATCGGCAGGCATCTGCAATTTTTCCCTAAACAGGGATTCCGTATCCCGATACAAATCCATGAAGACTGCACTGCGGTGGTTGGCGCTTAGGATCCCTTGGGTATAGGCATCTTGAAGGTAGCTGGGTAAGGCATCGTAGACCTTGGAAGGTCCTGGTGCAAAAGTAATCATGGGATAGATTTGCTTAAAAAATATTGAATGGCCAAGGCATAGCCCTGCAATCCTAAGCCTGAAATCATTCCCACACAGGATTTGGACAAAATACTTTTGTGCCTAAATTCTTCTCGCTTGTACAAGTTTGAAATGTGCACCTCTAGGGTAGGCGCAGGAACTGCAGCGATAGCATCGGAAATGGCCACAGAAGTATGGGTATATCCCCCTGCATTGAGGATAATTCCATCCACCTCAAATCCCACTTCCTGAATTTTATTGATCAATTCCCCTTCCACATTGCTCTGAAAATAGGACAGCTGTACTTGCGGAAATTGGGCCTGAAGTTTAGGTAAAAAGGAATCAAAGGATTCGTTACCATAAACCTCTGGCTCTCTCTTACCGAGCAAATTCAAATTGGGGCCGTTGATGAGTTGTAGTTTCAAAGGGCAATAGGATAAAGGTTTGTCAAAGGTACAGCCTTGCACCGAGCTTGCAAAAATTTGCGCTTAGGGACTTTTAGGTTTGCGATCGATCAGTCTAAAGAGATAGGCAAGAGTAAATTCCAAATTGGTAGACCGCATATCAAAAATACGGTCTTGAGACTCAGGATTAGTGAAATCATAGGCAAACCTGCCCTCTGCAGCTAGGGTACTTTTTCCAAAAAGTTTAGAAATTCCTATGCCTGCAGTGAGCCCATACATGTTTTTATTGGGCCTATCTCCAGCTTGTGCATAGGTAGGCAATTCTTTAGGAATCCCCCCACTATACTCCCTTGAGAGGTCCTCTACTGCTCTCAGTCTTCCGATATGTGGGCCAAACTTCACCTGGAACCTTCCCGACCTCCCCGCAAATATGCTGGCAAGCAAGGGGATTTTGAGGTAGGTAAACTCGGTTTGGTTTACCTTCCCCGCATCATTGCTTTGCGCAAAGCCCAGGGTGAGTTGCTGTACATTGAGTTCTATGCCAGCGTTTTTGGAATCGAGGTATTCCAATACTAGCGCAAAAGTAGGTGCTATTACGCCGTCCACAGTTTTACTTCTTGTGCCTGCTGTGGCTTGGTAGCTGTAAGAAGACGTAGCCATTCCCCCACGAAAGCCCAAACTCAATTGCGCCCACGCAACGCTTGGTAGAAAACTTACGACTAGAAGAAAAATAGCTTTTTGCATCCCCTAACCTACATAATTCTTTTGAGCTCCCCTACTTTTTATTGAGTAGGAAGGTACCCTTGATCACCGCCCCAGCGGCCGTCAACCCACGAACTTCCAGGACTACAGGGCCAGCAGTATCGTTGGAAAAGAAAGAAAGCTTTACCTCTCCTTTTTCATCGGATACCAAATAAGGATTCCAATACAAAGTTTGTCTATCGTCTTTTTCCAGGACGGAGTCCCCTTCTTCATGGCGTAATGGCACAAATTCATGGGTCACAGCAAAGCCCTCCACCGTAAACCGGATCATCCCCTTGCCAGCAAGTTGGTCGGGAGAACCTTCCTCGTAGGTATCCTTGAGGTAGACTGCTATCACTCCATTTCGACCTTGGTCACCCAGCATGGGCACCATTCTTGATACCACTTCTACCCGATCAATGTCAAATGGATTGATGGTGCGCAAGTTGTCGGCTGCTGTAGACATTGCCCCTGGCACCAAGACTACACCATCGACCATAATTATGGGCTCCATGCTTCTAGAGGCCGATACCGCCCCTCCACGAAGGCGGATGGTCTGCTGACCTGTGCCGCCTACCAAGGTCACTTGAGCTCCAGGGATATTGCCCACCAAGCTATTGACCAAGTCGGTGGAGCTGCCCGTTTTGGTAAGCTTTTCTCCCTCGATCACGTAATCAGGTTTGCCATAGATGGCTTTCCCCTCTGCTTCTTCGTTGGCCGTTTTATCATCCTTATTCTTATTTTCAACAGGTAGTCTAACAGGAGCAGCAAGGGTGTTGACCTTTGGAAAATAGGGCTGCTGGGGTAAAACTACGGGAGCCTTTAATGGATCTAAAATTCTTACCTGCAAGGCTCTGCCCTTTTTGTCAGCGGCAACAAGTCCCAAGCGCATTGAACCGTAAAATTCCATCCCTTCGATACGAAAGTCTCCTTCCAAGGTAGAAGGAAGGGAAAGCATGCCCTGAAATTCATTGATGAAGGCAGTGATTTCTGTAGCCACACCCCTTCCCTTATCGTCTGTCACCTTGCCAGATACGGAAAGTTGTGTCTCTATGGGGTAGGAAAAGCGGTCCGTACCCAAGGATACTGGAATATCACTGAGGCCGAGGCTGCTTGGAAGATCAGGTCCCCTGGGGATAGGGAGGACTTGCTCTGCATCCCAAATCCCTACCGAGAGGGTAGCAGGGGCCGGCCTGCCTTGAGAATCTCTTAGTTGCAAAACAAGGCCAACTTCTTCCCTGGGTCCAAAGCTTTGTTTGTCTACCTGAATACTCACCCCCTGATTGGTCCATGACTGAATGGCCTCCTCTGGAGCAATACGTTGGTAAGGAGTTAGGACACTCAGAGGGTAGATAAAATACTGGTTCGGGCCATAATTTCGCATCCAATTGGTATAGGCTCGGAGGAAATACCGCTCCCCAGAAAGGGTGTCGGGCAGAAGCAGGTCGCCCACCACGATGCCGTCGCGAATGGGGTATTTTTGTGACAGCAGGATATCTCTTTCTTCGTTGATCAACTCCAGGTGCATCACTTTGCTTAGGGCGTCGCGGAGGTAAGGGTTGCCGTAGGCAAAATACCCTTTGAAATACAGGGTGTCCCCTGCGTAATAGTAGGGCTTGTCACTGTGCAGGTATACTTTTTCCTGGTAATTTTTGGCCGTTTTGGAGAGATCCTGAAGCAAGAGGGCTTGTACGGCATCGTAATCCAAGGGGAGCAAATTGGAGATGCGCTTGCGGTCCATGTCTCCTGAAAACACCACCTCTTCTGGATTGAGGACCATCCCATTGTCACGTACCCGCAATTGCCCTTGCTTGACCTCTAGCCAGGAGATGGGGTATGGCGCATCCTTATACGTATTGGCTTGAGCAAATCCTTTTTGGTAGTGGATCTCTATTCTGCCTTTGAGCTGTAGCAGATAGATTCCAGGAGATTCTCCAGGGATCACCAAGGGATCTGCTTTGTAGGGCACCACGGATTTACCCAGTTCGTTGGCAAAGATATCCGAACGCATATTCATGCTTGCCGAGCCTCCCGGCTTGTCTCCATAGAGGTAAAACCCTTCGCGCTCCTGCGTGCCCTTGATCAAGGCACGAAACAAATTCATGGGGGAGCGTTGGTAAATATCAGATCGATTTTTTTCCCAAAGGGCCTGTTGACTCTCTGTACTTGGGGTCAATGGCTCAAAACGGGCCGCCCCCACAATGCGGTAGGAGGTGGGCGCATCCACAAATTCTTTCAAGTTGAAGGTGATCTTATACCCCAAGAAAAGGTTTTCTATTTCCAAGGGCTGTTCGGCCCTTGCCAAGAAGGACCCCTTTTCACTACTCTCGGGAAAGTCGATTACCCAAGGATTGAGGATGCGTGTTTGGGTAGCCGCCTCATCGGTGCCTATAAACAGGTTTTGAAATTTGCGCAAGTCCCTTTCCCAGTCTTTGTCTCTAGAGGATTTGATTTCTTGTTCGGAAAGCTCCTGTACCAATGGGGTCATGCTCAGGTTGAGGGTAAATGTCCCTCCAGGCTTGAGGGTGATTTTCCGTAGCTCTGCGCTATATCCCAAAAAAGAAAACCCTATCTCTTGAGACCCAGGCTCCAAACCTGCCAAGGTAAAGTTGCCCTGCAGGTCGGTAATGGTGGATAGGGTGGTATTGTTGACAAATACCGAACAAAAAGGAAGGGCTTCGCCCGTCTCTGCATCCTTCACCTGACCCGTGACCGTAGCGGTCTGTGCCCAAGCCCAAAGGGGCAGTAAAAGCATAAGGAGTACGGTAGCTAGGTGCTTTTTCATGAAGGTCAGGGGGATCAAGACTCGGCGGAAAGAGTATCCTGTTGACTCAGGTCAATCCTCTCTTTCCTTGAGCTTTTTATCCTCCACATTTTTGTTGAGGAAGTTGTTGATAGTGTCTATGGAAAAGCTGGAAGAAATCTCTCCAAAAGAATTGATTTCCATGGAAAATCCCTCCAAGTCCTTGTGTACGCGAGGCTGCGCTTGCTTTTTTTTCTTCTTTGAGTTCATGTTATCCTACAAGTGGTAAGGTATGTAACGCAAATCGGATTCTTTTGGCTACTTCTTGAGGGCCCAATATTGCAAAAACTTCCATCAAGTCAGGCCCCGCTCCCCAGCCGGTGACAGCTAGCCTTACCGCTTGCATTACTTTTCCCAACTTAATTTCCAATGCTTCCGCGGTAGCTTCAAGCAAGGCTTTGGCCGAGCTGGCATCAAAGGGAATACTATTGTCTGCCTCTAGGGCAGCCGCATAGGTCTCCAACACGGTCTTGGCCTCAAGGTTCCATTTCTTCCCAGCCACTTCCTCATCAAACTCGCTCGGTGCCTGCCAGAGCAGTTGGCTGTCTTTCCAAAAATCCCCTGGAAAGGTCACGCGTTCTCTGAGCAGGTGTACGACGGCCGTAGCTTTGCCTTTCTCAAGCTGCACTCCTGCGGCTTGAGCATCTTGAAGAAGGTACTCCCGCTGATGCTCCACGGAAAGTTGGCGGAGGTAATGCTCGTTAAACCACTTCGCTTTGGCGATGTCAAACTTGGTTCCTGCCTTTCCGATTCGATCGATGGAAAAGGCCTCCACCAATTCCGAAAGAGAAAAAATCTCCCGTTCATCTCCCGGATTCCATCCTAGAAAGGCAAGGAAGTTGAGCAGAGCATCTGGCAGGTAGCCTGTTTCCCTAAAGCCACTTGATTTTTCCCCTGAAAAGGGATCGGTCCAGTTGAGGGGGAAGACGGGAAATCCCAATTTGTCTCCATCTCTTTTGGAGAGCTTGCCGTTGCCGTCCGGCTTGAGAAGCAGGGGCAGGTGAGCAAACTGAGGCATGGACTCCTCCCAACCAAAAAATCGATACAAGAGTACATGCAAGGGAGCCGAGGGCAACCATTCCTCTCCGCGAATCACGTGGGTAATCCCCATGAGGTGGTCATCCACGATATTGGCCAGGTGGTAGGTAGGCATGCCATCTGATTTCATGAGCACCTTATCGTCTAAGGTGCTGGTATGTACCACCACCCAACCGCGGATCAAATCCTGAAAGCGCACTTCTTCCTTCAAGGGGAGCTTGGCACGGATGACGTAGGGCTGTCCCGAGGCCAATCGTTCCTGCACCTCTGCTTTGGAGAGGGTCAGGGAATTTTTCATTTGGGTACGAGTGATGCTGTTGTACTGAGGCTGTACCACGCGTGCGGCAGTGAGTCGCTCGCGCATGGCTTCCAGCTCCTCCGCGGTGTCAAAGGCATAGTAGGCGTGCCCTTTTTCGATCAGGTCTAGCGCATAGGGCAAATAGCTTTCTTTGCGCTCGGATTGTCGGTAGGGACCTACGGCACCCGGCTTCCAGGGGCTTTCGTCGGGGGAAATCCCTAGCCAGGCTAGGGATTCTTGGATGTATTCCTCTGCCCCTGGGACAAAGCGGGTTTGGTCGGTATCTTCTATGCGGAGAAGGAACTTTCCCCCCATTTTCTTGGCAAACAAGTAATTGTATAGGGCCGTACGCAAGCCACCGATATGAAGGGCTCCTGTGGGGGAGGGAGCAAAGCGTACGCGAACTTCTTGATTCATGGATGTAATAAACTGCTAAGGGGACAAAGATAGGAATTTGTTGCCGACCTTTGCGGTCTTTTAGACCGCGAAGGTCCAAATAAAGGGGATATAGGAGTAAACCTTCGCTGTTGAAAAAAACAGCATAGTTTGGGCCTGACCTTTGAGGTCTTACAGACCTCGAAGGTCTAACTAGGTTAATGATGGAGTAAACCTTCGCTGTTTTGGAAACAGCAAAGGTTAGGTCCACCTTTGCGGTCTTTTAGACCGCGAAGGTCTAAATGAAGGGGATATAGGAGTAAACCTTCGAGGTCTTGGAGACCTCAAAGGTTTAAAAAAAAAGGCCCCGTATGAACGGAGCCTTTAGGTAGAATTGGGCTTGCCTTACTGCTTGCCTCCGATTTTTTCTTTGATACGAGCCGCCTTTCCTTGACGACCTCTCAAATAGAATAGTCTAGCTCTTCTCACCTTTCCTTCTCTCACCAAATCGATTTGTTCGATGGAAGGAGAGATAATAGGGAAAATACGCTCTACTCCAATGCCGTTTGACACCTTACGTACGGTAAAGGTCTCTCCATTGGTGTTGGGATTTTTGCGTTGAATGACCGTACCCTGAAATTGCTGGATACGCTCTTTGTTACCTTCGCTGATTCGTACGTGTACGTTGATGGTATCACCAGATTTGAAAGAAGGGAATTTGGCTCTCGCCTCGCTGTATTCCGCTTCTACAATTTTCAATAGATTGCTCATAGCTGTATGGTTTATGCTTTCGCAGTGTTCCGCCGCAGCGGCATTAATGAATTACTTTTTTAATTTCTCTTTTTCCTATTCCCAGCCCGAACCTTGAAGTAGGTCAGGGCGTTTTTCTTGGGTAAGTCGAAGAGACGTTTCAAATCTCCATTGGCTTATCTTGGCCTCGTGTCCTGAGAGCAGTACCTCGGGAACTTCTCTTCCTTCAAATACTGCTGGCCGGGTGTACACCGGCGGAGCAAGAAGCTTGTCCTGGAAGGAATCCGTCAAGGCAGAGGTCTCGTCGTTGAGCACTCCGGGGATTAAGCGGATGAGGGCGTCGGCGACGACCGCAGCTGCCAGTTCTCCTCCTGAGAGCACATAGTCTCCTATGCTGATCTCCTTGGTGATGAAGGCATCCCTCACCCGCTGGTCTACCCCTTTGTAATGACCACAGAGGATCAGGAGGTTTTTCGTTTGGGAAAGGGTATTGGCCATGGCTTGATCGAAGGTCTTTCCATCGGGAGTCATGTAGATGATTTCATCGTACGTTCTCTCCTTTTGAAGGGCCTCGATGCAGCGAGCGATGGGCTCGATCATCAATACCATCCCAGCACCTCCTCCGAAAGCATAATCGTCCACCTGCTTTTGATTGCCGGTGGCGTAGTCTCGGAGGTTATGAATCCTCACGCGGGCGATGCCTTTGTCTTCTGCTCTTTTGAGTATAGAGTGTGAAAAAGGTCCTTCCAACAGCGCAGGGACTACCGTGATGAGGTCAATGTGCATGGCTCATTCTTCCAGATAAATGTCAAGTAAGCCTTGGGGCAATCGGCAGAAAACTTTTTTTGCTGCCTTATCCACCTGAGCAATGATGCCGTCCTGTAGGGGGATCAACACTTCTTTGCCCTTGTGGGTTACTCCAAGGAGGTCCTGGGTTTCCAAATCGTAGATGACTTGCACAGGCCCTACGGGTCCGGTGATCTCATCGACTACCTCAAACCCAATCAACTCGTGGTAATAGTACTGCCCCTCTTTCAATTCGGGAAGTTCGCTGAGGGGAAGATAGGCTTCCGATCCCACGAGCACTTCTACCGAATCGATGGTGTGCAGGTCTTCAAACTTGGCCAGAGCCTTTCCTCCAGGCTGGATCACAAAGTGCTCCAAAAAGAAGGGGGTCAGTCGACCTTTTTGTTCGAGAAAGAGGTGCTCCAATCCTTCGTATGCCTCCGGATCGTCTACATCGAGCACCACGTTGACTTCACCACGTAGTCCATGAACTTTGGCAATTCTGCCTATTAAAAAGCACTGCTCCTTGTTCATGGCAAGCTAATCTTATTCTGCGTCAGCAGC
>VGMU01000023.1 GCA_016866385.1 Bacteroidota bacterium
GAGCTCGAGTACTTCGAGCTCTTTTTTGTTGTCCTTCCTTTTAGTCTATTTGCCATGTCGTTGCTTGAGTACCTCGACCACCTCATCCAATTCATAGCCTTTGGCCTCCAAAAGAACTAAGTAGTGAAACAATAGATCTGCAGCCTCACCTAAAAAAAGTTCTTTATTGGAATCTTTAGCTTCAATCACCAATTCCACCGCCTCTTCTCCTAGCTTCTGTGCCAATTTATTAATTCCTTTTGCCAAAAGACCGGAAGTATAGGAGCCCTCGATAGGATTTGTTTTACGGTCTTTGATGATCGCACGAAGCTGGTCAATAAATCCCGTTTGAGAATTGTTGACTTCAGCAAAGCAAGTGTCTGTTCCTTTGTGGCAAATAGGCCCAAATGGCTTGGCTTTGATGAGGATAGCATCCCCATCGCAGTCCTCCTGCATGCTGACTACTTTTAAAAAATTGCCTGAAGTTTCTCCCTTGGTCCAAAGTTTATTTTTGCTACGCGAGAAAAAGGTAACCCTTCCTGATTCTTTCGTCTTGGCAAGGGACACTTCGTTCATATAGCCTAGCATCAGTACCTTTCCACTTAATTCATCCTGCACCACTGCTGGTACGAGACCTTCCATTTTTTTAAAATTTATGTTCATTTTCAAATTTAATTAACTAAATTAACGAAATACAATGGAAATAAATTGATATAAAACGAACCTGCCTGCTGCAGGCAGGCAAGCTCGGTGAAATAGGTCAACCCGCTAGTCAATCTATTCTATTTCACAAAGCAAAGCGGAGTGTATTTCCACTCTATTTCTAGGTATTTCTACCGTATTTCCCTTCCCTACTTTATTTCCGTACTACTAACTCAAATACATTTTCAATTCAGGAATCCCAATTTCCTTAAAGTGAAAAATACTAGCTGCTAAGGCTGCATCTGCTTTTCCACTGGTAAAAACCTCCTTGAAATGCAGCATGCTACCCGCACCACCTGAAGCAATTACTGGAATCGATAAAGACTCCGAAATGCCTGCAGTTAGGTCTAGGGCAAAGCCTCCCTTGGTTCCGTCATGATCCATGGAGGTAAGCAAAATCTCTCCAGCTCCTCGATCTGCCAATTCCATCGCCCAAGACTTCGTTTGCAAGATAGTTGATTTTCTTCCTCCGTGGGTATGTACCCAATCTATTCCTGCTACTCGCCGGGTATCTATGGCTACTACTACACACTGAGATCCAAAAGCTTTTGCCATCTCGTTGATGAGGCTAGGCTGATTCACTGCGGCCGAATTGATAGAAATCTTATCAGCTCCTGCAGCCAATAGCACCTGTACATCTTCTAAGGAAGTAATCCCCCCTCCTACAGTAAAAGGAATGGTGATCTCTTTGGCCACCTCAGTAACCAATTTTGCCAAGGTTTTTCGCTTGTCTACTGTAGCTGTAATGTCTAAAAACACCAATTCATCTGCTCCTTGCGCTGAATAGAGCTTCGCCAAAGCTACAGGATCACCTGCATCTCGGAGCTCCACAAAATTCACCCCCTTGACCGTGCGGCCGTCTTTAATATCTAAACAAGGAATGATGCGTTTGGTAAGCATATATAGGTTAAATAGTTGTATAAAATTAGGTGATTATTCATGAATCTAGTTGGAGATTAAAAACGAACTTGAATCCTAGGAAGGATGATCCAAAGTCCTTGGTATTGGGTCCATCGCAACTTTGCTCAAGGAGAAACAAAATGAGTGAGCTCTTCCAAACTCACCTTTCCCTCGTAATAGGCCTTTCCCACAACGATTCCATAGACTCCTAATTTTTGCAAGTCCTCTAGGTCCTTCACAGAAGACACCCCTCCACTGGCGATTAATTTGAGCTCTGGAAATTCCTGCAGAATTTCACGATAAAGAGCAAAGGAAGGCCCTTGAAGCAAACCATCTTTTGCTACATCGGTGCAAATTACTTCCCTCACTCCCCATTGCACATATTTTTTTAGAAATGGAATCAATTCCTCAGCAGAAGTTTCCTCCCATCCAGAGACAGCAATTTTCCTTTCCTTTACATCGGCACCCAGGATGATCTTCTCGGCTCCATGGGTAGTTAGCCAATGTTGAAAAAGACTTGGATTTTTCACGGCAATACTCCCCCCAGTGACCTGCTTGGCACCCAATGCGAAAGCTTTTTCAAGTTCTTGATCCGATTGTACCCCTCCTCCAAAGTCTACCAGCAGGGAGGTTCCCTGACAAATTTTGGCTAAAACCTCCCCATTTATGATTTTTTTGGCTTTGGCGCCATCCAAATCTACCAAGTGCAGTCGCTTGAGGCCTGCCCCTTCAAAGCGCTTGGCCATCTCCAAAGGATCCTCGTGGTACTCAGTTTTACGATAATAATCACCTTGGCTCAGGCGAACGCATTTGCCCTCAATAAGATCTATAGCCGGAATTACATGCATGATTTTAATGCTTAGGAGCTAAGGAATAAATTAACGTACCCTCCAGATATGTACTAAATTAAGTGGAAGGTAATGCTAAGAAATTTTCTAACAGCTTTTCTCCCAGAATACTACTTTTTTCGGGATGGGCCTGTACAGCCCAAAAATTGTCTCGATTCAAAATAGCGGTAAAGTCCTGAATGTAGGAAGTCGTCGCAAGCGTATGCTCTCCCAATTCTGCATAGTAGCTATGCACATAGTACAGGTACCTGACATCTGGCAAATGGTTGAGTAATGGATTTTCTTTTATGTTTTTGATTTTATTCCATCCTACATGGGGCACTTTTTCCCATGCAGCGGGAATAAATCGCTTGACCTTGATGGGAAATATGCCCAAGCAGTCTGTATCGTTCTCCTCAGAGTGAGCGCATAGGAGTTGCAAACCCAAGCACACCCCTAAAAAGGGCTGCTTGATTTCCCGAATTACCTTATCCAAATTACGATTCTTCAGGTAGGACATGGCAGAACTCGCTTCCCCCTGCCCAGGAAAAATCACCCGATCGGCAGAAAGGATTTTTTCCTGATCGTCGGTGAGTTCGGCTTCTACCCCCAAACGCTCTAGGGCATAAAGTACGGATTGGACGTTGCCTGAATTGTATTGGATTAAAACTACTTTCATGGACTAAGGAAGAACTCCTCCCTTTCAAGATGGGCTCCTTTCAACTCGTTTAATTTTTATTTTCCATCTGCATCAGTTCCTCCAGAACGATTTCTATTTCTGGAAGGGAGGCAAACAACTGTTCGTAATTTTCAATGACCCAATACTTATCCTGGAAATGATCCTTCCAATAGGCCGTGTTCATGATGTGGCGCACTTCGTAAGGATAATGCTTGGGTTCTTCCGTCAAAGAATAGGAGGTTTCTCCAGCGGAACTCAAAATTCCTGCTCCATAGACTCGAAGTTGTCCATTTTCACGAATGAGGCCAAACTCAATGGTAAACCAATAGATCCTACTGAGCAACTGTATGGCCCAAGGATTTTGGATGTGTTTGAGGGCCAGAATGCTCAATTTTTCAAGAAAATCTACATAGGGTTGATTGGTCAGCAAAGGTAGGTGGGCAAAGGCATCGTGAAACATGTCTGGCTCTTCCAAGTAGTCCAACTGCTCCATTTTGCGCAACCACGTGGAGGAGGGAAAACGCTTGTTGCTCAGCAAGCCAAAAAACAAGTCGTCGTCAATCAATCCAGGGACCACCTGTACCTGCCATCCAGTAGTCTTTCGGAGGATCTCGTTTAGTTCCTCAAAATTCGCAATTCTATCTGAAGTAAATTTTACTGTTTTCATCCCCTCCAAATAGGCTTTGGAGGCCGTATGCAGCAAGTTTGGCATTTGCCTTTCAAAAAGAATCTTCCATACCTTGGCATCTTCTTCTGTGTAGGCCGCGTAGTCTTGACGCAACTCTTTTAATCTCGGGTCAGAAAAGACCCACTCTTTGGGTTTTTCATTCATGGTATTTGGGTTTATAGGGTCTGTATCCCCACTTTTTTGGTAGCACTCCACACTCTTTTCAGTGGATATCTGGTGATGCGCAGGACTAAGTTACGCAGTGATTTGCCCTCAAGCAACTCCAGTTATACGAAGCCTATGCGCGAAAAGATATATCCTCATCCCCGTACTTCTGAAAGAAAGTTTTTGATATCCTGCTTCAGCTCCTTGGAATCTTTGATTTTCTTAATAAAGGCCGATCCCATGATCGCTCCATTGCTATATCGAGAGGCAAGTTGGAAGGTAGCAGCATCTGAAATCCCAAAGCCAATGAGTCTGGGATGATTCAAATTCATGGCAGCGATACGCTCAAAGTACTGCTCTTGCTCTTCAGAAATCGCTGATTTTGCCCCAGTAATGGCATGGGAAGAGACCATGTAAATAAAGCCCTGAGAATAGCGGTCTATCTCTCGAATTCGGGCTTCTGAGGTTTGGGGAGAGATTAAGAAAATATTGAAAAGGCCGTACCTCTCAAAAATTTCTTTGTACTCTTCCAAATAATGACTCATGGGAAGATCTGGAAGTATCAATCCATCGATACCTACTTCTTTACATTTTTTGCAAAACTCCTCTACCCCAAACTGGATGATTGGATTGAGGTAGCCCATGAGGATAACAGGGACATGGATTTTGGCTCGGAAGCCCAGCAATTGAGAAAATAATTTTTTTATGCTCATTCCATTTTCCAGGGCTATGGCATTGCTTTCCTGTATGGTTGGCCCATCTGCAATGGGATCAGAATAGGGTAGACCTATTTCAATCAGGTCAGCGCCCCCCTCCTGAATGGCTTCCAACACGGGTAGCGTGTCCTCCAACTTGGGAAATCCGGCAGTAACGTAGATGGAAAGGAGGTCTTTATTCTTGTTTTGAAACAAATAATTGATTCGATTCATCGGATTTTGTAGGCTACTTTTTAGTAAAGAATGAGATCATTACAAGTAAAGTTGTGTTCTTATCAGGAAGCAAGTATTAGTAATTTCCCCATTGGATATAAGTTTCCAAATCTTTATCTCCCCTTCCAGATAGGTTGATCACAATAAGATCGCTTGGGCGATAGGAAATTTGATGAAGTGCATGGATGGCGTGGGCCGTTTCGATAGCAGGGATAATCCCTTCCGTTCGACTTAAAAGAATGCCTGCCTGCATTGCATTCTCATCCTCCACAGCCACAAATTCTGCTCTACCAATATCATGAAGGTGGGCATGGACTGGACCTATTCCCGGATAATCCAATCCTGCGGATATGGAATGCGGTTCGACTACTTGCCCATCCTCGGTCTGCATCAGCAAGGTCTTAGATCCATGCAAAATGCCAGGTGTACCCAAAACCGAAGTAGCTGCTGACTTTCCCGAATGTATTCCCAATCCCGCTGCTTCTGCCGCGATGAGCCTGACCGAGGGCTGGTTGTAATAATGGTAAAACGCACCGGCTGCATTGGATCCTCCCCCCACGCAAGCAATCACGAGATCCGGATTTTCTCTACCTTCCTTGGCTAGCAATTGTCGTTTTATCTCCTCTGAAATCACCGATTGAAAGCGGGCCACCATCTCGGGGTATGGATGCGGACCTACCACGGATCCGATGATGTAATGGGTACCCACGGGATCGGTAATCCAAGCCCGCATGGCCTCGTTGGTGGCATCTTTTAGGGTTTTCGAGCCTGACACAGCCGGAACTACCTTGGCACCTAGGATACGCATGCGCTCCACATTGGGACGCTGGCGCTTGATGTCTAGTTCGCCCATGTAGATGGTGCAGTCCATTCCCATCAATGCACATACCGTAGCCGTGGCCACTCCATGCTGCCCTGCTCCAGTCTCGGCAATGATGCGCTTTTTGCCTAGTTTCTTTGCCAAAATGATCTGCCCTACGGTATTGTTGACCTTGTGAGCTCCCGTATGGCAGAGGTCTTCTCGCTTGAGGTAAATCTTGGCACCAAAACTCTCAGATAGCCTAGCAGCAAAATAAAGCGGGGTAGGGCGACCTACAAAGTCGCGAAGTAGCCCCTGAAATTCTTCTTGAAAGTCCGAACGGGAGACAATGGTCTCCCAATTTTCTCGAAGCTCTTCCACGTTGGGATACAGCATTTCAGGGACATAGGCCCCGCCAAACTTTCCATAAAACCCTCTTTCGTCAACTTGTATCATCCTTTTTCCTTTAATGGTCTCCAAAGAGACATTAGCTTTTCAATTTTTCTTTAAATGCTTTTAAGTCCGCTATTTTTTTTACCCCTGGGGCAAATTCAAAACCTGAGTTGACATCTACCCCTAGCAACTGAGGGAATTTTTGGCTCAAAGCCACTAGCTCATCGGCATGGGCCAAAGTCAGGCCTCCTCCCAGCACAAAGCCCGTTTCAAAAGGGTAAGACTCTAGAAGTTTCCAATCAAAGGTCTTTCCTGAGCCACCCTTGCTTTTTGTGTCCGTATCAAAAAGAAAACGATCCACATAGGGAACAAAGGCCTCCCATGCTTTCCAGTCTATCTCTCCTCCTACCGGTATCACCTTCCAAATTTTAAGTTCAGCCAATTCCTGGAGTCGCTGTATCTCGTCTAAGGACTCTCCACCATGCAGCTGCAAAGCCGAGAGTCCAAACAAATAGCTTTTACGCAGGATAGCTGTTTCTTTTTCCCCCACAAATACCCCTACCTTCTTCAAAGGTAACTCCTTGATCCATGCGGCATCCTCCTCTGACACTACTCGGGGAGAAGGGGGATAGAAGATCAATCCCATCCAATCGGGTGCTACCTCCTCGACCAAGTGCAGGCAGTTGGTCCTCTCCCGCATCCCACAAACTTTAATTTCCATATCCTGCTTTTCCCACTCTGTTTTCTCCCATCAATCGGGAATATTCTTCCATGAATTCTGCCGCTGCTCTTTCGGGGCTAAGAGTTTTCATGAAATTTTCTCCAATCAGGAAGCCATCGAATCCCACCTTTCGGAATGCCACCAAGGTACTGGGATCGGAGATGCCACTTTCTGAAATTTTGACTACCTGCTTTGGGATCCTGTCTACCAGCTCCAGGGAAGTATCCACGGATACCTCAAAGGTTTTTAAATTCCGATTATTCACCCCCACCACATCCAAAGGCTCACAAAACGATTGCTCCAACTCTTCCAAATTATGCACTTCCAAAAGTACCTCTAGACCCAGACTTTGAGCAAAAGTGGCCAAGGAGTTTACCTTTTCAGGACTTAAGGCGGCAGCAATTAGTAAAATACAGTCGGCTCCCATGGATTTGGCTTCTAGGATTTGGTATTCGTCTACCACAAAATCCTTTCTCAAGATAGGGATAGTGACCTGCCCCCGGGCTAGTTCAAGGTCTGCTGTGCTACCTCCAAAATAGAATTGGTCGGTTAAAATGGATAAAGCAGAAGCACCAGCCTGCTCGTAGCCCTTGCTCACTACCTCCACGGAGGAGGTGCCGTTGATTAGCCCCTTAGAGGGAGATTTTCGTTTAAACTCGGTAATGATGCCTGACTTGGTAGGATTTAGTAGGAAAGTTTTCAAAGAAAAGGTGGGCCTGGAAAAAAAATTACTTTTTTCCAAATCAGCGACAGTCCGCAGTTTTTTTCTCTCCTCCACTTCCAAATACTTGTCAACAATGATTTTTTCTAGGGTATTCATCAGAAACAGCTTAATTGAAGGATACGGAGGTTTGGGGTTGGATCAATCCTTTAAAGACCCGAAGGGCCTTGCCACTCTGTAAGGTTTCTTGTGCAAGGGCAATCGCGTCTTCAAAGCCCAAGTCTTCACGGGAAGTCACCAAGGCAGCAGCAGCATTGGCGATCACCACCTGATTTTGACCTGGGCTACCTTCTCCTCGAAGCACCTGCTCAAAGATACGTGCAGACTCGGCAATGCTAGCTCCTCCAAGAATACTTTCTGGGGAGAGCGTGTCTAGGCCTAAAGACTGAGGATGGTAGAGTTTTTCTCCTTCTTGGGTAATCATTTTAAAGGGGCCAGTAAGGGAAATCTCATCGTAACCGTCTAGGGCATGAAGGATAGCAAACCTGCTATCGGTTTCTTGGTAGAGGTAGCCGTAGAGCCTGGCCAATTCTAAACTAAACACGCCCACGAGTTGCTTTTTTGGAAAACTTGGATTGACCATAGGTCCGAGCATATTGAAGAAGGTCTTCACTCCGAGCTCCTTCCGGATAGGCGCCACACTTTTCATGGCAGGGTGAAATAGCGGGGCATGCAAGAAACATAGTCCTACTTGATCCAAACTGCGCCGCAGTTGGTCCGGATCTGCGCTAAACTCGTATCCAAAATAGGAGAGCAAATTGGATGATCCACAGATGGAAGATACTCCCGTATTGCCATGCTTGGCCACCGCTTGCCCTGCTCCTGCCACAATAAAAGAGGAGAGCGTAGAAATATTGAAGGTATCCTTTCCGTCTCCCCCCGTACCACAGAGGTCCATAGCATCGTATTCGGAGAGGTCAACCGGAACGCAAAGTTCGAGCATGGCCTCCCGAAACCCTCGAAGTTCCTCCACGGTGATGCTTCGCATCAGGTAGACAGTCATAAAGGCTGCTACTTGGCTGCTGGGATAGGAACCCAAAGCCAAGTTTTTCAAAACCTCTTTGGCCTGCTGTTGGGTGAGCGTTTTATGGGCGATCAGGTGATTTAAAATTTCTTTCATGGTATGGTAGAGATCGTTTAGGATTGAAGCCAATTTTGAATAAGCTTGGCCCCATGCTCAGTGAGGATACTTTCTGGGTGAAATTGCACTCCCCGCAGGTCAAAATTCTTGTGCCGTATGGCCATAATGTATTGGTCTGCAGTCCTAGCTATAATCTCCAATTCCTCTGGAAGCGTAACTTCTTCAATGACCCAGGAGTGGTACCTTCCCACTTCAAACTGGGTAGGAAGTCCCTCAAAGAGTACATCAGGAACGGCAGTTAGTGTAGCCGCAACCCCATGATGAACCTCGGCCAAGTTGTGAAGTTTGCCCCCAAAAGCTTCTCCTATGGCTTGGTGACCTAGGCAAATCCCAAGGATGGATTTACTGGAAGCATAGCGCTGGATCACTTGAGGCATCAGTCCAGCCTCAGCCGGGATCCCTGGTCCTGGGGAAAGTAGAATTTTGTCATATGCCTTTACTTCTTCCAAAGGAAAGGCATCGTTTCTAAGGATATCCAATTCCTCTCCATAGCCTAGCCTTCGGATCAGGTAGGCCAGGTTGTAGGTAAAGGAATCGTAATTGTCTAGAAGCAATATTCTCATAGGACTATCCTTAAATCTGTTCTGCTGTCTGCAAAGCGACACGCAAGGCTTCCAGCTTGTTGGCTACTTCTTGCAATTCGGAAGAAACATCGCTTTTGGCCACTACCCCTGCACCTGCTTGGAAACGCAAGCTATTGTTTTGAGAGACGAAAGATCGAATGATGATGGCATGGTTAAAATCTCCATTGAATCCCAGGTACCCTATGGCCCCTCCGTAAAATTGACGACTTACCTTTTCGAGTGCATCGATCAATTCCATAGCACGGTACTTTGGAGCACCCGAGAGGGTCCCTGCGGGAAAGGTATCGGCGACTAACTGCAGCGGGTTGGCTCCCTCTGGGAGAACACCGGTCACCTTAGATACCAAATGGATTACATGGGAATAGTATTGTACCTCCTTAAAGACTTCTACTTCCACCAAATCTGAGGAGCGGGATAAGTCATTTCTAGCCAAATCTACCAGCATCACGTGTTCGGCATTTTCTTTGGGATCGTCGTAGAGTTTACGAGCCAAGGCGGCATCTTCTACATCGTTGCCCGTCCGTCGGAAAGTTCCTGCGATGGGATACAGGGTCGCTTTCCTGTTTTTCACCACAATTTGAGCTTCTGGAGAACTTCCAAATACCTTGAAAGAACCGTAATCAAAATAAAACAGGTACGGAGAAGGATTGACTGAGCGCAGGGCACGGTACACATTAAACTCGTCTCCTTTGAAGGCTGTGGTAAAGCGACGAGAGAGAACCAGCTGAAAAACATCCCCTCGAAGACAATGCTTTTGAGCCTGGGACAATAAATCCAAAAACTCCTGGTCACTGTAGTTGGAAACCTCCTCCCCTACTTTTTTAAAACCATAAGAAGGAATGTTTTTGTTGTGCAGCAGGGTCTCGATCTCATCGAGAAAGGAGGATAAAGGGGCGTCCTCAGGAAGGTGTTCGAAAAGGTGAAGTTCGTTTTTGTAGTGATCCACCACGATGATGTTTTGATACATGGCATAGTACATCATGGGGATTTCTGAGACTTGGGTAGTTTGAAGCTTGATGTCTTCAAACCAAGCTACTGTATCGTACTGGGTGTAACCAAAAAGACCATTGCTACTAAACTTGAAAGCATCCGAAACCGGCCGAAAGGCATTGCCAAATCTCTGCAAGCAGTCCATCAAGGGCTGTGAAGCACCTACTTCGTAGCAATTTTCTTCTCCATTGGGCATTTTTTCAGTGACTTTGCCTGAAGAAAAAGAAAAAGAAGCCAGGGGATTGAAGCAGATATAGGAGTAGCTATTGTCTTGGCCACGATAATCCGAAGACTCCAACAGTATGGGATTGGCAAAGCGATCGCGAACCTGCAAGTAGATACTCACTGGGGTGATGGTATCTGCTAATTTTTTACGGTATTCGGTGCGTATGGGAAAATTTTGTGTCATAAAGCGGAAATAAAGGCATGAAAAAAGGCTTACCGGGAAATCCAGTAAGCCTTTTGGAGTATGATTTGCGCAATAATTAGGCAAGGGCTTTCTGAGCTTTCCCGAGGAAAGAGTAGAAATGCCACCACCACTTGTTATTTGCGTTTGTTTTCATTGCTTGAACACAAATTTAGAAAGCCTTTGGAATTAGCAATGCATCCCATCCATTTTTTTGATTTTTTATTTGTTACAAGGCTGGGTGTCTAGGTAAAATAATACAGGGCCCAAGTGGTAATTGCCATCAAGATGGAGGAGGAAATTCGGACTGCGTTTTTAGGCTGACGAAAATCTAACCACACCCACAAACTGAGAAGAGCTGCCAGCAAAGATACGCTGCTAGGCTGCACCCCAAAGTAAAAGATCAGCAGCAACATCAATCCTTGGGAAATTAAAAAATAGGTTAAACGCTTAAAATCGATGGGATTTTCGAAAAATTCTTGTTCACGTTTTGCCCGCAAACCAAGGCTCATACCTACCTGAATGCAAATACAAATCACAAAGACCACAAATACCCGGTGCATAAAATTGAGCTGAGTCCCAAACCAGGTTCTCCAAAATTCAAAGTTAGAAAGCCAGGAGTCATACAACCATTCTACTGCCAGGCTTAGAATAGGTGCCGCCAGGATGACTACCGCTGCAGAGGCGGGATGTACCCTTTTCCATAGCACCCCCAAGAAAAAGGCGGACACCACTCCTGGCTTCAGGTAGGAGGTATTTTTAGATAAAACAAGGAAAAAATTGCCTTCAGAATTTGGATCAAAGCTCCACCATGCCAGCCCTACTCCCAAGAGGCAAGCCAAGACCACTGCTCCTTTACCTACTGCCACCAGGAGAACATCTGGTGCCTGGGTATGCAGGTAGCGTTTGTATACATCGATGGCAGCTATGGTAGAAAGGGAATTCAACATGGAATAAATGCTTGAAAAAATGGCCCCTAAAAATCCAGCCAGTATCAAGCCAATCAGGCCATATCCTTGGGGAACCACTTGTTTCATGAGGTAAATAAACGCATCGTCTGGCTTGACGTGATCTAGGGCATATTTATATTTAAACAAATACGCAGCGGCAACCCCTGCGGAAATAGAGAAAAAAGGAATGGTAAGTTTTAAAAAACCAGCAGCAATAGCTCCCAACTGCGCATCTCTATCCGAACGGGCAGCAAGGACGCGCTGCACCTCAAACTGGTTGGTGGTCCAAAAAAATCCATGCAATATCAATAGCCCACTAAAGACCCCCGTCCAGGGCAGATCGGGATGATTGCTGGGAAGGTATAAATTCATTTTCTGCATGCCTTTTTCTGAAGCATCTAAATCCATCAGTCCTGAAAATCCTCCGATTTCGGGCTGAAGAAGCGTAGAAACACCAACGGTGATAACAGCCACGACCATGAGAAAGGTGATGATATTCTCTGCCCGTACTACCGCGCGCATACCTCCAAAAAACACCAAGAGGCAAGAGATGGTGGCGATGAGGATCACACCGAGGAGGTAATCTGGGGCATATCCTGTGCCCTGCAGAAGCAATCCCAACTGCCTACTTCCAATATAAAGTCCGCCGACCAGCAAAATGAGGATGACTGCTAGGATGACCAGGGTGTAGAGCAAGCGAGCGGTTTCATCGTACCTATCCCCCAAATATTCTGAAAGCGTAAATGCTTTTTTCTGCCGGTAGGCAGGGATAAACACAAAACAGAGCAGGAGGATGGTGGGGATAGCGAGAAACTCGTAATGACTTTGTGCAAAGCCAATGGAATAGCCAATGCCAAGCATCCCGATGATCTGAGAAAGACTCACATTGGTGCCGTAAATGGAACCCGCCACGGACCACCAAGGCAAATCCCTGTCTGCCATAAAGTACTTGGAGGAAGAGCCTTTGCTTCCTGAAGTCTTAGCTGCAAGGACAAACCAAAGGATGCAGAGCAGAAATACAGCCAAGTCAAAATCCTGAAGCAAACCGATCATAGGAGTATCGTTGAGGAAGAAATTCGTGTGCTAAGTTGCCCTGCCTTGCAATTGATTCAACTTTACTTGAGGCAAATGAGGGAGGACCCACTTGGCAAAATGCCTTGCCTCATCCATCAGGGGATAGCCCGAGAGGATAAATGCTCGGATACCCAGATCCATGTATTGGTGTAATTTATCCAAGACTTGTTGGGGATTGCCTACGATGGCGCCTCCACATCCGCTTCTAGCTCTTCCTATTCCCATCCATAAGTGTGGTTCTATGAAATCGTCTTGGTCTGCCAGAAGAGCTCTAGCCTCGTCTTGCCTTAATACTCCAGCCGACTGGCTGTCTTGTGCCAGATGCTTCAGGTTGTAGCCTTGAGGATCAAACTTACTCATGATGTGTTTGGCATGGGCCCTGGCCTCTTCTTCTGTCTCCCTGACGATTACATGAATGCGCAAGCCAAAATCGATACGGCGGTGGTATGACTTGGCACGCTGCGACATCTCCTCCACCGTAGACCTAATGGAATCTTGGGGCTCGGGCCACATGAGAAAGACGTCGCACTCTCGTGCGGCCACTTCTTTTGATCCCGAAGATATTCCTCCAAAATACAGCAATGGACCGCCATTTTTTTGATAGGGTCGTACCGGAGCGGTATCCATGGTAAAGGAGGGGTAAACTTCCCCTTTAAATTCAATGCGCTCTTGGGTCCAGGACATTCTTAGGATTTGTATCACCTCCTCGCATCGCTTGTAGCGCAAATGTGGATCTTCCTTCCACCCTGGAAGATCTGAATTGATGATGTTTACAGTCAACCTTCCCTGAAGCATGTGGTCAAGGGTAGCGAGGTGACGCGCCAGCATGGGGGGATGAATCTCCCCCGTTCGCACCGCAGTAAGTAGGTTAATCTGCTTGGTTTGAACCGCAGCCGCGGCGGCAAAAGGAAGGGTCTCCTGTCCCGCCATGTAGGAGGTAGGCAAGAGGATATTGTCGTACCCCAAATCATCGGCCAATTGGATAATCTGCATGCAATGCGCAAAGGTACTTTGGCGCTGGAGGTCGGGAACGCCTAAAAATTCGGTGTCACCTCCACATAGGTCATCAAACCATCCTACTTCACATGCTACCTTTTCTGTTCGGATTAGAGAATTGCCCATGATTAAAAGTATAAAAATGCAGTGATGAAATACTAATTCCTTAGGGAAGGATTTTTTTAAATCTATTTTGTTTATATTATAAACATTAAAATGTTAATAAAATTAACATTTTAATCAAGTTTACTGCAGGTGGCTCAGGCGCGATGGCCAGATGCAGGACCTCCCTTGCCTTTCTAAATACCCTTGTTCGCAGATCGTATCATGTTTCTCAACTGCCACAGCCACTTCAGTTTCAAATACGGTACCCTGTCGGTAGACAAGTTGGTAGCAGAGGCCCTTAGGCACAAGATCGATGCCTTGGCCCTGACCGACATCAACAGCAGTGCGGCCCTATTTCCTTTTATTCGCGCAGCGCAAAAGGCAGGCATACATCCTGTAGTGGGGATTGATTTCCGCAACGGCGTCCAACAGCAGTACATTGGTCTGGCAAGAAACCAGGAGGGACTGTATGAGCTCAACAAGCACCTTTCGGAACATTTGGTGGAAAAGCGCCCCTTTGGCTACAAAGCTCCTTCCTTTTCGCACAGCCTGATCATTTATCCTTTTTCGGAAAAGGTTTTCCCTCTAGAAGCCCACGAATACATCGGCATTTCGCCTAGTCAGCTGAGTGCCTTGCGGAGCTCGCCTTGGGCCCGCAAAAAGGAAAAGCTGGTGCTCTTGCAGCCGGTGAGTTTTTCTTCCAAACTTGAATTTAATGCACATCGCCTGCTGCGAAGCATGGATCTCAACACGCTACTTAGCAAGCTTCCTATGCAGGAACAAGCTGCTCCAAGTGAGCATTTTTATAGCTATGCAGAGATGATTGCTCGCTGCGAACATCACAGTTACCTGCTCATCAATGCGCAAAAGCTTCTGGAGCAATGCCAATTTTCCTTCTACTTTCAGGCCATCAAAAACAAGCGGGACCTACTCGGATCGGGAGGGGAAGACTTCGATTACCTACGGCAGCAAACCTACCAAGGTGCCCAAAATAGATACCCTAAGCTTTCCCAAAAGGTCCGGGAACGCATAGAAAAAGAACTGGAACTCATCGAACAAAAGGGCTTTGTGTCTTACTTTTTAATCAACTACGACCTGGTCAATTATGCCCAGCATCGCAATTTTTACCATGTGGGGCGGGGCTCTGGGGCCAATTCGGTGGTAGCCTATTGCCTGGGCATCACAGACGTAGATCCTATGGAACTGGACCTGTACTTTGAGCGATTTATCAACCTGTACCGAGAAAACCCTCCCGATTTCGATATTGATTTCAGTTGGACCGACAGAGACGAGGTCATTGCTTATTTGTTTAAAAAATACCAAAAGAGGAATGATGCTCATGTAGCCTTGCTGGGCTCCTACAGCACCTTTCAGTACAAGTCTGTGCTTCGAGAGTTAGGCAAAGTCTTTGGGCTGCCCAAAATGGAGATAGAATCGCTACTTCATCATGCAAACCAAGAGGGCTATAGGCCCGATACCTACGGTAAACTCATCCTTACCTATGCCAAGGTCCTCCACGACATGCCTTCGCACCTGACTATTCATGCCTGTGGGATCTTGCTTTCCCACAAGTCTATCTATTACTATACTGCCACAGACTTGCCCCCCAAGGGCTTTCCTGTGACACACATCGACATGCACATTGCCGAAGATATCGGTTTACACAAATTTGATGTCTTGAGTCAAAGGGGCCTAGGTCACATCAAGTCTACCTTGGAAACCATCTACCAAAACCAAGGCATAGAGGTAAATATTCGAGAAGTAGAAAAATTCAAAAAAGATCCCAAGGTGAAGTCACTCCTTAGAAATGGACATACGATGGGGGCTTTTTACGTGGAATCTCCTGCCATGCGCATGCTCCTGGCCAAAATGAAAGTAGACACTTACTTGGAGCTAGTGGCTGCCAGCTCCATCATTAGGCCGGGAGTGGCGCGGTCAGGCATGATGCGGGAGTATATCTTGCGGCACCGGGACCCCGAATGCAGGAATCAGGCCCATCCCGTAATGGCGGAAATCATGCCCGAAACCTACGGCATCATGGTCTACCAAGAAGACGTGATCAAGGTAGCCCACCACTTCGCGGGCCTGAACCTGGCCGAAGCAGATGTCTTGCGAAGGGGCATGAGTGGAAAGTCCAGATCTAAGGGCGAGTTTGAACAGGTGAAGCAGGCCTTTTTTGAAAACTGCAAAAAACTAGGGAGGCAGGATGCGGAAGCTGCAGAAGTGTGGTACCAGATCGAAAGCTTTGCGGGCTATTCCTTTGCCAAGGGACATTCGGCCTCCTTCGCCGTAGAAAGCTACCAAAGCCTGTACCTTAAGGCCCACTTTCCCCTGGAATTTATGGTGGGGGTGATCAATAATTTTGGAGGGTTTTACGCCACGGAGTTTTATGTACATGAGCTCCGCCAACAGGGCGCAGAGGTCCTCGGTCCCCAGCTCAACGAAAGTGATTACCTCACCCGAATCCAGGGAAAAACGGTTTTTCTAGGGTTTATTCATCTCAAGCACTTGGAAAAAGCAAGTATAGAAAGCCTCTTGGAAGAACGCCGGAGAAGGGGTCCCTTTTTAAGCTTGGTAGACCTGGTTCGAAGGGTGGATATGGGCTTGGAACAGCTGGTACTCCTCATCCGCATCAATAGCCTAGCATTTACAGGAAAAACCAAGCAACAACTACTTTGGGAGGCCCATTTTCTAAAAACAAAGCAAAAAACACTTGCTCCTGTGCAGGATTTATTTCAAGGAGATGATTTGGCATTTGCCTGGGAGCCTAGGGGCTCTCAAGTACCCCAGTTGGATGAGAGGGACTTTCGTCAGGACATCTTGGATCAAATTGACCTCTTAGAATTTCCCCTAGACTCCCCCTTTCATCTCCTTCGAGACCCACAAGCAGAAGGAATCAAGGCCAGGGAGTTGCCCTTACATTTGGGAAAGACAGTGGAGATACTGGGGTACCTGGTCACGGTAAAATATACCCGAACCGTCAAGGGAGAAGTAATGAATTTTGGGACATTCTTGGACCGAGAGGGAGATTGGATAGATACGGTGCATTTTCCGCCCCTAGTCAAAAAATACCCTGTGAAAGGCCGGGGAATTTACCGCATAGTAGGGAAGGTCGTGGAAGAGTTTGAGTTCTACTCCCTGGAGGTGATAAGCCTGGAGCGCATGGCGTATTGGAATGCGGGGGAATAGCCCCTATGCTAAAAGCACTTTCCTACAACAGCTATTCGTCCTTGACAGAAAAAGCTAGCCCATACTTAAGTGCAATGCCCTTTTTGCCAGGTCCCGCTACAAGCTGAGGCACACAATCCAAACAAGCCAATAAGTAGGTAGATGTTTTGAATTTACCATAGACCAACTTGCTATTGAAATAGGATGTTTCTCCACCACCGAGGGTGCGGATATACTTGATCCCCAAGAATACCTCTTGACCTGGGGCAAGCAGCAACCCCTTGGCAGACAAATCGAAGAACAGTTTACCCCCCAGAGAAGAGGATACCAGGTATTCTTCTTCTATTCGAAGCAGGTGCTCACCCGGTTTGCCCGCCACAGCTTGAAGAATGACCGGTTGCACGAAAAATCCTTGCCCCTCCTGATCTTCCGCCGTATCAAAGTACAATTCTAACCCTTCTACCTGTATGGTCTTTGATTTTGGGTTGGTAAAGCCCGTCACCAAGGCGATGGAAGTGAACACCTTGACCTTAGACTCCCGTTGTTTTTTTTCAAAATTGGAGTATACCTCAAGATTTCCTTCAGCAATCACCTCCACGGGAAACAATTCAATCACAGGCACATCTTGGGTGTATCCCGACAAGCATAGCCCCCACAATAAGGTCCAAATCAGTCCAAATTTTAGCATGGATATACAGGTCAAACCCAAAGGTAAAGCAAATCATTCCCTATGGCCTGGCAAAAGGACAATTAATTTCTACCAAGTCAATAGTTGTATTCACCGTAATCCAAAAAAATTTTTGGTGGCATACCACCCTGGTAATGTAACAATTGTCCTCGGTTTGAATAGTCTCCATGTGACAATCCTCTCCAAATGCAGAAGCATTTGCGGTAGAGGAGGAGAAAAAGGCAATCAATAAAAAGGTTAAAAGCAGTTTTTTTGAAAAAATACTTTTCATGGCTTCATTCTATTTTACTCTCCTGTAGCAATATGCCGGGTGGAAAGCATTCTTCCCTTTAAAAGTAATCTGACAATAAAAAATCTGCCTAAAAACTGGAGATGCATTTCCAGGGCAAGAGATAGTAAATATAAAAAAAATCAGTTGAAAAAATCACCCTTTTCTTTAAGAAGATTTGCCCATTCCTCTTAAAAAGTAGTCGAAAAAGTAGATTAAAAAATTCACCCTTATTCTTTTCCCATCCCTTGCCTAGAATGCAAATTGAAATTACCCGTAATGGTAAAAAACCTGAAAGAGAGGTTACCAAGCCTAATTTGATTTTTTGGAAGAATTACGAAAAGGGATAGGGGAGAATAAAAAAAATGGCAAAAAATCGTAATGAAACTTCTTAGCGAGTAATTTTTAATTAATTCGAACTAAAAAAAGTAAACAAGAAAATATTCGTTTCTTGATTCTATTTATGCAAAATAGGATCCAGGATGGCAGCATCCCCATCGATAGCAGTGGGGATAGGTAGGCCCAAAATCCTACAGAGCAAGGGATACACGTGCACATTAGAAAAGGGCTCCACCTGTATTCCCGACTTCAAGAGGGGGCCTTTGGCATAAAAAATTCCCCACATATCGCTCAAGGTAGGACGGTACCCGTGTTCGCCAAACACCTCAGTACCCCATCTAGCGGTTTGGGATTGGTAGCGCATCATACCTGGAGTATCGGCCAAGTAATACCCTTTTTCAGGTAAAATGAGTAGGTCCCCTTTCCGCTGGGGAAAAGCACTCGGATCTTGGTAATTTTCTTTGCAATTCAGGTCATCGATGCGGATGTTTGGGTTTCGAGACAGCAGGAGTTGAATGACCTTTTCCTCCTCTTTGGGGTCTTCCAAATGCAAGTGAGCCAAGGCTCCGTTATTAACTACTCGGGCAGGTATGCCTTCGGTGAGCTGATCCAAATTGATCAGCCTATCCTGGCTCACTTCTGTCATTCCATGGTCCGACACAATCACTACATGGATGGGTAAATCGAAACTTTTCAAGCCTTCAAACAAAGCCCCCAGCTGCCGATCCAAGGTGAAAAGAGATTTTTTAAGTTCGGCCTCATTGTTTGGTCCAAAACGATGGCCTGTATCGTCCATATTGGAAAAATACAGGGTGATCAAGCGGGGTCGTTCCGATTCAGGAAGCTGCAGCCACTCAAATACTTTGGCAATCCGGGTCAAGTTAGGTATTCCCCCATCGTAATCGTAGTAATAACTTGGACGGACCCCCTGGATCGGGGCCTCTGTGCCTACAAAGAAGTAGCTCGCCGCCTTGATTCCGTATTGCTCAGCCAACACCCAAATGGGAGTACCTCCGTACCAATACCCATCCTGTACTAGGGATCGATTGCCCATGGTATAGACTTGGTCTTTTTCTGGTTCGTAAAAATCATTGTCTACCAAACCGTGGTGCTCTGGGAGCAGCCCTGTGGCGAGGGTGTAATGGTTGGGAAAGGTCTTGGTGGGAAAGGAAGGAATCAAGCCCTTGGCTCCCACCCCCTCGGCAATAAATCTACTTAGATTTTCGGGCTGAAAGCGCTCCACATAATCGTGTCGAAAACCATCTAGGGAAATGAAAATAAGGATGGGTTCTTTTTCTTGAGGAAAAGCTGAAGCACCGATGAAAAAGAGTAGGCAGAGACTAATAAAGGCAGGCTTCATGTAAGGAATGGAATAAGGTAAATAAAGATAAGCAGAGCAGCAGGCTTTCAAAGCGCTTCCCCCATGGAATGTAGTTTAGCCCCAATCCACCCGCATCAGCCAATCGTTTTGGATTTCGTCCCCAAAGGGAAAGGGATGGCTTCCAAAAATACGGAGGCCATTTTTTTTGTAGAAACGAATCGCACGGACATTGTGCTCCCAGACCCCCAGCCAAAGCCAGGTCTTTCCCTCCCGCTTGGCATAAGCAATCGCTGCATCGAGGAGCAGCTGCCCTACTCCTTTCCCCCATACCTCCTCCAAGGTATACAGGCGGGCCACCTCCACCGAGTCAGGATCCTGCACCTCGGCCTGTGCGGCCGCCAGATTGAGCTTGGTATAGCCTACCAATTTCCCCTCCCAACTGGCTACCATAAACGTCGAAGCCAGCTCCTGGATTTCTTTGGTCAACTGCTCCACCGTAAAGGCCTGGGACAAGTAGGCCTGTACGTTTTCTGGTTTATTCCCCGCTGTAAATGCCTGCACAAAGGAGGTACGGGCGAGTGCCACTAGCTCAGGTAAATCCGAAAGATGGGCTTGGCGAAGTTTAGGAATAGCGGCGCTCACAGCTTAATTAGAGTTTTTTGAGGGCTACAGCAATCTGGGAAATGGGAAACTCCCCAAAAATTGCTCGGTAGTTGCCCTTCGGACTGATCACTACAAAACTTTTGCAAGGGTAAGGGAATTGGAAGAAATGGGTAGCAAAGACCCCCTCTGGATCTGGAATCCAGGAGTGAATACCCGCATACTTTTCCAAGCCATGCGCCTGCTGGTACAGGTACACCGGAGCTGCCGTTTTAAATTTCTTAGCATACCTCAACACCGCTTCGTGATTGGACCTGAGTAGTTTTGGTTCGGAAGTGGAAGCAGATGAATTGCACTCGTCCTTGCCTGGATAAAAAATCACCACCAAGGGCCTACCCTCCTGAAAGTCGGCTAGCATTCCCAATTTTTCATAAAACAACCTGGCATGGGTTAGCCCTGTAGGCATTCGGTGGACCAACTTCTGGTCTCCAGGCTTTTCACCTGGAACTCCAAAATAGGGTCCAGTAAGTATCTTTTGTTCGTAGTCGGCATAGGTGATACGCTTACCCAAGTCATTGAAATAGCTCTGCGCTTGGAGGCATATTGGAAGCAAAAGAAGCAATCCAATGAACTGAATACGTGTAAAAATCATCTCCATCATTGGTTAACGCTTTGCTTCCTGTGTAGAAGCTATATGGTTACCAAAAAAAATGACCAAGGCGGCAGTTCCGAACATAATCAAACTGTAAATCGCCGAAGGAATGGTCATCACGGAATTCATCAGCAAGGTAGCTGCAATGGTGATGCCTAATGTGCCATTTTGGATGCCCGACTCTATGGCTATGGTCAGGCCCTGTCGGAAGGGAAGTTTAACCATCTTGGCAGTAGCAAAACTTAAGAATAAGGTGGACAGATTTAAGGCAAGAGCAGCAGGGCCAGCCTCTACAAAATAGCTAACCAGGTTTTCTTTCTCTTTCAATACGGCTGCCACGACAATAATCACAAAGAAAATGGTAGAAATGCGCCGGAAAGGGAGATCCAACTTAGCTGCCCATACTGGGGCCTTTGCAAAAACCAACATCCCTAGTGCTACGGGTAAGATGGTGATCAGAAGCACTGACACGATGGTTCCAAAAATTTGCAATTGCTGCGTTTCCCCACCTGGGATAAAGTAGACCAAGAAATAATTGACCAAAAAAGGAATGGTAAAAACAGTAATCATGGAAGAAAAGGCTGTCAGCGTGATAGAAAGAGCTGTATCTCCCTTAGCTAGGTGGGTTATCAAGTTGGAAGTGGCGCCTCCTGGGCAAATTGCCAGGATCATCAATCCTACGGAGAGTTCTGGAGGAAGAGCAAATAGGTGGACCAGTCCAAAGGCAATCAGCGGGAGAAAAACTAACTGATTGAACAGTCCAAGCGCTACCGCTTTGGGATATATTAAAATCCGCTTGAAATCATTGATTTGCAAGCTGAGTCCCATCCCAAACATGATCACGGCAAGGGAAAAGGGTAAGAAAAGTTCGGTCAATATACTGGATTCCATGGCTAAAGGGTAGAGGGTGAATCTGTTACTAATCTAAGGAAAGAGATGCAGATCTAAAACAACAAAGCGGCGACGGCAAATCCCACGTAGGTACCTATGGCATTGCCAAGACTACCTACAAGCATTCCAGGAAGTAGCAAATCGGGTCGTTGAAGGCTTTCGGCAGCGGCAATGGCGGTGGTGTTGCCACCAATATTCGCCTGCGAGGCCACTGCAATCATGTCCCAATCCATTTTGAGCAAGGCTCCTATCCCAAATAGAACCAAGCCATGTACTGCCACCAGGATCCCTACAAAAAGAAGTAAGGTGCCGGCAAGATCTCCTGCCTCCACCAAAGCACCCAAATCACAGAGGGTGCCAATGACGGCTAAAAAAATCAAAATAAAGAAATAGCCGAAGGTGTGCTTCCCTTGCAGTTGCTGCACTGCTGGAAACTGAGCAAAAATCAGTGCCAAGGTGGTCAGAAAAATGAGTTCTGGCACCTGAGGAAACCAAATCACCAAAACCTTGCTGCTTGCCATAGCCAATAAGCCCAAAGCCAGCATGGCCGCTAAGGACCCCAAAGAAATGCTCTCTTGGGTAGAAACTCTTTCCTTGTCGCCTGCTGTAGCCAATTTTTTTCTTGGAAATACCTTTTGCAGGTATTTGGGTAAAATCAAGGTAGCAATAATCCAGGGAGTTCCCACCAGGTTGTCTATGACCGTGGTGGCTGCAAATAAATTACCTGCTTCATTGACTTGGTAATGCAAGGCAATGGCATTGAAGTTGACCGATCCTCCGATGTAGGTCCCCGTATACATCCCTGCTACGGCGGGTGCCAATGAGTCTATCACTTCCCCAGGCTGGACGAGCACCCAGGCGACCAAAACCCCAATCACCGTGGCCAAGGAACCCAACAAAAACAGGAGCAATAAAGGAAGTCCTGCTTTTTTAAGGCTCTTAAGGTCCACCTCCAACAAGGCAATAAATATGCCCAAAGGTGCCAGGTAAACAAATACTCCTTCGTAAATGGGGTTGGCCTCCATGGCACTGGGAATCCATCCTATATTGGAGAGAAAGGCACAAATAAGGATCACAAATATGGGTGTTCCTACAGATTTCGCCCAAGAAAATCGGGTGAGCCAACTTGCAAAAAATACAGCCAAGCATAAGGCTGCTGGGATCAACAAAAGGGAGGTAGATGAAGCCATGGGGAAATGTAAAAAAAAATAGAGGGAAAAAAGCGAATACCCCAAAGGATTCGCTCTTTATCTCAAGAGACCTGAGCGATTTTATCCAGCAATTTGGAAAGTTGCTGAGTCAAGGAAGGCCTTGCATACTTCTCCATGGCTTTTTGAGACTGAGCGGTACCAGCAGAAACAAAAAGAGATCTAAGTTGTGCCTGAATTCCGATTTTATGCTGGTGGGCTAGCACTTCACCCGCTTTGCTCTCCCTCAAAATAGCTGCCGAATCCCCTTCAGGATCACCTAAAGCTAGAATAGGAATGCCTGTAGCCATGTATTCAAAAAGTTTACCTGGAATATTTCCCTTGGCATTTTTGGTATCGGTGAGGATAAGTACCAGGGCATGGGCCTGGGCATAATACGAAAACACCTGGGAATGGGTCACATAGCCCACAAAATGCACCTTGCCACGCAGCCAAGGATCGGCAGCGACGAAGTCCTGTACAGCTTGACTCACTTTGCCTACAAAACTGAATTTCACCTCCTCTCCTTTGCTTTCAAACTCAGCCTTCATGGCTTCCAGCAAAGGTAGGGGATTACGAATGGCATCAATAATACCCGAATACACCAAGTGAAGCATGTTAGCCTGCTTGAACACAGGAGTAAAATGATTCGGTAGATCCTCTGGATCAAAGCCATTGGTCAGGAGCTCAATCTTTCGACCAGCCAGTTTTTCTAGGTCCCGCTGAAAGGTGGGTGAAATACTCACCACCACATTGGCCTCTTGCAAAACCTTTTGCTCCAAGTCTTCGTGACGGCGGCGGATAATGGAGAGCATGGGGAGGGTGTCCAGAAATTCCCACTGGGACCAGGGATCCCGAAAGTCTGCCAACCAGGGTACTCCATATTTTTTCTTGAGTTGTAGGCCGATCAGGTGCAAACTATGAGGTGGACCTGTGGTTATCACGGCTTGAAATTGCCCTTCTTGGAGTAGGGTATGAAGAAACTTGACTGCAGGCTTCACCCAGAAAATCCGAGGATCTGGCACGAGGATGTTGGCCCGCAGCCAAATGGCTATTTTTTCTAATAGCCCCTTGTCTGCTTGCTCTAGCATACGACCCAGATGACTCTTTGCTGTCCTTTTTACTTTCGAAAACAAATGGTATGGCTCCCAGATGGGGAAGCGAATGACCTCCAGATGGGGAGAGACTTCTTTTAGCAGACTCTCGTCATGGAGGTCGAAGTCCGGATTTTCTGGTGTAAATATTACAGGCTCCCAGCCCGATTGGGGTAAATACTTGGCAAACTTCAACCAGCGCTGTACGCCAGATCCTCCGCTAGGAGGCCAATAGTAGGTGACGATTAAAACGCGTTTTTTCATGGAAAGCTGGCTAATTGGGGAAAGCCCTTGGCACAAATGTACTAAAAGAAAAAGGGGAATTTTCTTCCCCTTTTCTCGTGTCCCGCCTTTTTCCTGGAGTCATTTATTCTCCTTGAGCCAAAGAATACCCTTTTACACCATCAAACGTGTACAGGTGTTCGGTCTTGATGAAATCCAATCCCAGATGATTGATTTCTTGAAGCAAGGCAATGACCTGACGATGGTCAATAGGCCCTCCATTCGTCGATTTGAATCGGCACCTCCAATGGTCCGTGCAGAAGGTTTCTTTCAAACCTTCAGGGAATACCTTTACTCCACGGTTGGTGATCAACTGTAAGCTTAAGCCAGGGGTTTGGATTTGCTGCAGCATAGCTCCCAATTTGTTGGGATCTCTGTCTTCTTGGTCCCAGTCAAGAAATACGTCTATGCCCAGCAATTCCTTTTTGCTTTTTGGCTTGGCATTAAGGCGAATGGCCATGGGCTTACCTCCCTCTTTACCAAAAGAAGCAGGGATTAGTCGACTAGGTTGCTGACCAAGGCGGGAGATGACCGCTTGGGCAAATTCCATAGTGCCAACTTTCTTGGACGAAAGACCTTCCTGGTAAATGTCAGCCGTATGTATCCCATCTTCTAAGGTTTTCATCCAGGCATTTGAAATTTTTTCTGCTACCTCTGGCATGCCTAGATGAACCAACATCAAGATGGCTCCATTCAATAAACCGGATGGGTTGGCGATATTCTTGCCTGCAATGTCTGGTGCCGAACCATGGATGGCTTCAAACATGGCTACTTCTTCTCCTACATTGGCCGAGCCTCCCAAACCTACCGAGCCCGTGACTTGTGCCGCCACGTCTGAGATAATATCTCCATACAAATTGAGGGTGACAATCACATCAAACACTTCGGGGCGCTCGGCAATCAACGCAGTACCGATATCTATGATTTTGTGTTCAGATTGGATGTTTGGATATTCCTTGGCGATTTCATCGAAGGTTTTATGGAAAAGTCCATCGGCCAACTTCATGATATTGTCTTTGGTCATGCAGGTGACTTTTTTTTTGCCATATTTTTTGGCATACTCAAAAGCATAGCGAATGATCTTTTCCGAACCAGGTTGAGAGATGACTTTCAGGCATTGGTACACTTCCTGGGTCTGTCTGTGCTCAATGCCCGCATACAAATCCTCCTCATTTTCCCGAATAATCACCAAGTCTGTCTTTGGAAAATGGGTTTTTACAAAAGGGGAATAGGACTTACAAGGTCGAACATTGGCAAACAAGCCAAAAGACTTGCGAGTAGTCACGTTCAGAGACTTGAATCCTCCACCCTGGGGGGTGGTAATGGGGGATTTTAAAAACACCTTGTTGGCACGTAAGGAATCAAAGGCATGGGGTTCCATTCCCGAACTGATTCCTTTGAGGTATATTTTTTCCCCGATTTCAATGACTTCATAGTCTAAATTAGCTCCTGCTGCATCCAAGATGGAGAGCGTAGCAGTCATGATTTCGGGTCCAATCCCGTCGCCATAGGCTACGGTAATTTTTCGATGGTAAGACATAGGTATAGTTGGTATAGCCTCAATTCAAAAGCTGGTGCAAAAGTAGGCAAAAGGGGGCGAAAACCCTCTATTTACGTCAAAAAATCAACTTATAGGTAGCATTAAAAAATCTTTGAAAAACAGAGACTCATTTGATGTTCTTGGTTTTTCCAAATGGCATTGCTTGGCATTGTTCTTGTCAAACGTATATTTGTCTCACGTAATCTTGCATCCGCATGACTGAACCTGTCAATATCATCTCCGAAGAGAATAACGGAATTCTTTATTTGACCATCAATAGAGAAGATAAAATGAATGCCCTAAGTTTTTCCACCCTGGAAGAACTCAAGTTGGTCTTCGAACAATTGATGGACAACAAATCCATCAAAGCAGTAATTCTCACTGGTGCAGGAGAAAAAGCGTTTGTGGCTGGGGCAGATATCACCGAAATTGCCTCACTCAACGAGGTCAATGCACGTAAGTTTGCTGAATTTGGTCAGGAGATTTTCGCCATGATTGAAAATTGCCACAAGCCTGTACTTGCCGTCACCAACGGATATACCTTAGGGGGTGGATGTGAGTTGGCCATGGCCTGCCACATGAGGATTGCCACGGCTAATGCCAAATTTGGACAACCGGAGGTAAATCTGGGAATCATTCCGGGATACGGAGGTACCCAAAGACTTACCCTTTTGGTAGGCAGAGGAAAAGCCAATGAATTGATGATGACCGGGGACATGATAGGAGCGGAAGAAGCAAAAAGTCTAGGCTTGGTCAATCATGTATTCCCTACTAAAGAAGAGGCAATCGCATGCGCAGAAGCAATAGTGGAGAAAATAAGAAGCAAAGCTCCCCTGGCTATCGGCATGATCGTGGATTGCGTCAATGCGGTATTTTCACAGGAAAATGGATACCAAACCGAAGCTAATTCCTTTGCCAGGTGCGTGAAATCAGGAGATTACAAAGAGGGAACCTCTGCATTTCTTGAAAAAAGAAAGCCTATCTTCCGTGGAGAATAAGCTCCTCCTGCCTTCATGAGCCAGCTAAAAAAACTTGCAGGACAAACAGCCATCTATGGCCTAAGTAGCATTTTAGGTCGTTCCATCAATTTTTTACTCATCATAGTCTACACGGCCTACCTCAGCGAAGCAGATTTGGGCGCATTCACGGGGATTTATGCCTTGATCGGGTTTTTTAATATTGTGTTTACTTATGGCATGGAAACGGCCTTCTTTCGATTTTCTACCGGAAAATCTTTAGATCCAAAAAAAGTATACTCCAACACTCAGTCTCTCTTGCTTTGTTCTACTTTGCTTCTTGGAACCTTGGTTTATTTAGCGGCTCCTTTTCTAGCGCAAAGCATGAATTACCCCGATCAAGCCTACCTTTTCCAATGGACAGCCTTGATTTTATCCTTTGATGCACTTTTAGCTATACCTTTTGCCAAGCTAAGGCTAGACAATAAAGCGCTCAGCTTTGCTACTGCCAAAGTGATCAATATCCTCTTGAATGTGGGATTCAATTTGCTCTTCCTGATTTGGATTCCTACATGGATCGAAGCAGGTGCTTTTTCCTCCGATATTTTTCCAAGTACCTGGGGGGTAGAGTATATTTTGCTGTCCAATCTCCTCGCCAATGGACTAATAATTCCTCTGGTGTGGTGGAAAGCAGGAGCTTTTCATTTTCAACTTAAAAAAGAAATTCTCTATCCCATGTGGGGCTATTCGCTTCCCCTACTTGCCATGGGATTGGCAGGAGTGACCAACGAATTGCTCTCTAGATTACTTTTTGAGTTTGTCTTACCGCTCAACTTTTACCCTGGATTAAATTCTAGGGAGGCAGCAGGAATTTTTGGAGCCAATTTTAAGTTGGCGATCCTGATGAACCTGGTCATCCAAGCCTTCAAATATGCCGCAGAACCCTTCTTTTTTAGGCAATCTGGAGAAAAAGACTCCCCTTACCTGTACGCTCAGGTGATGCATGGATTTGTTATTTTTTGTTCCCTGTTGATGCTTGTTCTCTCAGTTAATTTAAATTGGATTGGACCATTGTTTTTAAAAGGCTCTTCTTACACCCTGGGATTCTCTACAGTGCCTATTCTTTTGGGAAGCTATTTACTCTTAGGAGTATATTTCAATGTTTCCATTTGGTTTAAACTTACCGACAAAACTGCTTACAGTTTTTGGATTACCTGCCTAGGAGCTGCTGTCAGTGCCGGGTGTATTTTTTTACTCGTGCCCGTTTGGGGATTTATGGGCGCTGCAGTAGGTAGTGTGGCCTGCTACTTGGTGATGACTTTAGTTTGCTTCTATTATGGACAAAAATTTTATCCTATCCCCTATCATAGCTTCAAGGGTTTAGTATATGTTACTGTGGCATTTGCATTGAGCTACGTGGGGTTTTACCTGGAATTGGGGTCTTTTTGGTTAGATTTTTTGGCTAAAAACCTGCTTATTCTGCTCTTTTTGGGAGGTTTTTTTCTTGTTGACCGAAAGTTTATTTCAGGTATTTTAGAAAAAAAATAGCCTGGAAGGATACCTGTTTTTCGATTGGAAAATGATTTGTTTTCCCTTATTCCACAAAAGGCATTATGTTTGCAGTGACCTGCAGAAATACCTTCTTCTAGTGAAATTTATTCCCTTTTTTCTTCTTTCATTCTACTTTTTTTCTCTTCCCTATTTGGGTCAATGCCAAGGTAATCCTTCTAAAAAAGAGCGAAAAGTACAAGAGATACAAACTACGGTAGAACGCTTGTTTATCGAAGGAGAAAAAGCATCCGTACTGGGGGAATGGGATAAAGCCTATTTCTTATTTGATAAAGCCTTAAACTTGGCTCCCGAGCAGGCAGCCATTTCCTATAAAATGGCCGAAGTCCTTGGAAAAAATAAGCAGCCCGAAAAAGCATTGCCTTTTGCCCAAAAAGCTGTTGCCCTGGAACCAAGCAATAGCTACTATGCCTTATTACTTGCAGAACTATATCACCAGCAGCAGCAGCCTTTGCGTGCAGCAGAAATTTTGGACAAACTCACTCAAGAATCTTCCAAAAACCAATCCTACACCTTAGACTTAGCCAGTATTTACTTGGATGCCAACGAATTTGACAAGGCCTTGGTGGTACTGGATAGAGCAGAAGCATTTTATGGGGTACGAGAGCCCTTTACGGTTCAAAAACAAAGGATTTACCTGAGAAAAGACAACCTGTCCAAAGCTATAGAAGAAGGGGAAAAATTGATTGCTGCCTTTCCAGGAAATCCCGCGTATGTATTGGGCTTGGTGGAGATTCTGTTTAACAACGGCAGGCTGGATCAAGCCATCCAATTGGTGGAGGGAGAAATACAAAAATACTCAGACCAGCCCGAATTGCAGATGGCTGCATACACCCTAAAGTCCGAAAAAGGGGATGCCTCAGGTGCTCTGTCACATTTGATATTTGGAATGAAAAGTGCCGACTTAGCAGGTTCTGCAAAGGCGAAAGCTTATGAAGGAATTCTTGAGGAAATAAAAACCCAAGAAAGAGAATCTATCCTAGATACCTTAGAATTCCTCATGCTAGGGTCACGTCCTGAGGATGCCTCCATATTTGAAGCATTAGGAAAGCGCCGCATGGCAGAAAAAAAGGTGGCAGAAGGAATCGCTTTCTACAAAAAATCCTTGTCCCTAGAGTCAAATAACCAAGGTTTATTGGAAGAGGTTATCCTGAATTCATTTGAAGTAAACACCCCCTACCAAGAAGTAGAAAATTATACCCAGATGGCTGTGGAGGAGTTTCCGGAGGTAGCTGCCTTTTGGTTTTACGATGGGGTGGTAAAGTCGGCGCAAAAAAAAGATTCTCTGTCGGTAATATCTTTGGAGCATGCCTTACGATTGAATGAAGAAAAAAATCAGCAATTGTCCCAAGTAGCCTACGGGACCCTTGCCAATAGCCAATACAACTTAGGGGAGAAAGAAAAGGCCTTTGCCAACTTTGAAAAAGCATTGGCTTTAGATTCCAAAGACGACCTGGTATTAAATAATTATGCTTATTTTCTATCCTTAGAGAAGTTGGAACTGGAAAAGGCAAAGAACATGGCTGAGCGTGTGGTGAAAAGAAACCCCAATAATTCTACCTACCTGGATACCCTAGCATGGATATTATTTCAGATGAAAAAATACGTGGAAGCTTTGGCTTACATGGAAAAGGCCATACAATTGGAAAATGATCCCAGTGGAGTCCTAATGGAACATTACGGAGACATTCTTTACCATCTCAATAGGGTAGATGAGGCCATAACCTGGTGGAAAAAAGCACAGCAACATCCAGAAGGATCGGAAAAATTGGCTCAGAAAATCAAAGAAGGAAAATACCATGAATAAGCTTCTCCACCTTGGATGCCTTCTCGGGCTGGCACTGCTTTTGGGCTGTGCCAAAAAAACCTTGATCTATGAAGGCAATTCCATCATGGAAGATTTTACACCAAGAAAAGCCTCTTACGAATACCTTCAGGGTAAAGCAAAAATTGTATTAGAGGAAGATTCTGGAAAAATAACTAGGGGCACCCTTCAATTGCGCGCCAAAAATGATAGTATTCTTTGGTTTTCCCTTTCCCCAGGCTTGGGTTTGGAAGCCATAAGGGGAATAATCACGGCCTCTAAAATACAGATTCAAGATAGAATTGGAGGTAATGACGTCAACCTAAGTCATGAAGATTTTGAGCGCCTGTATGGGGTAAACGTTTCTCTTGATCTTTTCCAAAACCTGCTTTGGGCCAATATTCCCTACCCAGTAAGTTATGAGGATAGATTGCTTCGGGTCGGTAAAAGGTTTGAATTGACTCAGGTAAGAGATAGAATCCGTTATTTTAGTAAAATAGACACCAAGCATGGCAAAGTAATAGAATTTTCGAGCACTTCTTTGTCCAATTTGGGCTCTATTTTAGGTAGCTTTGAAAAATTTCAAGAGGTCAACTCCCAGGTATTCCCGGTAGGGGCCCTCTACAAAGTTGCCTTTGTCACCCCTGAAAAAAGTTATTATTTTAGAGTTTACTTGGATTGGACTTCTTTTGAGTTGCAAGAGGCTTCCCTTGGATTTCCTTTTCGATTTTAAAATCGTATGAAAATAGTGTTTCGTTTGATATTTATTTTTTGCCTGATTTCATTGCAGATAGAGGTTTTTTCCCAAACCAATAAATCAAGGGAGCAACTGGAGCGAGACAAATTGGAAGTGCAAAACCGTTTGAAAGAATTTGATGTAATTCTCAAACAAACCACAGCCACCAAAAGGGAATCCTTGGGGGAACTCAATGCGCTGACTAGGCAATTTCAAACCCAAAATCGATTGGTCAATACCTTGGATAGGGAGGTCACCTTGCTTTCTAATGAAATTTTCGAAATAGAGACTAAAATTTCAAGTTTAGAAAATCAATTGAAAGAGCTAAAAGCAGAGTATGCACGCATGATTTACAATTCATCCAAACTCAATAGAGGTCTCTCCATCGTAGCTTTTGTATTTAGTTCGGCCAATTTTAATCAGCTCTATATGAGGCTTAAATACCTGAAGCAATACACCGATAATAGAAAACAGCAGGCAGCACAAATTGAAAAGCTTTCAGTTGACCTAGCCAACCAGCGCATAGCTTTGGATTCTCGAAAATTGGATAAAGAAAAAGTGTTGGTAGAAGAAAAAACAGAAAAGGAAAAACTTGAACAAATGCGCAAGGAGCAACAAGGATTAGTCAATACCTTGTCAAAAAAAGAAGGGGAAATCAAGAAGCAAATCACCGCAACTAAGAAACAACAAGAACAACTCAATCGCATGATTAAAGCAGCCATTGAAGAAGAAATTCGATTGGCTGAAGCAGCGGCTAAAAAAGAAAACAGTAGCAGTTCCAAGACATCCGGAAGTAGCATGCCCATGACTCCGGAAGCTGCGGCACTTTCCACCTCCTTTGCTGGCAACAAAGGTAAACTGCCTTGGCCAGTAGAAACAGGATTCATTGCTCAGGGCTACGGTACCTACCCCCATCCTACCCTTAAAGGAATTACACTAGAAAATGATGGAGTGGACATCCGTACCCAACCTAATGCTAGCGTAAGGGCAGTATTTGATGGGGTGGTGTCTAAAATCACCACCATCCCAGGATATGGAAATACACTGATTATTAAGCACGGGGAGTATTTTACCATGTACAGCAGACTCAAGTCCATTTCGGTATCGGCAGGGCAAACGGTGAAAGCCAAGACCATCATCGGTCAGGTAGCCACCAATGCAGAGGGTGTAGCAGAAGTTCACTTCCAAACCTGGAAAAGTTTACAGATTATGGACCCTGCAACCTGGATTTTAGCCAAATAGTATACAAAAGTAAGAGTTTATAAAAAAGATGTTCTCAAGGGAAAAATCCCTTTGGCCAAGCGGGGGAACCTTGTATATTTGTATCCTATACCTACTTAAACACAAAAGCTTATGGCTACTTTAGGTTTTCTTCAAAATATGAGCGGAGGATCATTGATTTTGATCATCGTAGTTATCCTTCTTTTGTTTGGTGCTAAGCGAATCCCCGAATTGGCTCGAGGATTGGGAAGAGGAATTCGTGAATTCAAAGATGCTACCAAAGAGATTCAAAATGACCTGGAAGATGGCATGAAGGATAAGAAGAAGTAAACCCCAGGCAATCACCTGTGGAAAAATTTAATTCTTTTGATGAGATAAAAAATGCCTTGGAAAAAAAGGCATGTACTTGTCAAACGATAGTTAACCATTACCTCACCAACATCCAGTCGAAGGCCCATCTCAATGCCTTCGTCGAAGTTTACGAACATGCTGCTCGTGAACAAGCCCTGAAAGTTGACGATAAAATTGCCCAAGGCATTGCCGGTAAATTAGCCGGCATGGTCGTCGGTATCAAAGATGTGCTCAATTTTGCCGGTCATCCCGCTACGGCAGGATCAAAGATCTTAGAGGGATACATTTCCCAGCACACGGCTACTGCGGTTCAACGTCTTCTTGAAGAAGATGCCATCATCATCGGCAGACTCAATTGCGATGAATTCGGAATGGGAAGTTCCAATGAAAATAGCGTCTATGGCAAGGTGCACAATGCTCTGGACTTCAACAAAGTTCCTGGAGGATCTTCAGGAGGCTCAGCAGTGGCTGTGCAGGCCAATTTGTGTACGGTGTCTTTGGGTTCGGACACAGGAGGTTCTGTGAGGCAACCTGCCGCTTTTACTGGAGTGATAGGGATGAAGCCCACCTACTCTCGAATTTCCCGTTGGGGCTTGATTGCTTATGCCTCCTCATTTGATACCATAGGTATTTTTTCACGAACCATCCAAGATAACGCCCTGGTGATGGAAGTCATCGCTGGATACGATGAATGGGACAGCACTTCTTCCAAAAAATCTGTTTTGTCTTACAGTCAGCTTCTCCCTTTCAATAGAAAAGTTAAGGTAGCCATACTCAGGGAAACTCTAGATTCTCCTGCTTTGCAATCAGAAATTAAAAAGAATACAGAATCTGTTTTGGCAAAATTGAAAAAAGAAGGACACCAGGTAGAGGCAGTAAGTTTTCCGCTTCTAAAGTATCTTTTACCTACTTATTATATCTTGAGTACCGCAGAAGCCAGTACCAACCTTTCTAGGTTTGATGGGGTGAAGTACGGGTACCGATCTCCGAAGTCCACTGATTTGGAAAGCCTGTATACCAAAAGCCGAAGTGAAGGTTTTTCAGAGGAGGTAAAGCGTAGAATCATGCTTGGAACCTTTGTGCTTTCTTCCAATTATTACGATGCCTATTTTAGTAAAGCTCAAAAAGTACGAAGGGTCATCAAAGAGTTTACCGAACAAATTTTGACTACATTTGACTACATTTTGCTCCCTACTACACCCACTACTGCTTTTGCGTTTGGAGAGCACGGAAGTGATCCTCTAGCCATGTATTTGGAAGATTTATTTACTGTACAGGCATCCGTCACCGGAATGCCTGCCATTTCTATCCCCAACGGAAAGGATGAAGCAGGCATGCCCATAGGCTTACAAGTGATCACAAATTCCTTCAAAGAAGCAGATTTATATGCTTTTAGTGATTATCTTTTGAAATTGAACTAAAACCAAGCTCGATGAAAAAGTTATTTTTAGGATTCCTATTTCCTCTCCTAAGCTATTTTCTACTGCCTGTGGCAAGTTCTTTTTCACAGCAGCAGGATCCTGGTCCTCAGGGCACTTCTCAATTTGAAATCGTGATGCCCAATTACCATTACGAGTATGTGCCTGATTTCACTTACCAACAAGTGGAGGGACGAATCAAGGCCATGAATACTTCCATGCCCTTCGAACTAAATGACCGTATATTTTCCTTTATCCAATACTTTACCGTTAGGAATAGGGAATACATGAAAATGATACTCGCGCGTAAGGAAAAATATTTTCCTATGTACGTAGAAACTTTGGAGCAACAAGGATTACCCATAGAAATTCAGTACTTATCCATAGTTGAATCTGGGCTAGATCCGAAAATTAAGTCCCGGATGGGTGCCATGGGCTTGTGGCAATTTATGCCAGCTACAGGCCGCATGTATGGCATGCATGTCAATGAGGATATCGATGATCGTATGGACCCCGTAAAATCAACTGTGGCCGCTGCAAAATATCTCAAATCTTTATATGACATGTTTGGAAATTGGGAAGTAGCCTTGGCTGCCTACAATTGCGGTCCCGGAAACGTGCGAAAAGCTATTCGTAGATCAGGCGGAAAATCTATCTTTTGGGAAATTTACGATCACCTACCTAGAGAAACCAGAAGCTATGTTCCTCAATTTCAAGCCATGCTCTATATTTTGAATCACCTAGAGGCTCATAACTTGAATTTGGAAGAACCTACCTATCCACTTGCTTACGAGGAAGTAAACTTTGATAAAGCATTTCACCTGGAAAAACTTGCCGAACTATCCTCCATTTGCCTCAATGATTTGGAAGAACTGAACCCTTCTATCAAGAATAGAAAAATCCCAGAAAGTAATCGATCTCTTTCTATTCGAATTCCAAAGTCAAAAGCGCTATTTGTAAAAGAAAATTTAGCTTGGATTGGAGATTCTTTGGCCACAAGCCCAAGTACTTTTCTAGCAAGTATAGAGCCACAACCAACTACCACACTAACTCAAGAACCAAGTACCACAGAGCGAATTGCCTATAAGGTAAAATCAGGGGATGTATTAGGGAAAATTGCTGGAAAATTTGGGGTAAGCATTACCCAGATCAAGCAGTGGAACAACCTTAGTTCTTCTACCATTCGGGTAGGCCAAATGCTCTACATCTATTCCTCTTCCCTTGCTTCCAACTCTTCAGCATCAGGTGGGCAACCTCTCGCCCTGAGTAACGAGTCATCGTCTACCCCAAAAACGTATACCGTCCAACCTGGAGATTCTCTATGGAATATTTCAAAAAAACATTCGCTGACTATAGATCAAATCAAGCGTCTCAATAATTTAAATTCTACTACCATCAAACCTGGTCAACGGTTAATCATTGGGTAGCTAGACCTAACTAAAAGATGGAAGAACCTCCCCCTTTTTTTTAGATTTATTCATCTTTAGCTTTTCCCTAACTTGGTTTAAAGAAAATTAACTAGAATCTATCGTGCTACATGCCATGAAAATAATTCATCTTCTACTTGTAATCCTGTTTGGCGCTCTTACAATTTCCTGTGGAGAAGGGGAAGGATTTTCAAGTGCAAAACCTAAATCAAAAGGTACCATAGGAGAAATCGTTTTGGCGATTGATTCCACCAAATGGGTAGGTCCTGTAGGGGAAGAGTTACGGAGTATTTTTATGGCAGATATTCCAGGAATGCTTAGATCGGAACCATTATTTAAGGTACATA
>VGMU01000024.1 GCA_016866385.1 Bacteroidota bacterium
GAAGAGTCGAGCAGCGCCTTAGAAGGGATGCAGCCTACATTCAAGCAGGTGCCACCCAAAGTGGAATATTTCTCTACCAAGGCTGTTTTCATACCCAACTGGGCAGCACGGATGGCAGCTACATAGCCCCCTGGTCCTGATCCGATTACGATGACGTCGTACATTGTATTGTTGTTGTACCATGTACCAGGTACTAAGTACCAAGTACACGCTGGTTAGACATTCAAACTTTTTTTGAGTTTCACGACCATATTTTGGATATGGGCCAACTCGAGTTCTAATTTTTCAACTACTTCCACAGCTACATACCCAAGTCGATTGGAAAGAACCAATTGGGTATGTAATTCGAAAGAAGACCCTAGAGAGATCGCCAAGAAGTGATCAAAATCCTTTGTGGTATTTCTCCCTGCCCCCTCCGCAATGGTAGAGGGTATGGAGATCGCAGATCGATTCATTTGTGAGACCAAGCCAAACCGCTCATGCGAAGGGAATTTTTCGGTTATCTTGTAAATTTCAACTACTAAATCCATGGCCTTTTGCCAAACGGATAAATCCTTGTAACGATGCATTCTCTTGTCATTTAGGTTAAAAAATCTATCTTTTACAGTATTCAAACGGAATGACTGGCACAAAGGATAGTGTACATTGTACTTGGTACTTTGTACTTTGTACTATGTATATTCTGCCTTACACCCCAAACATCAACCTCGTCGGGTCTTCGAGCAATTGCTTTACTCGAACAAGGAAGCTTACAGATTCGCGGCCATCGATGATGCGGTGGTCGTAAGAAAGTGCCAGATACATCATCGGACGGATGACTACTTCTCCGTTTTCCGCGATGGGGCGCTCTACGATATTGTGCATCCCCAAAATGGCTGACTGGGGCGCATTGATGATGGGAGTGGACATCATGGATCCAAATATTCCTCCATTGGTGATGGTAAAGGTACCTCCCGTCATTTCTTCTATGGAGAGCTTGTTGTCTCTGGCCTTGCCCGCAAGACGCACGATTTCCTTTTCAATTTGATCGAAGGAAAGCAATTCTGCATTGCGAATCACGGGAACGACCAAGCCCTTGGGCGCAGATACAGCAATGGAAATGTCACAAAATTCATTGTAAACCAAATCGTTGCCATCAATTTGCGCATTGACCGCAGGCCATTCCTGCAAGGCTACGCATACTGCCTTGGTAAAGAAGGACATAAAGCCCAAGCCTACTCCGTGCTTTTCCTTGAATTGATCCTTGAATTTGGATCGGAGATCCATGATGGGCTTCATGTTGACCTCATTGAAGGTGGTCAACATGGCCGTTTCGTTTTTAACAGCCACCAAGCGTCTGGATACAGTTTTGCGTAGGGAAGACATTTTCTCTCTTCGCATAGCTCTAGAGCCTGTGCTGCCCACTTGAGCGGAAGGCTCAGGATTTGGGCTTTGTACCACAGGGCTAGCGGCCACTTTAGTCCCAGGCTGTGCCGAAAGCGCATCTTCTTTGGTGACTCTTCCTTCTTTCCCTGTACCTACCACAGCAGTAGCATCTATACCCTTCTCTGCCAAAATTTTGGATGCCGCTGGAGAAGGATGCCCTGCAGCATAATTGGAAGAGGTACTTGGTACTGGAGTGGATACAGGAGCAGGAGAAGATGCCGAAGGCGAAGCGCTTGCTCCTACTTCTATCCTGCAGATCAAACCTCCAATTTCCAAGACGTCTCCTTCTTTGGCTACCTGCCTCAAGATGCCAGAAGCCTCCGCAGGGAGCTCAAAGGTAGCCTTATCGGAATCCACTTCTGCGATCACTTCGTCTAAGGAGACCGCTTCTCCCTCTTTTTTTAGCCAACGCGCGAGCGTGACCTCGGTGATGGATTCTCCCACGGGGGGCACGATCATCTCTTTTACCTGGCCTACTGCGACGGGAGCTGAGGCGGCAGAAGCATCAGGAGTGGCTGGTGAGGCAGGGGCTTCAGAACTGGTACCGGCACTTGCCTCTTCAATCTCACAAACAATGCCTCCGATTTCTACTGTATCTCCTTCCTTGACCTTGATCCTCAAGGTTCCAGCCGCTTCGGCGGGAAATTCAAAGGTGGCTTTGTCGGATTCCAATTCGCAGAGTACCTCGTCGAGTTGTACGCGATCTCCGTCATTTTTAAACCATTTTCCTACGGTAACCTCCGTGATGGATTCTCCTACTGCAGGTACTTTCATTGCTTTACTCATGGCTTTCTTTATTTCATTGAGGAAGACTCCTCAGGTAAATCATTTTTTTCTTTAAATGGTACTTAAATGCCCTTCAATGCTTGCGTAACGATAGTACGCTGCTCTTCTACGTGAACCTTGTGGTATCCCGTAGCCGGGGAAGCACTAGCCTTGCGGGCAATTACACGCATAGGAAGTTCTTTGTAGAGCCTGCTCAAAAGATAATTCCAATACCCCATATTTTCAGGCTCCTCCTGTACCCACAGCAGCTCCGCATTTTTGTAGGGCTGAAGTACCTCCAAAAGCTGTTTAAGTGGTAAGGGATGAAGCTGTTCCATACGAATCAAGGCCACATCAGTGATTTTATCTTTCTCTCGGGCCTCTTCCAAGTCGTAATAGGTTTTCCCCGTGCACAGCACCACCCGTTTTACCTGTTTCGCTTGAACCGTCGTATCGGGCAATACCTCTCTAAATCTACCGGAGGTAAATTCGGAAAGAGGAGATACTACCTTAGGATGTCTCAACAGCGATTTGGGAGACATCACTACGCAGGGCTTTCTAAACTCCCAGGTCATTTGTCTACGCAACAAATGGAAAAAGTTAGATGGCTCGGTGACGTTGGCCACGATCATGTTGTATTCAGCTGCCAATTGCAAAAAGCGCTCAGGTCTGGCATTGGAATGCTCTGGACCTTGCCCTTCGTAGCCATGGGGAAGCAACATGACCAAGCCATTCATTTTTTGCCACTTGGACTCTCCTGAAGAGATAAACTGGTCAATCATGGTCTGCGCCCCATTGGCGAAGTCTCCAAACTGACCTTCCCAAAGGGTGAGGGAATGGGGATTTGCCATGGCATAACCGTATTCAAATCCCAAAACAGCATATTCAGATAGCAGGGAATTGTAGATGTAAAATTGACCCTTCCGGTCTTTCATCTCCAAGAGGGAATTGAAAGGCTGATTGTTGCTCGCATCGTGAAGCACGGCATGACGGTGAGAAAAGGTGCCACGCTGCACATCCTGACCAGTCAATCGGACGGTTTTTCCTTCCAATAGCAAGGAACCATAGGCTAGCAATTCGGCAGAGGCCCAGTTCAGTTCTTTGGTTTCAAAGAACATTTCCCTTCGCTGTTTCATCTGCGCTTCGATCTGCTTGATGGGCCTAAATGCTTTGGGGATGAAAGTGAGCGCTTCTGCTACTTTTTCTATTTTATCTGCAGCGATGCCGGTTTCCGGGGATTGCTCAAAATCCTCTGGCTTGGATCGGCGCAGATTGGCCCATTCGGTCTCAAACTTAGTCGCCTGGTAAGGCAAAGGCTTTTCTTTCACCATATTCAATCGGTCCTGCAAGAGCTGACGAAATTCCTCGTCCATCTGCGCGGCAATCTTCGCATCAAAATCCCCACGCTCCGTCAAGCGCTTCACGTAGAGTTCTCTAGGGTTGGGGTGTTTGGAAATGATATTGTAAAGTTCGGGCTGGGTAAACTTGGGTTCGTCGGACTCGTTGTGACCATGTCTACGGTAGCACACCATGTCTACAAAAATGTCTCTGCTAAATTTTTGGCGAAACTCGGCCGCTAATCGGGCGGCAAAGACCACTGCCTCTGCATTATCTCCATTGACGTGGATGACCGGTGCATCGATGATTTTGGCTACATCCGTACAGTAGATCGAGCTCCGTGCATCGTCAAAATCCGTAGTAAAGCCTACCTGATTGTTGATCACAAAGTGTATGGTACCCCCGGTATGGTAGCCTTTGAGTCCAGCCATTTGGGTCACTTCATACACAATCCCTTGTCCAGCTACTGCCGCATCCCCGTGAATGAGGATAGGCAACGCCTTTTTTACATTTCCTTTGTGTTCGTGATCTATTTTTGCTCGCACAAAGCCTTCCACCACTGGATTTACCGCCTCCAGGTGAGAGGGATTAGGGGCTAGTTTGAGGTGAATTTTTGCATTGGCTGGGGTGACAATGTCTGAGGAATACCCCATGTGGTACTTCACGTCACCATCCCCCATGGTGAGGTCCGGCTTGGCTGTCCCTTCGAATTCCGAAAAAATTTGTTCGTAGGTCTTGCCCATGATATTAGCCAGGACATTGAGTCGACCCCGGTGTGCCATGCCAATCATCACTTCCTCTACTCCCAACTGGGAGGCCGTGGTAATCACCGCATCGAGGAAGGGAATGGTGCTTTCTCCTCCTTCCAGAGAAAATCGCTTTTGACCTAGGTATTTGGTATGCAAAAAGTTTTCAAATACTACCGCCTGATTCAATTTGAATAAAATACGCTTTTTTTCTTCGTGACTTGGAGAAAAGGAAAGTGCTTCTTTTTCTATTTTGGTTTTAAACCAGTCCAAAATTTCCGCATCGCGGATATACAAGTATTCAAATCCCATGGGCCCCTCGTAAATCGTCTTTAGGGCCTGGAGAATCAGTTCCAAGGTAGCAGCGCCTAAACCAATTTCTTTACCTGCCTCAAAGACCGTTTGCATGTCTTCGGCACCCAAACCAAAATTCTCTGGATCAATCTGCGGCTTGCGGTCTCTACGCTCCCGTACGGGATTGGTCTTGGAGCGTAGGTGTGCCCTGGAGCGGTAGCCATGAATGAGTGCCCTTACTTTTATTTCTTTGGGCAGCTTCCCGATATCCATGATGGTGCCCGCAGAAGCAAGGGAGGGGGCAGACCCAGATGTAGGCAAGGAGCTTGACCCTTCCTCTCCACCGTGATGGGTGAGTGCAAAATCAAATCCCTCAAAAAACTCTTTCCAACTAAGATCTATACTAGAAGGATCCTTCTTATATGCCGCATACAATTCGTCTATATAGGACACGTGGGCATTGGCGATGTAGGTAAATTTATCCATGGGTAACAGGGGAATAGTCAAAAATAAATGGAATAAATAAGAATAAAAAATTGCTTATTTGCTTATCCAAATATCTTAAATATATCTTAAAAAAATACAGTCCAAAATCCACGGTCCACAACAACAAATTTATAGCCCCTCCTTTGTAATGGGTATAGCTCCAATACTCACCTCATTGTTGGAGACAGCTCTGTAGGCATTGCTAGATACAAGGTCTTGATATTTCATACTAGATACTTGCCAGCCTGAAGAAGGCAAGATACTTGATACTTGATACTAATTACTTTTTCCTTACCAGAAAGTATATCCATCAGATAAATGTACTTGCCCGCCTTAGGCAGGCATTTTACACAAAATCAATTTTTACTCTAAGAATGAGCAAAAAAAAAGCAACGTCCGAAGACGTTGCTTTTATTATATAAGTTATAACCTATTACTTTAAAGTAGCAGGCCAAGGCTTACCCGCATTGGACTTCACAGCTACGGTACCAAATTCTCCGTAAGTGTTCTTCCACTCGAATGTAAGGACTGCTGGAGTCACACTCTTGAAAGTCATAGAATAACTATCACCATACTTATCTGCTCCGCTCATGGTTAACTTCCCACAAGCATCATTAATGCGAACTGCTCCATTACCCCAAGTATCTGGGTAACAAGCTGCCCAGGATCCAAAAGATCCATCAGAAACTGCATAAGCACCTGGGGCTCCAGATATTGCTGCGAAAGTAATAGAACCTGAGAATGTTTTATTACAAAAGTTCTGTAGATGATCAAATGCATAAGTACCTGCCAAATCCGAAGGACAAACCACCGCCACTGGGTACTGGAATGGAGAGTCGTAGAATGGAGCACCTGCTACGTTGGTAGTCACATTGTCAGAAGAGAATCTTCTTCCAAACTTGTCGTTCAAGACCAATCTGAATTCAAACACGTCACCGCCTTGAATACCCGCAGCTGTCAATCCAACCGCAGCAATAGCTTCAGCAGCGGTTACACTAATGTCTGCTCTTAAGAAGCGTGAAGTAGTATTTGTTTTGAAGTCAGAAGCCTGAAGTGTCTTCACCAATACATCATTTGCAGGCGTATATTTCAAACCTACACCCGGAATTAAACGTCTGTGGCGTACACGGACTTCGACAGTTTTTACCGTCTTTCCATCTTCTGCATCTACTGCCTCAATCGTCAATGCAAATTTAGAATTTGCCAAATCAAAGAAATTAAGAGTAGTGCTAGTTCTAGCAATGGTTCTAAGGTAAGCCCCGGTATTGAAATCCTTGTAAGGAACATTAGGCTCCACAAAGTCTCTGCAGGAACTAAGTAAGATGACTACCATTGCTATTAAACCGAAATTATATTTTAGCATTTTCATGTTTTCTAGTTTATAAGATTAATAAATCCAAGGTGATGCAGGATTTTTATCCCAGAACACTTGAACCGCCAAATTTTGCTTCTGCTTTGCATTAGAATTAGATACGATGTAATTCAAAGGATACAAAAAAGATCTAACAAAAGGACCTGGAATAGCTTCCAATGCAGGTTGCATTCGATTGGGCTTACCTGTTCTTCTGTATAAATCAAAAGATTCCTTACCATTACCATAAAGAGACAACCAATATTCTGTACCTATGACGTTCAAACGAGCATCATCGCTAGTAGCAGCATCGTACTGAGTACTAACGTAATTCTTGTAGTTGGTCACACGGCCAGTAAAAGTTGCAGCAGGTTCAAATGCTGAAATCAACGCACCTTCCGCACCCGCTACAGCAAAGGCACGTACGTAATCCATGTGTTTTTGGATACCAGAAAGCAACAGTGTCTTCGCATTTCCAGTGGTTCCAAGTGTCAAGGCAGCTTCAGCCAACATGAAGTCTACATATGCAGCCAACATAATAGGGTGAATTCCAGCACCTTTATTTCCCAAAGCTGGATTATTTACAGGAGTAGCGGAATTGTTGTCAAAACGCCCACCTACAGGAAATACTCCATATGCAGTTCTTTTCAAGCCATCTGGTGGAATACCGTCCGGATCCAAGTGATCTCGACCCCAGTATCCCTTGTTACCAGCAGGATTACAATATGGATAATTTCCAATTAAATAATGAGGGGGAGCGATTTGAGAAACACACTCTTGTTCATCCACATTGGTGGTATTGGTCAATACTTGACGGTACAAATAATATCGAACTCGCGGATCGTCAAAACCTTTTTCCACAGTCAAATGGTGCATGAAATGCGTTGACTGATAGTCACCGCCACCTGCAGTATACTGACCAAACTTGGGGTGTCGGGAATCTGGATCGGCTGCCGTAGTTCCAAAACGGAACACAAAATCTCCACCAGTAGTAATTAAAGCATTTCCAGCAATCAAGGCATTGATCCCGGCAGTAGAAGCCGCTTTATCTACACTCTTTGTAGTAAGGAAATACTTTAACTTAAGAGTATTCACCAACCTATTCCAGTTTGTGTAATTCCTATTGTAGAAGTAGTCATTAGGTGATCCTCCAGAAGTTGCAACAGTAAAATGAACTGATGCTTCATTTAGAATTTTAAATGCTTCAGCATAAATGGCTTGGCCATTATCTACCTTAGGATTAAAATTAGACTCATTTAACGCCTCAGAATAAGGCACATCACCATAAGTATCTACAAGATCCATCAAAACCATAGCCTTAATGGTTTTCGCAATACCCATGTGTCGTTGCAGATTACCCTTTTCAGCCAAAGGCATAAGGAATTTAATATCTGCAAGTATATTAGCATAAGAGTTAGACCAAGTTCCATTGGTAGCACCAGCAGAATAGGCTGCTTCATACAAGGCTGCCCCTTGATTGATCTGACGAGTCAGACGAGCACCACGATCAGAAATACCATACCAATGGCTCTGATAGTTCAATTGGATGCTGTTCAATAAGAAATCCGGAGATGCAGTGTTTGCATTTACTGCATTTGGGTTTTCTAATAGCTCATCCAGTTTCTCTGTACAAGACGTAGCCAAAACCATTCCGGCAGCTATCGTCAGTCCATATATAAGTTTTTTCATTTTTATTCGGTTTGGGGTTAAAAACTAAGAGTCAATGTTCCACCCAATCTTCGAGAACTAGGTCCAGTTACGAAATCAAATCCAAGACCGTTACCCACACCAACACCCAATACGTCAGTATCATAGTTCATATTTGGAGGAAAGTTAAGGGCTAGGAACCATAAGTTAGTACCGCTAATTGCAAAGTTAGCTCTCTTAAATGGCGTCTTAGCCATCAAGGTGCTTGGCAAAGAATAAGCCAAAGATACTTCTCTAAGTCGAATCATGGAACCGTCAAACACGTTAGGCTCATCAGTTGCTCCCTGATATCCAGAGAAGAAGTAATCCGCAGCAGTGATTTGACGATCATTAGGAATGTAACGGGGAGTTCCATCTGCATTGGTACCGTCTTGTCTAACACCAGGCATGATGAAGGTAAATTCACGGTCAACCTCTGGATCTTTAGTGACTCCACGGGCCAGGGTAGCCGTAACTGTATTTGACATAATCACGCCTTTGTGTCGGTATTCCATCATCGCAGAAAGTGTAAATCCTTTAAAACTAATACTGTTGATGAAGGATCCAGTCCATGCTGGATTTGGATCACCCAAAACTACTGGCTCGTTGGTTGGCTTGTGAACACCTGAAGTCAAGATAATTGGCTGTCCTGTGGCAGGGTCCCGATCAAAACCGATACCTTTAATAATATTAAAAGGTTGGCCTGGAATAGCGAAATTCCCAGAGTCGTTAAATCCTGCTATCAACACTTGTTCCAATCCACCTCCTAATTCAAGAACAATTGATTCATAGGTGGACCAGTTGATCGTAGAATTCCACTCAAAACCAGATGGAGTTGAAATTGGAGTTACCGTAGCTTGGAATTCAGCACCCCGAGTCCTGATCTTACCAATATTTATAGCAGTGGAAGTAAATCCAGTTGCAGGGTCTATTGGGGCACTCGTGATCAAATCTTTTGTATTCTTTTCATAAATTGAGAGGTCGAAACGCAACTTGTTGTTGAACATCACCCCTTCCACACCGAATTCAGCCTCACCATGAAGCTCAGGTTTCAAGTTCGGATTACCCAAGAAGTTGGATACAGCGTGAGTCGTAGTGACTACTCCGTCACGATCAAATGCTCTAGCAGACTGCGACAATACGTTACGCGTACTGTAAGCACCTGGGTAACCTGCTGAGGTACCATATCCAAGACGAAATTTCAAATCGTTAACTACTGTTGAATTCCAATCAAACGCAGTTGTTGGTAAAAAGGAAATAGATCCTCCTGGATATATAATACTTCTATTTTCTTTCTCTACAGTTGAAGTCCAGTCGTTACGAGCAGACAAGTTCAAGAATAGATAGTCGGAGTAATCCAAAGTAATGTTAGAATACACACCATATCTACGCTCATCTACACCATAATTCAAGCTACCCCCAGAATAGGCATCCGTACTTGCAGAAGTGGAAAAGTTAGAATGTCTAAACAATCCAAAAGCCAATTGGCCTTGAGAAGCTATCCCTGACTGAATGTAGGAGTCGTACCGTGAGTTAGCACCAATAAGTGCACTCATTCCGATTTTTTCTGAAAGATCCTTCTTCCAATTCAAAACAAGGTCCTGGTTCCATATGGTGTTGTTGATATTAACTGTTCTATAGTAACCGTTACGGGTTGCCAAGTCAGAGGTAGCACCACCTTTGTTGTAGAGGATCTCTTGCAATTCAGAATAGGTATCTAGACCCAAACGATACGTCATGGAGAAATTATCGTTGAAATCATAGTTCAAAGCAGTAGAGTTGAAGAAACGCTTCACATCAGAAGTATTTTTGTAATATTTTACTAACCAATTAGGGTTAGTAATGTCATTACCTCCTCTGAAGTATACAGAGCTCTTATCTACAGGGTTTTCGAACGGAAGGTTTTCCAAGTCAACGGAACGTGGGGTAAACAATACGTGGCCAAACACCGATGGGATAGAAGAACCAGACCCGTAAGATGCGTTAGCTGGAGGAGACTCCAAATCTGTGATTGCAAAGGTGAAAGACGAGTTGATGGAGAATTTGTCTGTCACTGCAGAATTCATACCCAAACCAAAATTGTACTTCACCAAGTTGTTACCAGGCACAAAACCTTCTTCGTCGGTATAGCCAAAGCTAGCATTGAAACCTGTCTTATCTCCGCCACCCGCTACTTGAATAGAGGTGTTGGAAATTAAACCTTGTCTAAAGAAGATCTCCGATGGATCTTTGTATGCCTTGTATTCATATTTAATAGGAGTTCCACCGACTACCCCATTTACCCAGAATTGAGGGAAGGCATTGCGTACAGAAGCTACAGAAGAAGAAGCATAGGGGTGGTTAATCAACAAACCTGTGTCCAATCTCGGACCGAAATTGGAAAAAAAGAATCCAGGAGCTTGCTGGAAACCGTTACCATAGAATTGACCGTAAGTTGGTAAAGAAGCCGCTTCGTTGGTAAATACAGACTGGTTGATGGTTACTTCAGCTGCTTTACGCTTGGATGCACCAGATTTGGTAGTAATCAAGATTACCCCGTTTCTACCTTGATCACCGTAAAGTACTGTAGCAGAAAGACCTTTAAGTACAGACATGCTCTCGATATTGTTTGGATCGATATCCAAGAATCGAGAAGAAGTAGTTGCACCACCTGTAGTAAATCCGTTCTGCGCGTTAGTAGAGGTATTAAAAGGAACACCATCCACAACGAACAAAGGCTGGTTGTTACCAGTGGCTGATTTGTAACCACGGATAATCATGTTGGTACCAGATCCAGACATACCGTTAGTAGAGGTAATATTTACCCCAGGAACTTTGCCCTGCAATACGCGGGCTACGTCTGTTTCTGGACGATTTTCCAGTTGTGCATTAGACACGGAGGTTACAGCATAACCCAATGCCTTTTTCTCCCTTTCGATACCGATCGCTGTTACTACCACTTCGGATAGCTGAGCTGCATCGACAGTCAGGGTAATGTTGACTACGGACCGGTTACCAATGGCCTCTTCCTGAGATTTCAGTCCCACGAAAGAGAAAATCAGCACATCGGATCCGGAGGGCACGTTGATGGAGTAATTACCATCCAAATCGGTGGTAGTACCCAATGTCGTGCCTTTCACAAGAACCGTTGCACCTGGCAACCCTAGACCGTCTTCCTCGGAAATTACCTTGCCGGTAATTACCCGTTGCTGCGCCGACACCTCATAGCTGAGGGCCATGGTGAAAACCGCAACAACAAAGAGTAAAGCTTTTCTCATAAAGTGTTTAGTTTAGTTGATCTGTAAAGAAAAATGATTTGTTGGTAATTTCAAACTTTTGGGGATTTTGAATCAAATCCTTCATTTCGCTGAATATTTGGCGTTTTAACCTTCCATTAACAAAAATTAACGAGATGCCTGCTATTTTTAGATATTAACAGAATATTATTTTGTTATTATCTAAAAATCAAAATTTTAAAAATTTTACTTTTTTTAATAAAAAAATGAGATAGGGTATAAAATTTACTTTTTTACTTCTTTAAAAAATTTTTGACTAGCAATCAATTAATTTACCTAATATAATTTTATATTTTAAGAGGTATACGATTTTAAATGGATATTAGCTCAAAAAAAATTGACTTAAAATTGCTGTCAATCGCTTTTTTTATCGTTTTAATTATTGATTTTTTAAAAATTTAGGTTCTTCGTTGCTTATTTTTTAAAAATAGTCTCCGCTTACGCTCAATTAAGCAATGTATTTCGAAGGGAAGTTGAGGGAATCGCAAAATAAAATATTATCTTGTTTAATCTCCGTTTGGGCGACAGAAACCTATAGGACGAGGGATCCGGGGAAGGAAATTTGGCTCTCTTTTTAGCTAACCTCCCCCTACACCTGCCTCGAAAGCCCCTTTTAGGTAGGTAAATTTAAAAAAAAGGACTGTTTTACGCTCCTAGGCTTCACGTGGGAAAGTAAATACTTCCTTGCAGGTGATGCAAAAGTCCAGGGGAATGTCATGCGCATCCACAGGCAGGAGCTCTTCCGGCCCAAAAAAACTCAAGCCCACTTTCAAAATGGGGCGTTCCAGCTCTGCCAAAAATGCGTCGTAGTACCCTTTGCCAAATCCCAAGCGATTTCCCTTTTTATCGAAAGCCAAAAGTGGGAGAAATATCACTTCTATTTTTTCTGAGGTGGTTCGCAGGGATTCTTGGGGAACGGGAATACCCCACTCGTCTAGAAAAAAAGCAGCATCCTTGGGCAATTTCAAGGTTTCTAATTTTAAGGATTCCTTGATGACTTGGGAAGTGTAGAGGGTTTTATCCTTCCTTTCTAGGACGGCTTTTAGAAAAAAGGTATTGACCTCGTTAAAACGGTCTATGGGGAAAAACAAATGAAAATGATCCCATGAAGCCCTAGAAGCCAGCCAATGTTCCACTTGACGGGTCACCTGAAGGGACTTTTCCTTTACCTCTTCTTCACTGAGCTTCTTTCTCAGTTGCCTGTACTTTCTACGAAATTCTTCTTTGGTTTTCATTCCAAGTCCAAAATCATCATGCTAGAGTCTAGGGGATCGAAGGAGCTCATCAAGTCTTCTAGAAAATGAGGGTTTTCCAAAGAAAAATTCATGAGATTGAGCACCCGCTCTTGGGGGCTTCCCCCAGGAGATACATACTCCAGCACCGTTCTGGCTCTCTCTAATTCTACTTCCAAGCGCCTCTCCTCTGCTTTCCTAATCTTACTGCCCATCTGTTCTAAGATGGCTAAGCTTCGCACTTTCCCTGCCTCCATGGCCTTTACCAAGCCCCCTTCCAAAGATAGGGCTTGCCTAGAAAGCCTATCGTAAAGGGTCGAAAGCTCTTCTTTTTCTTTGGCCAAAGTGAAGTCCACTGAAGCAGAATTTTTGAGGAATTCCTTTTTCCATGGCTCCAGCTTTTGGAATACCTGTTCCCGAGTCCAAGCCAACTGTTCAATTTTCTTCTGTATCACTTTGGGGAGCACCAAGGCGAAATTTCTGGGCAAAAGCACCGGAAAGGGAACCTCAAATCCCTTAAAAAGATCGAAAAGCTGCAACCAATAGATTACTTCTGCCGGACCACCCACATACCCTAGGTTGGGCAGGATCATTTCTTGATAGAGAGGTCGCAAGATTACATTGGGACTGAAGCGCTCCGGGTGTTCCTTGACCAAGCGCTTGAGCTCCGATTCGGAAAATTGGAGAGGAGTGTGGAGCACCTCGAATTGATCCCCTTTGCGTACGATCCGCTCCCTAATTCCCTTTTCCATGTAAAACAAATTGATTTCTCTTGGAAATAGCTGCGTTCCGTAGCCCAATGCCTCTAACTTCTTGCCCGTCTGCTCCGACAGTTGAAAGCCCTTATGCTCTAAAAGATCAGCAAGAATAACTTCGGAGAAAGAAGCCTTCAACTGAGGATCATTGCCATCTACCACCACCAAGCCCTGAGCACCAAAAAGGGCATGCATGTATTTTCTTACTGCTTCTCCTAAGGTTTTGCTTTGGGTATAGGCATCGGAAAATTCTTTGGGCACAAAAGGTAGTCCCGATAAAAAAGTAGCAAAGGAAGAGTCTAATTCAAATTCACCAACCGCTCCTCGCTGGTCCGTATTCCAGGTATAGGTCTGTTGATCTAACCTGAAATGATTAATTTCTTCCACATCGTGGTCCTCTGTAGCCATCCAATATACGGGTATTATCTTGTAGTCTGGATATCGCCCTTGCAAGGCTTTGGCCAAATTGATGACCGATACAAGCTTGTAAATCACGTATAGCGGCCCTGTAAATAAATTGAGTTGGTGCCCTGTAGTGACGGTAAAAGTTTTTTCAGAATTCAGGGCCTTGAGGTTTTCTAAAACGGCTGGTTCTGGTGATACACCCTGGTATTGTCGCTCCAAGACCTCGCTAAGTACCCTCCTTTGCTGAATAGAAAATTTTTTCTGTTTTATCGCCGCATCAAAGCCTTCTTCTCGAGGAGGGTGGGAATAAAACGGTTTCAGGGCTTCTTTACCGCTGAGGTAATCCAAAAAAAAGGGAGAAAATTGACCCGTTTTTTCTAAATCTACGCAGTGTTTTTTCATCTAGGAGCTGAGAAGTCTACTTTAGCGGATTAACTTAGCACTTTGATCCAAAGTTCGTTCTTTTTTTACAACATTTAAGACTTCTTAGGTCCTGGGCAGCCAACAAATTTTCCTAAAGTGTTTCTGCCTTGCTTATTTTCCACTCCTTAAACTCGATTTAACTAGGTTTTGCCCATGCTAAATTACCAAACCTTTACCCTTGATAACGGATTGGAGGTCATCGTGCACGAAGATCCTAGCTCCAAAATCGCCGTAGTCAATCTCCTCTACAAGGTAGGATCCAGGATGGAAGAGGAAGGGAAAACAGGCTTGGCTCATTTTTTTGAGCACCTGATGTTTGGCAGCTCAGCCCATGTTCCTGTTTTTGACCGGGAGCTGGAGCGAGTGGGGGGATCATGCAATGCATTTACCAGTCCTGACATCACCAACTATTACATGACCTTGCCCTCCTCCAACCTGGAAACTGCCTTTTGGCTGGAGTCGGACCGCATGGGATTTCCTAGCCTTACCGAAAAAACCATTGAAACCCAGCGGAAGGTGGTCATAGAAGAATATAAGCAACGTTACCTCAACCAGCCTTATGGGGATGTCTGGCATCACTTACGTGGCTTGAGTTATGAAAAACACCCCTACCGCTGGCCTACCATCGGAGAAAAGATCGCTGACATAGAAGGATATACTGCAGAACTAGTTTGGGGTTTTTATGAAAGGCACTATCATCCCGGCAACGCCATCCTGGTCGTGGCGGGAAATGTGACCAAAGACCAGGTAGCCAGATTGGCCAATAAATGGTTTGGCCCTCTTCCTTCCAAAACTAGTGCCAAGCCCAGCCTCGCCATGGAGCCGGTACAAACCACAAAAAGAGAGAAAGAAGTTTACGCTCAAGTCCCTACCGATGCGCTTTACAAAGCCTACAAGATGCCGGGCAAAGGTGCTCCTGGCTATGTAGAGGCCGATGTGATGACCGATTTGTTGGGCTCGGGAAAATCTTCCCCATTGGAGCAGCGCTTGGTCAAGCAGGGAAACCTTTTTGCTTCCATAGGAGCTTATATCACAGGGTCCGTAGATCCAGGATTACTGATTTTTTCAGGAAAAATGGAACAGGGAATAGGTGCCCGAGAAGCAGAAGAAGCATTGCAGGAAGTGATTGTTGATTATTTTAGCCAAAAAATAGCAGAAGAATCACTTCAAAAAATCACCAACCAAGGGGAAGCCATGAAGGCCTACGAATCCATTCATGTCCTGACTCGTGCGATGAACCTAGCGTATTTTGCCCATTTAGGTAATCCTGACTTATATTGGAAAGAATTTGAGGAAAAGTCTTTCTGTAGTCCAGAACAAATTAGTTTCTGGGCCAGGCAATTGCTATCAGAAGAAAAAGCCTCCGTGCTCTATTACCAAACTTCGAAGACATGACACCATTTAGAATAGGTTTTGGATATGACGTTCACCAGCTCGGTGAAAATCGACCTTTTTGGCTTGGAGGCATTCTCGTTCCACACGACAAAGGAGCAGTAGGCCATTCGGATGCTGATGTACTTGTACACGTGATTTGCGATGCGCTGCTGGGCGCTGCCAATCTGAGAAACATTGGCTACCATTTTTCAGACCAAGACCCTGCCTACAAAGGAGTGGACAGCAAAATCCTCCTCCAAGAAGTCATGAAGATGATTCGTAAGGAAGGGTATGAACTTGGCAATGTGGATGCCACCGTGTGTTTGCAAGTCCCAAAACTCAATCCCCATATTCCTGCGATGAAAACCTGCTTGGCTAAAGTCATGGAGGTGGAAGAAAATTCGATTTCGATCAAAGCCACTACCTCGGAGCACCTGGGATTTGTGGGTAGGCAAGAGGGAGTAGCCGCCTACTGTACCGCCTTGATCTATCGCGTATGACTACTCCACAAGTAAAACTCATTACCACGGAGGACGGTTCGCATTCTCTATACCACGAGGGCTTACAGGAAACCTACCATAGCTTTCACGGGGCATTTAAGGAATCTATCCACGTTTTTATGCTGTATGGGCTAGACTCTTGGCTGGCTAGAAATCCAAAAAAATACCCCATTCGCATTTTTGAAGTTGGGTTTGGCACAGGCTTGAATGCCTGGCTAAGCTTGGTCTGGGCCGAACAAAATCAAATTCCCGTCCTTTACCACAGCATAGAACCTTTTCCTCTGGGTCCGGAGATTTACTCCCAGCTCAACTACATAGAGCAAGACCACGGGATTTGGCATTACCATAAGTATTTTTCAGCCTTGCATGAAGTTGCCTGGAACCAAGGAGGACCCCTTTCGGATTATTTCAATATCAAAAAAGATCAGGTGCGCCTAGAGGACTCAGACTTATATCCTTGTGACGTGGTTTTTTACGATGCGTTTGCTCCTAGCAAACAACCAGAACTCTGGACCAAAGAAATACTAGCCCCTGTAGTGGATGCCATGAGACCTGGAGCCGTATTTACTACCTACTGCGCAAAAGGCCAATTGAAAAGGGATTTAAAGGAATTGGGACTCCAAGTAGAAACCCTCCCTGGCCCTCCTGGAAAAAAGGAAATGACCCGGGCTTGGAAGGGTGTTTAGTGATTATTAAACCATTGTACAATGTACCAAGTACAAAGTACAAAGTAGAAATACGAAGTACGAAATACGGTATCTTATCCGCCCGGCGGGTATCTCGGCTCTAGCTTTTCAAACACTGAATATCGAAGGAAGAAGTAGGGAAACATAATTTTCCCCTTTGCATCTTAGCTCCTTTGCGCGCTTAGTTAATCTCGCAAAGACGTGAAGGCTGCCTATGGTAGGTAGGCCGCAAAGAAAAAGAAATACGAAGCCCTACCTGCGGAACCAAGTACCAATAGCTGTACGAAGTACCAATTACAATGCCCCATGATTTTTTCAGAACACGAATCCCTACTTTGTACTTGGTACTTAGTTCTTTGTACAATCTTGATCCTACTATCTTGCCGTGAACCGTGGACCAAATTAGCTCTTTAACCGCGCAATTGGTGTCCGTCCTCCCTTGGTCACTTGATCCATCTGACAAAGAATCTCCGCATCCAAAGGCAAAAAAATATCCACTCGTGAACCGAATTTGATAAATCCAAACTCCTCCCCTTGCTGTAGTGCAGACCCTTTGTCTACATACCACTTGATCCGTCGAGCCAGAGCCCCGGCAATTTGACGAACCAAGAGCGTGGTTCCCTGGGCATTTCGCAAAACCATGGTCGTTCGCTCATTTTCCGTACTAGATTTGGGATGCCATGCTGCTAAATATTTTCCAGGATGGTAGTGGAAATAGTCCACTGTGCCCGCGATGGGCGCCCTATTGACATGAACGTTAAACGGAGACATGAAAATGGAAACTTGCTTTCGCTTGTCCTTCAGGTATTCGGATTCAAAAGCTTCTTCGATGACAACTATTTTCCCATCTGCTGGAGCAAATACTAGGTAATTGTCTTGCGGAATTGGGAAAATAGGATGTCTAAAAAACTGTAAGAAAAGTAAAAAAATGACGGTGCTTAAGATAAAGGAAAGGCTAAACAAAACTCTTTCCTCTGGAAGATAATAATACAACAGAAAGTTGCCTACGGAAAGCAGAAGGAGCATCCAAAACAGCAGCGTTCTTCCTTCTTTGTGAATCGTCATCATGTGGCGCTTACGGTTAATTGTTACCCCAATTCATTCCCAAAAGCCCAATAGTTAAATCGATGATAGGGAATTACAGTGGCGTGGTAAAGAATTACCACGCCTAAAGGTATACTTTTTCAGTAAAAATACAGTTAGAATCCTCCTCGGAAGGTATAGGTTTTGGCCACTTTGTCGATTGCTACAATGTAGGCAGCAATTCTCAAAGGGACTTTGTACTTAACAGAAGCCTGATACACCGTATCAAAAGCATCTTTCATAATGCGGTCAGAGCGGCGATTGACTCGATCTGCCGTCCACTTATAACCAAGACGGTTTTGTACCCATTCAAAATAAGAAACGGTAACCCCTCCTGCATTGGCCAAGATATCTGGGACAGCCATAATACCTTTTTCGTTGAGAATGGCATCTGCCTTAGCGGAGGTTGGCCCATTGGCACCTTCCACGATAAGCTTGGCCTTGATATGATCTGCATTGGAAATGGTAATGACATCCTCGACTGCCGCAGGCACAAGTACATCTACTTGCAAGGTCAACAAATCGCCGGCTTGCTGCATGACATCTCCCCCTTTAAATCCTTCTAAGGTGCCATTGTTGCTATCTCGGTAGGCAATAGCTTCTGAGATGTTGATCCCTTTTTCGTTATAAAAAGCTCCGGTATGATCTGAAATGGCAACAATTTTTAGGCCTCGCTCTTCGAGCAATAATGCGGCCCAGCTGCCCACATTTCCAAAACCCTGCACGGCGCAAGTAGCTTGGAATGGATTAATTTTAAGTTTTTGCATGGCCGCCAGCGTAGATACCATCACTCCTCTTCCCGTGGCTTCAGTTCTTCCCAAGGAACCTCCCAAAACCAATGGCTTGCCGGTAACTACCGCAGGAATGGTCATTCCGTGCGCCTTAGAATATTCGTCCATCAACCAGGCCATTTCTCTAGGACCTGTCCCCATATCAGGAGCTGGAATATCTTTGTCTGGCCCAAATACATCAATCATGGCCATGGTGTAGGCCCGTACCAATCGCTCAATTTCTCCTTTGGACATTTCGCGAGGATTGCATCGCACCCCTCCTTTTCCTCCTCCATAAGGAATATCTACTACGGCACATTTCCAAGTCATCCACGCCGCCAAGGCCCTTACTTCGTCCAAATGAACGTCAGGCGCAAAGCGAATCCCCCCTTTGGCAGGGCCTAGGATATTGGAATGAATCACTCGAATCCCTTCAAATACCTGGATTTTACCACTATCCATGGTGATGGGTAGGGATACAATCACTTGTTTGGCTGGATTTTTAAGTACGTTGTAAACTTCGTCTGAAAGACCGAGCTTTTCTGCTGCAAGGTTAAACCTCTCCATCATAGACTCCAATGGATTTTCTCTATCCATAATTGGAGCCGGTTCTATGTAAGCCATATTGGGTTTTTTAGATTAAGTGAACTGGAAGTCAAACTTAAGTAGATTTTTAATTGCCCCCCTTGAAAATTACCAGATTTTCAAAAAAGCAGTGATAAATGGCACCGAAAGTAGCAAACCATCAAATCTATCCAAAAACCCTCCGTGACCTGGCAAGATAGTTCCCGAGTCTTTGATGGCGATGGATCTCTTGAATAATGACTCAATCAAGTCTCCGTAAGTGCCTGCAATGATGATGATACCAGCAATCACCAACCATTTCCAATCTTCCAAGACGGTAAAGTACTGGGAGATAACGAAAGCAATAGCAATGGCGGCAAAAACACCCCCTAAAAACCCTTCCCAAGACTTTTTAGGAGATACTCGTTCAAATAATTTGGTTTTCCCAAAGCGTGTACCTGCAAAATAGGCACCAGTATCGCTTGCCCATAAGATCGTTAAGCAGCCCACCAGAATTTCAAACCTATAGGCCCCATCTACGGAAAACACGGCCATGTTGAGCAAGGAAAAAGGGACGGCCACATAAAAAATTCCCAAATAGGTATATGCTATCCCCGTAAAGGGTTTTTTATCTGTTTTTTTGTAGAGCTTGATAAAAAAGGTAAGAGACACCAAAGGGAAAATCAAAAACAAATAAGGCTGGGGTAGAATTTCCTTCTCCGCCAAAAATGTCAAGGTAAAAATGATCAAACCTAATATGGTCCCAAAAGTCTTCAGAGGTAGCATACCGTCTAGGCCAGACAATTTGTAAAATTCCATTTGAGAAAAACCTAGAATGGTGGCAAAAATTATAAAATAAGCCCAATCGGAATAAATGGAGGCTAAAATCACAACCACCCCTCCTACCAAAGCTGTAATGGAGCGCTGGACCAAATTGCTATACTTATTGATATTAAAACGAGATCTCATGCTGAATCAGTTGACAAGCAAACAGGGTTTGATCCTTGGGAACCAACACATCAAACGTTCCGATGACTTGGTATACCGATTCTTTTTTATTGATTACGAAAGCAGCGATGCCTCTTTCCTCTAAAATTCCTTTCACAATTAATGCCCGAATCTCTTGTTGATCCTCAAATACTTTGGTCCAATTATTCATCCTTGACTCGATTGACTTTTTTAAAGTAAAGAAATCCAAGGCTAAGAACCAAAAATCCTCCCAGGGCTGCAGGAATTGAAATCGTATCTGTAGATTCCATGTCTATACCTACGAAACCCTGATTACTCAGGTATACTGCCAATAGCGTAAGGGAATTGTTGAGAATATGGGCAAGGATGGGATAAAATAAGCTACCCGTGTAATGGTACATGTACCCAAATAAGGCTCCTAAAAATAATCTGGGCAAAAATCCATAAAATTGAACATGAATGGCAGAGAAGATGATGGCGGTAAGCCAAATTCCCCAATGAGGGGATCGTAGATACCCTTGCAACTTGGGTTGAATTACCCCTCTAAAAAAAACTTCTTCCCCTATTCCAGCTAAAACTCCAATCACCAAGATCCCTACGAGCAATTCAGAAATGGATTGAAAATCGGTGAGGAATCGGGTGAGCTCCATGAGTTGCGTCTCCATCTCTCGCATCCACTGCTCCAGGGGCGCCAAGTTAGAAGGGAGTACCAAGTGGGAATTCCAATACACCAAAAATCCATTGAATAACATTCCTCCTACGGTCATAACTAGAATTAGACCTAAGTTTATGCCCGAAACCCTAGACCATTGGGTTTTCCAGCGGAAACTTGCTTTTTCTAGAAGAACTAAGATGATCCATGTGGCAAAGCAAAACCCTAAACCTGAACCAATGCCTTGGGTAAAGAGCAAGGCCATACGTCCATTGGGTACTTGGTAGTTTCCTTCTATCAAAACCACCAAGTCATCAAAGGATACATGAAACAATACGGGAATAAGCAAAGTAGCGATTCCCTGAAGGAATACTAAGGACCCAAAGGTGATCAATGTAATGACCACCAAAGACAAGACCCAGTTTTTTCTTGAGGCTATTTCTGCCTGAGTTTCGTATATCTCCATAATTGGGCTAAATTTACACCAAATTTAGAATTCGGTTTGGTAAAAATTGGAAATATAACACTTGGGGAGTTTCCCCTGCTTCTGGCGCCTATGGAAGACGTGAGCGACCCCCCCTTTCGGGCGGTTTGCAAGCAAAACGGGGCTGACCTCATGTATACCGAGTTTATTAGTTCGGAAGGACTGATTCGTGATGCTGCGAAAAGCGTGCAAAAACTCGATGTGTATGACTACGAACGCCCCATAGGTATTCAAATTTTTGGCGCCGAAATAGAATCCATGAGAGAAGCCGCTGCCATAGCGGAAGCAGCAGGCCCAGATATTTTGGACATCAATTACGGTTGTCCTGTACACAAAGTAGCCTGCAAAGGGGCTGGTGCGGGAATCCTTCTTGATATCGATAAAATGGTGGCCATGACTGCGGAAATCGTGAAGCGGGTAAAGCTTCCCGTCACGGTAAAGACGCGCTTGGGATGGAGCCACGATACCATAAGGATCGTTGAAGTAGCGGAAAGGTTGCAGGATGTAGGCATACAGGCCATTTCCATCCATGCCCGTACTCGGCAACAAATGTATAAGGGCGATGCAGATTGGTCTTGGCTCAATTTGGTCAAAGACAATCCCCGTCTACACATCCCTGTGTTTGGCAATGGAGATATAGATTCCCCAGAAAAAGCGGCAGAATACCGTAAGAAATACCAGGTGGACGGGATGATGATAGGGCGAGCCTCTATTGGGTATCCCTGGATATTTAATGAAATCAAGCACTATCTACAAACAGGAGAAAAATTACCTGCTCCCGACCTCGCAGAAAGAATTGCAGTTACCAAGCGTCACTTGGATTTTTCCATCTCTTGGAAAGGCGAAAAACAAGGAATTTTAGAGATGCGCCGGCATTATACCAATTACTTCAGAGGCATGCCCAATTTTAAACCTTATCGCACCGAGTTGGTCACAGCAGAAACCTACCAAGAAGTAGAAGAAATCCTACTTCAAATCGCCGATGTGTTTGCAGATTATGAATTTCATGCCTAAGGCAGGCATACCACTTACTACCCAAAGATTTTCATTTATTCCTCTTCCATGACCCAAAACGCTACCGAAAAATCACTTTTAAATTGGGTACTGCTCTTGGTCTTAACGGTGATTTGGGGAAGTTCCTTTATCTTGATCAAGAGGGGATTGGAAGTATTTACTCCGGGAGAAGTGGGAGCCTACCGCATGGTAGCTGCGGCCAGTCTTTTGCTTCCTTTATCCCTACCTCGAATCAGGCAGCTAAGTAAAACTCAGGTCATCCATTTATTAATTACAGGATTACTTGGAAGTTTTATTCCTGCCTTTCTTTTTCCCATTGCCCAAACCCAGTTGAGCAGTTCGCTCACAGGAGTATTGAATGCGCTCACCCCACTTTTTGTGGTGCTGGTGGGAGCCTTATTTTTCAACACCTCCATTACCAAAAAAAATGGACTAGGCTTGGCCATCGCCTTTGTAGGAGTGCTGGTGCTAGTGACCTTTAAAGAGGGCGGAAGTTGGGAGTCCTTAACCGATATCAATGCCTATGCCTTGTTTGTCATAGCTGCATGTATCTGCTATAGCATCAATTTGCATTTCATCAAAGCCAGATTTACCCAGCTGAAATCCATAGAAATCTCCTCAATTTCTTTATTGCTAATTCTCCCCCTAGCCTTGGTGTACTTATTGGCCGGTACAGAATTTTCAAGCAAGCTTTCTACGCAGCCCCAGGCTTGGGAAGCCTTAGGATATGTTACCATTTTAGGCATGGTAGGTACAGCTACGGCTTTGATCCTATTCAATATTATGATCAAAAGTGCCAGCCCCTTTTTTGCAAGTTTGGTCACCTATACCATCCCTATTGTAGCTATTCTTTGGGGGGTTTTGGATGGAGAAGTGCTCCTGTTTGGGCACTACCTGGGCATTGCCGCGGTAATTCTTGGCGTTTGGATTGGCAATAGAAAATAAGCTCTTTTCTTGTTGAACGAGACCAAGCCTTCTTTTCAGGAATTTACCCTTTAATTCCTTTTTGGGTCCTGCCTCCAAGCATGTACCAGCATGGGTAGTTCTTGGTAGGAGGTAATACCAGCCTCTATCCCTTGAGACTTGAGAAAAAGGTCATTGGTCCATCGGCTAAATTCCAAAAAAAATGGTTTATAGCGCTCGTTTGCTTTTTGAATGGCTATCAAATCCTGTCTCAATCCAGGAGGTAAGTTTTTAATCCAAAGCTCCATGCGTTCGGGGGATTCTCTGCGGTAGTCTCTGAGCTGATAAAGAAGCAGCCGAAGCTGTGCCGAATACCTCAGCCGAGGATCCTCTGCATAGGAGCAAATCACCCAGGCAAGGAAATTGGCTTCCCCCTCGTCGGTTACTCCAAAGCTATGCGCCATTTCATGGGCTATGGTGAAGGGCTGCTCCAAAGGATGCAAGCTAGGATCAATATAACTTTCTCCAGTAAAAGGAAAGTAAATTCCTAAAATCCCAATTCTTCTCATCAATCCTGAAGGGGGAACTAGCTTGGTACGTGGATTTCCGGTGTAATTTATTCCCAAGAGGAAAAGATTCTTACGCATATTATCCCTGACCACTTCCTCCAGGAGAGCGTAGTCCATCCACTCAATTATGGCGGCTGTATCCTCTTTAATTTTTAATCTTTCTTGAGTAGCTAAATTTTGGGTGAGCTGCAATTCTGCTTCTAAAATTTCTAGAGGGAGCGGGGAAGGCAGAAGCCCCAATTGCTGGACGATGGGGGTGCGCTGGTAATTGTATCCCCAAAGCACTAAAAAAAAGAAAATTAGAACTCCAAGTGCATTGAAAAGGAAGCGCAAAGAATAATGTATCCTCTGCTTTCTCCCTACCTGAGCCTTTAGCCGAAGAATAAAAATAACTAGGATTACCCCGAAGAGAATAATAAATAAGTAAATGCTTGGGAAGGGCAATTTCCCCAAACTCAGGTCTAGAAGATTGCGCAAGAAAGGAAAAAAAGTACGGGAATAAACTTGGTCTGTAGTCTCAGGAAATTGGGCGGCTAGAAATCGCAGGACCAAAGCCAAAAGCCCCAAAATGGCCCATGACCAATTTTTCTTGACCATATGTTTGACTATATACCTTCCGACTGTACTTCCTTTACTTCAGGCAGCATTCGGGTAAGTAAATTTTGAATGCCCGCCTTCAAGGTTACTGTACTGGATGGACAGCCCGAACAAGACCCCTGTAGTAGCACCTTCACTACTCCATCGGCAAAGGAATGGAATACGATGGCTCCCCCGTCTTGCTCTACCGCGGGCCGAATATATTCGTCCAGGATTCCCTTAATTTTTTTTACTATTTCGGAATCATTCTCATCAAAAAGTGGATCCTTATCTAGGGCAACTTGAACTACCTTTTGCCCAGATTCTAAGTATTGACGGATGTGGTCCCGTAACACCTGCTGAATATCTGTCCACTCTACCTCCTGGTCCTTGGTGATGGTTACAAAATTGGAGGCGATAAATACCCGCTGTACCGAAGCAAAATTAAAAAGCTCCTTGGCTAGCTGACTGTGCTGAGCACTCGAGGCATCAGGAAAATCATAACTGACTCCCTCCTCCACCAACATAAAATTGGCTACGAATTTTAGGGAGTTAGGATTGGGATTGGCCTCCATGTAGAGGTGAACCGGTCTAGCTTGAGCTTTTAACATGGTATGGAAAATATATACTCACAAAACCAAATTGGGAACCAGAAGTTCCCTTTCGATTAAAATTTTGGTTACTTTTTTGGAAGCTTGCCCTTGGCAGCATACCAAATGCCTCCATAGAGATGCTTTAAGAAATCAGCATCTTCCCATACGGCATCCACATGCCCCAAAGCAGTATAAAATACCCTTCCTCCTTCAAAGTCATGGTACCAGGCCATTGGATGAAAGGCTCCCATGGCTTTGGCCGGCTCGTAGGTACTCTCATCTGCCTGAATCAATACCTTGATGTCGGAATTCAAACTTTTAAATTCGTATAATTCATCGGTCCACAACCAATTTACCGGCAAATGCCAGGTAGCGGGATGCTCTCGATTGACCACTTCTAGCCTAAGGGTTTGTTGCCTAGGATGAGCGAGGAAATACGCGCCAATCATGCGGTTGTACCAGGGCCAATCGTACTCGGTATCCGTAGCAGAGTGAATTCCCACTACCCCTTTTCCTGATTGCACAAACTTCTGAAAGGCAGCTTTTTGAGCTTCATTAAAAATTGTTCCTGTAGTACTCATCAACACGACAACGTCGTATTTGGCTAGGTTTTCGTCGGTAAATTGCGAGGCGTCTTCTGTGGTGTATACAGAAAAAACATGCTTTTCTCCCATTTTTTTGATTGCCATCACTCCGTTAGGAATGGACTGGTGACGAAATCCTGCGGTTTTAGAGAATACAAGGACACGAAATTGTCCCCCTTGCTGAGCCAAGCTGTTTAGAGAAATTGCAAGAAATAGAATGGCAACTAGAGCGATAGATTTACCTGTGTTCATGGGTGGATGGATGGAGGTTAGATGAGGTTTATTCAATTATAGTAAATTTTTCTTCTACTTTACTTCTAGCGAAAGCATTGAAATGCCACCATTCGCTACCAATCCCCGTAAAGCCCGCGCCTTTCATTACCTTCCTTAGAATCTCGCGGTTGGCAACCTGAGCCTTAGTAATACTTCCCTCTGCCAACATTTGAAGTTCCCGGTCTGGATAGGCAGGATATCCAAAATAATCGTAAGGAGTTCCCATATCCAAAGGTTTTCCGGATTTCACATCCATCAGGGTAAGGTCGACTGCAACTCCAAAATTATGCAATCCTCCTATTTTGGGGTCAGAAACGTACAGTGGCTTGAGACTATCTGGCTTGTCAAGGTCATCCCATAAAATTTGCTGTACACTCCTCGGGCGTGCCCCATCGTATACCAGTAAACTCAAGTTGGGATAATCCTTTTGCAAGTCTTGTTGTGCTTTGGCTAGCATTTCTGCTACCACGGGCTGTAGGTAACATCGGGTGAGGTCCCCGTATACATCTTTTTTGAAAAAATTATCTTCGGTAGAATACTTCAATTCTACCCGTATTCCTGGAATGACCTCTTCAATATCCAAAAGCCCTTGTTCCTGTAATACCTTCTCTAGAGCTGTACTTCCTGAAGTACCATCCAGAGAGTCCTTCCCAGCAAAAAGAGAATCTCTTTGAGCTTCTGTAAAATCGGCTTGGTCACTTTTGGGGGCAGAGCAAGCCATAAATAATCCAACAACCAGGTAGGTGATATTTTTCATTTCAAAATATTTTTTTTGATGACTTGGGCGGAAGCTTGGGCAGTTGGCAATACCACCAAGTCGGCCAGCACCACATGTGCCGGACGAGTAAGTGCAAATGCTACGATGTCGGCAATATCTTGAGCGACCAAGGGGGTATAGCCCTGATATACCGTACTAGCGCGTTGCGCATCTCCCTTAAAGCGGACCAAGGAAAACTCTGTTTCTACTAATCCTGGGTGAATTCCCATCACTTTGATACCAAATGGATTTAGATCCATGCGCATGCCCTGAGTAAGTGCATCCACGGCATGCTTGGAGGCACAATAGACGTTGCCATTGGGATAGACTTCCTTTCCGGCAATGGAGCCTATATTGATAATGCACCCTGAATTTCTCTGGGTCATGCCTGGAATAATGGCTTTAGAAACGTATAGGAGTCCCTTTACGTTGATGTCCAGCATGGCATCCCAATCGGAAATGCTTCCTGTTTGAATAGGATCTAGCCCATGGGCATTGCCGGCATTATTGATGAGAACATCTATCTCGGACCACTCCTTAGGCAGATTCCCTAGAATTTTTTCCACTTGCTCCCGGTCCCTCACGTCAAAAACTAAGGACAGACATCGAATTCCTTGAGGCAATTTCGCTTTGAATTCCTCCAAACGCTCCGCCCTTCTACCGGTCACAATCAAGTCGTATCCCAATTTGGCAAGGGTCAAGGCACAGGCTTGTCCAATTCCAGAAGTTGCCCCAGTAACCAGCGCAATTTTATTTTTCATTTTCACAAGTTAGCAGGAAAGCAATTATTTCCTGTTTTCTTCAGCTTGAATTTTGGAAGATGGAAAAAAGAAAACATGAATCAGGGATTGCCGCTACTTCAGTAGAGTCAACTCCTCCACAAGTAGGGAAACAACAGGTAGGAGGTCGCTGCGACCAAAAAATTGATGGCTACCAAACTCAAGATTTTATCTCCGCTCACACTCCAAGCTAATCCATCTAGTGCATTTTTAGAAATGCGAATGGCCATCAGCAGGATGGGGATGATGACTGGGAAACTTAAAATCGCCATCAAGGTAGCATTGTTGCCTGCCTTCGAAGCAATCCCGCTCACCATAGTCAAACTAGACGCAAATCCTATGGTGCCCAAGATCAAGTTGAGTAGAAATAGACCTTGATCCTGCACTGGATTTCCGAGAATGACCGAGAAAACCCCATATCCCAAAAGCCCAAGGAACAAATTGAGAAAAGAGTTGTAAATAATTTTAGATAAAATGATGGATTCAGGCGAGGCGATGGTGTAGTAATACAACTGCCTACCGGCATGCTCCTGCACAAAACTTTTGGCCACGGCATTGACGGAAGAAAATAGGAGAATGATCCAAAAAAGTGCATTCCAAGTAGGAATAGATAGACTCCCTGTCTTGGCTCCCACACTGAGGTAAACGATAAAAACCGCAGAAATTACGTAAAGTAAAATCCCGTTGAGCGCAAATTTTTGCCTCCACTCTAGGGTGAATTCCTTTTTTAGTAAAGCAGCAATTTCCTTTCGCATATCGCAAAGGTAGAAACTTTCTACTTCCTTGCCACCTGCTACCGCTGCCCCTTCTCGTTTGTATTCCAAATCCCAACCCCTTAATTTTACCCGAACATTTAAATAATCGCAGGAACATGGGTTGGGAAAAATTTTTTGAGGTGTGGATGCGAATCGCAGGAAACATCACCATGAGGTATTTGGGAATTGCAGGGGTGGTGTTTCTAATTTTTTACGTGCTACTCAAAAAGCCCATGCAGCACCGAAGGATACAGCCCCTAGTTCAAAAATGGAAAAACTACCGCAGAGACATTGGGTTTTCCCTTTTGACAGTAGTCCTCTTCGCTACCATTGCTTCCTTGGTATTTGTGGTTTGGCGGCCCTATACCCAACTTTTTAGAGATCCTCTTCAGTATGGATGGGGGTATTTAGTCCTCAGCTTTCCCATGATGCTGTTGATCCACGACGCCTACTTTTACTGGGTCCACCGCATCATGCACCATCCCAAGCTTTACAAGAGGATACATCACGTTCACCACCTCTCTACCAATCCTTCTCCCTGGACAGCCTATGCTTTCCATCCTTTGGAGGCTATTCTTGAAGCAGGCATCATTCCTTTGATTGCCTTTACCCTGCCTGTTTCCCAACAAGCCTTAGGGTATTTTCTCTTGTTTCAATTTGTATACAATGTCTATGGCCATTTGGGTTACGAATTGTATCCCAAAAATTTTCACAAGCATTGGCTAGGGAAATGGATCAATACGGGCACCGCTCACAATCAACACCACCAGTATTTTCATGGGAATTACGGTTTGTACACCCTAATCTGGGACCGGCTATTTGGAACCCTAAGACCAGACAATCCAAAAAAATACGAGGAAGTCACTAAAAATTCTTGAACGCATTTGACAAAAAAATATCCCTCACCACCGGTGAGGGATAGGTACTAAGGTCATGAGGATGACTTAAAATACCCTCTCTTCTAGGTGCTCACCTAGCTTTAGCCTAGGTACTCCTTGCAGCATCCAATCTGGTGCAGGAAGTCCTTTGAGGTGGTGGTCAAAAAATTCCATCATGCGTACGCCGTAATCTTTTCGATTTTCCACTTTTCCAAGTCCATGATTTTCTCCTAGGTATTGAATCATAATCACTGACTTTTTAAGTCTTCTCAAGGCATTGTAGAATTCTACCCCTTGGGTAAAATCTACTGCTCCGTCCTTATCGTTGTGCAGCATGAGCAAGGGCGTTTGCACTTTCTTGACATGGTAAATGGGGCTATTTCTCTCGTAGGCCTCCCAGTTTTCCCAGGGACCTCCCAAAAACCTTCCTTGAGAAGCCTCAAAAATGGACATGTTGGCTGAGCCGGTATTCCAATAAATCAAGTCATACATAGAAATCATGTTGGTCAAGGGAGCTCCTGCCGCTGCGGCTTTGAAGCGATTGGTTTGGGTAATCAAAAAGGAGGTTTGGTATCCACCCCAACTGTGTCCATGAAGCCCCATTTTATCCGAGTCAATCACGCCTGTTTTCAAGGCGGCGTCTACGGCAGGAAGTACCGACCAAACCGCGGACATACCTGGATCATCCAAGGTGTAGACGATATCAGGGACCAACACGGCATAGCCGTTGCTGGTATACACACTTGGATTCCACCCCGTGCCGCTGTAGGCAGGGTTGGACCAATTGTGCAAGGTTTGGGAAAGTTTTTCGTAGTAATATACCACCGTAGGGTAGCGCATACCTTCTTGGTAGCCTGCAGGTAGAAATAAGGCTGCTTGCAGAGAATCTCCTTTAGCAGATACATAATCTACTAGCCTCACTCCCGAAGACCAGCTGTATTTTTTGAAATCAGGTGCATTTTCTGTGACTTGCTTGGCTTGTCTAAGGGAAGCATCTCCCAGATATACTTGGGTGGGCTCGTTGAACTTCTCTTTGGTGTAGGTAAAAACATTTGCCTTTTTGGCTTTGGCCAAGCCTTGGATATTAGCATCCTCCCAAAGCAAGACCTTGGCCCCTGGGGCTAGTCCAGTTTTGGCTGGTGCAAGGGTAGCTAGTCCACTTTTTTTGGTTCGCTCCCCATAGCCTCTTAGGTAGAGGGTTTTGGTAAGGTCGATACCTTTTTCATCCGGGTCCAAATTGATTCGGTATTGGTATCGGATGCCCTGCGCTCTTCCCGTTTGCGTCACGTTGACAGGCGCTTCCTTAGGAGAGAGGGGCACTTGCCAGATGTCCCAACCGTCACGCAGGAGCAGGTATTTGCTATCGCTACTCCAGCCTAAGGGGCTGAGCATTGCCAGCTTCAGGTTACGGTCTTCCTGCTCATCTACAAAAGAAACAGGTAGATTTTCGGTAAGGTTACGATGCGTATTTGAAAGGATATCATATACAAAAAAGTGTCCTTCTTTCCCATATAATAATTTCTTGCCGTCTGTAGAAGGGCGAGGCATGGAGGCTGCCGTGGGCTGGTAAAATTTCTCAAAGAGTAATTTTTTTTCTCCAGTCTTCAAATCCACTACGTAATAATCCAGATAGCTCTGGCCATTGAGGTTGATGTCCAATTCATAGGCACTTTGGTCAGCACCCAGACCAAAATGCTGGTGGGGCAAAATAGTGAGTTCCCGCATGCTGCTGTCATGGAGAGCCAGGTGTTTTTTGCTCAGAATGTCGTAGCTGGCCCAGAAACTGTAATTTTTGTCCGTACCCTCCATCACTTGCTGTCTTGACTGTAGGCGTTCGTCTTGCCAATGCCAGATAGTCATTTCAGGCTTTTTAGCATCCTTTGGTTTTGGAATAGAATCTGCACCGATTTCTTTTTTAGGGGTTTCTTTTTCCATTAAAACCAGGGGGTGAATGCCATAAAAAAGTCTGCTCAAATCATCAGACCACATGGGGCGACGGTTAGGACTGATGGTGTAGTTTTGGTTTAATCCAAGGGAGTCCTCTTTTGGGGCATACAGGATGATTTGAGGATTGGGGAGATTCTTCACCCCAAGTACAGCCCCCATTTCCTGCTTGTACTTTTTGTCCTCTTTAAATTTTAGGGCGGCAAATCCATCCCCTTTTTCTGTCCAATTGATGCTTTGGTAAGCTGCCTCATCCGAATCCAGCACCTGAATGGCATTGCTAGCCAATTGGAGCAGATACAGGCCGTTGCCCTGGGAATTGGCAGCATCCACCGCATAAGCAAGATGCGTCCCGGTTTTGTTTACTGCATGTTCTCGCACATTTCCTAGGTTTTGCGACTTGCCTGTCTTGAGGTGATGAATGAGCAAATCCGTGCCTTTGGCATCACTGTCTCCAGATTTGGGGAGGGAGATGAGTAGATGTGAGGAAGCTTCCCCATTGAAATAAAATCCCCCTATGTTTTCAAAGGTTTTTTTCTCACCCGTACCCAAGTGAATCAAATGAAGTTTTTCTTTGGTAGAATTTTCATTATTCTTTTTTTCGGCAAACTTGGGAAACTCCTTGAAGGCCATCCACTGGCTATCTTCACTAAATTCAAAGCTTGCAAAGGAAGTATTACCAATGGGAAATGACTTTTTGGTAGCCAAATCAGCTACTTTTTGGAGAATCAATTCTCCATCGGCTTCTAATCCAGTGAGCACATAGGCCATCCATTGCCCATCAGGCGAGAGTTTGTATCCACCATTAGGCATGGACTTCCAAGTAGCCACGTCTTTCCAAGAGATAGAAGGGGCCTGTTGTGCTTGCGCAAATGGAATCTGGAAGCCAAAAAGCAGGCAAAAGAGAACTAAATATTTTTTCATAACTGAGTTGGGGTAATAAAAAGATGAGCTTGGGTATCCAAGTAAAGGAAATGCTTTTAGATCATCAAGGTTTTTTATATACTACTTTCCCTGCCACCACGGTCATCTGCACCTTGGTTTGAAGCATCTCATCTTCTGGGATTTCCATGATGTTTTTGTCAAATACCGTAAAGTCTGCCGCCTTGCCCACAGCAATAGATCCTTTAAAATTTTCTTCAAATTCCGCATAGGCTCCATCCAAGGTATAAGACTTCAAGGCCTGATCCCTTGTCATTTTTTGCCCCCCCTCGTAACCGCCTTCGGGTAATCCTTTCAAGGTCTTGCGGGTCACAGATGCATAAAAGGAAGGGATAGGGTCTACCGGCTCTACGGGCGCATCGGTGCCGTTGGCAATGCGCGCTCCAGTCTTAAACAGACTCTGCCATACGTATGCCCCGTCGATGATCCGCTTTTCCCCCAAGCGATCGATGGCCCAAGGACGGTCAGAACTCAAGTGGATGGCCTGCATGGCGGCGATGACGCCCAACTTTCCAAAGCGCGGAATATCGTCCGGATGCAAATGCTGGGCATGCTCGATACGGAAGCGATGGTCTTTGGCTTCAGGAAACTTGGCAAAAGCTGCCTCGTAGCGATCCAATATTTCCTGATTGGCACGGTCCCCGATGGCGTGAGAACACACTTGAAATCCCAATGGTAAGGCCTTTTCCGACACCTCGCTAACCACCGACATGGGCAAGGTCTCGTGCCCCCGGTGGCCAGGCTTGTCTGAGTAATCCTCTAGCAACCAAGCCCCCCAAGGGCCCAAAGCCCCATCGCAATTGAGTTTGATGGAGCGTACCGTTACCCAGTGATTGGGATCTATCATAGGCCCTTTTTTATACCAGGCTTCCAACAAGTCGGGCTGTCTGCCCGTCAGCATGATATACATGCGGGCGGTCAGTTTACCCTCTTTTTGAAATTTTTGCACCAAGTCAATGACCTCCTGGCCTGAACCTGCATCGTGGAAGGAAGTAATTCCCTTTTCAGCCAATTCTTTCAAGGCCAAGGTCAATGCCTCTTCATTTTTTTCTGGGGTAGTTTCAGGGATCAACTTGCTCACTAGGATGGATGCACGCTCTACCAACACCCCTGTAGGATTGCCCAGCTCGTCTCTCAACACTTCTCCTCCCTCTACTTCTTGGGTGGGCGTTTCGCTGCGCAAAGGAGTGATGCCAGCCAGCTCCATGGCTTTTTGATTGACAAAAGAGGCATGTCCAGAGGCATGAGCAAGGTATACGGGGTTATTGGGACTTACCGCACTTAGGGCTTCGTGGGTTTGAAAACCCTTGATCGTTTTTTCAGGCATCTTGAGCCACTTGTCTTGGTGCCATCCCCTGCCCGTAATCCAATCCCCAGGCTTGGCTACCGCTGCGGCTTCTGCTACTTTTTCGATAAGCTCTTCGTAGGTCTGAATCCCCATCAAATCGATTTCTAATTTGTTGTAACCAATCCCCATCAAATGGGCATGGGATTCGATAAACCCTGGCGTCATCGTCTTGCCCTGCAAGTCAATAACCTCGGTAGCGGTACCAACATAGGCCTGTATCTCAGAGGTTGTCCCCAAGGCTAGGATTAACCCATCTTTCACCGCCACGGCCTCTACTTTCGGGTTGGCTTCGTCTACCGTGTAAACGATTCCATTGATAAACACCTGATCGGCAGGCTCCGGACCCGCATGGCAGCTCCAAAGTAGGGAGCCTAAAAAAAGCGAAAAGAGAATGGATTTCATGGGGAGGTAATTGAATTCCTAAACTAGCGGATTTGATTTATGTTGGCAAGCCAATATAAGAATTGTGAAACATCAAATTCATCCTCTTGCATTGACAACCTTGGCATAAAAATCAATTTGATCAAAAAAAGGATGAAGTTTATTCATTAAAGGAATGAACACCGCCTAAAATAATAGGGATGGCGTCCTACAAAGATGGGTTGAATGCGTTATTTTGTAACAAAATTTCCAAAAATGAATCTGGATCTTCTTTATTCCCTATTTCTAAAAAGCTCAGGAGTAAGTACCGACACTAGAAAAATTGATCTAGGGAACCTCTTTTTTGCCTTAAAAGGACCAAATTTCAATGCAAACGAGTTTGCCTCCAAGGCCTTGGAGATGGGTGCTTCGGCAGTGGTGATAGATGAAGAACAACATGCAGTCCCAGGAGATGCAAGGTATTTTTTATGTGAAGATGCCTTGAGTGCTTTACAACAACTGGCAACTTACCATCGGAGAAAGTTTACCATTCCCATCATTGGCTTGACCGGATCCAATGGCAAGACCACGTCCAAAGAGTTGTTGTTTAGCGTCCTAAAGCAAAAATTCAACACCCTTGCGACCCAAGGTAACTTGAACAACCACATCGGCGTACCCTTGACCCTACTTCGCCTGACTGCAGCGCATCAAATCGGCATCATCGAGATGGGGGCCAATAAACAAGGAGATATTGAAGAACTTTGCGGCATTGCAGAACCTACGCACGGATTTATCACCAACATTGGAAAGGCACACTTGGAAGGCATGGGAGGCCCTGCGGGGGTTTTAAAAACTAAAACAGAACTATTCCAATTCCTAAAAACTCATCACGGAACCGTATTTATCAATTCCCAAGACCCGAATTTGGCACCGCTGATTGCTCGATTTGAACGCCCAGTGCTGTATCCTTCGCCTGGGGATTTCTGCGAGGTGCAATTTCATGGCGCTGATCCTTTTGTTGCCTTTTCTGTTCCTGGCGTAGCGGGAATCCAGGTCAGCTCCTTGGTTGGTGCCTATAACTTTGGAAATATTGCCAATGCACTGACTATTGGCACCTACTTTGGCGTAGCGATGGAAGATGCCGTTCGTGGAATCTTGGAATACACCCCAGAAAACATGCGTTCCCAGCTCGTAGAAAAGCGTAGCAATGTGATTGTACTGGATGCTTACAATGCCAACCCCTCCAGCATGGAGGTAGCCATCCGCACCTTTGGTAAGATGACCGGAAAAAAACACAAAATGGTCATCCTAGGAGACATGTTTGAGTTGGGAGACTATGCAGCGGAGGAGCACCGCAAGTTGGGCGAGCTGGTCAGTGAATTTGCCTTTGACAAGGTCTGCTTTACTGGAAAATTGATCGTATCGGCCTTGGAAACCGCCCCGTCGGCCTTGTATTTTCCAGACCCTTTTTCTTTCCGCAACTGGCTGAAAGACAGCAAATTAGAAGACTACCTGATCCTGATCAAGGGAAGCCGAGGCATGAAGTTGGAAACGCTACTGGAGTTTATTTGATTTAGACCTTTGAGGTCTCCAAGACCTCGAAGGTCTAAATGTAGGGGATGTATCCTTAAACCTTCGCTGTTAAAAAAAACAGCAAAGGTTGTCCGACCTTTGAGGTCTCCAAGACCTCGAAGGTCTAATTGAAGAAGATGAATCTTAAACCTTCGCTGGTTTGAAAACA
>VGMU01000025.1 GCA_016866385.1 Bacteroidota bacterium
TCCCAAGAACTGCTGTATTCGCTCACATAGACACCGTTGGGTACATGGTCAGGTATGCCAATCAATTGATTCCTGTGGGAGGACCTGACTTTATTCCAGGGACACAATTGGTTGGCCAAGATGCTATGGGAGAGATTTCATGCAAACTGCAAGGGCAGGAGGAATCCATGGAACATGATTTTCCTAGAAAAATAGATCGAGGGACACGTTTATCCTTTGCTCAACAGGTGAGGACGACTGAGGGGTTTATCCAAGCTGCCTACTTAGACAACCGATTGGGGATTTATGCAGCTTTGCAACTCTGCGAAACCCTAGAAGATGGGTGGGTAGTATTTTCCACCTACGAAGAGCATGGAGGAGGCAGTATGCCTTTTTTACTGAAGTTTATCCAAGAGACGTATCCCGTGAAGCAAGCATTGATTTCAGACATAACATGGATCACTGACGGAATTCAGCACCATCAGGGAGTAGTAATTTCCTTGCGAGACAAATTTATTCCGCGAAAAAAATTCTTAGATAAACTACTTCATTTAGCCGAAAAGAGCGGTATCCCCTTTCAAGTAGAGGTGGAATCGTATGGAGGTAGCGATGGCAGGGAAGTACAGTTTTCCCCCTATGCCTTGGATTGGTGTTTTATAGGGGCAGCAGAGGATCATGTGCATACTCCTAACGAAAAAGTTTCTTTACAAGATCTAGCATCCATGGTTGCTATGTACCGTTATTTGCTCCACCACTTGTAAGTCTTACCATGAAAAAAATTCAATTGAAAGATAAAGTATTTGAAACCTATTTGACTGCCGCTCAAATCCAGACGAGAATTCAAGCCCTAGGCACTCAAATTGATACTGATTTTGCTGGACAAGAAGTGGTATTGCTTGGGGTGCTGAATGGATCCTTTATGGTTATGGCAGATCTAGTCAGAGCCATTCATATCCCCCTGACCTGTGAATTTTTGCGCATTTCTTCTTATCAAGGCACTCAATCTACAGGCAAGATTGAAACGGTATTTGGGATTGGACAATCTATGGAAGGAAAAAATGTAATAATCGTAGAAGATATCGTGGACACCGGCACCAGCATGGCTTTTTTGACTCAATTCCTTGCAGAGCAAAAGCCCAAGCGTTTGGCCATTGCCACTTTACTTTTCAAAAAAGAGGCCTTTTTGCATAATTATGCCTTGGATTATGTGGGTTTTGAAATTCCGAATAAATTTGTCGTCGGATTTGGATTGGACTACGACGGTTTAGGCAGAAATTTCCCCGACATCTATCAGATAAGCACCCTTTAAATTTAGGTATACATGCTAAATATTGTTCTCTTCGGCCCTCCTGGAGCTGGAAAAGGTACTCAAAGTGAAAAAATCATCGCAGCCTACGACTTGACTCACCTTTCTACGGGAGATTTATTTCGTAAGCACTTGGGTGAAGGAACAGAGCTGGGCCTACTTGCTAAAAAGTATATGGACCAGGGACACTTGGTTCCAGACGAAGTGGTAATCAAAATGGTTGAGCATAAAATTTCGAGTACTACGCATAGCAAAGGCTTTATTTTTGATGGTTTTCCAAGAACCACTGCCCAAGCAGAAGCCCTGGATGCCATGCTTCAAGAGCACGACATGCACATTTCTGGGATGGTGGCTTTGGAAGTGCCTCAAGAAATTCTCAAAGAAAGAATTAAAGAGAGGGGAAAAACTTCAGGCCGAAGTGATGACCAGGATGAGGAAAAAGTTAAAACCCGCATACAGGTGTATGTAGACGAAACTTTGCCCGTGGCCAACTATTATAAGAATCAAGGCAAACTTCATCAAATCAATGGAGTGGGAAAAATAGACGAGATTTTTACACAAATCTCCTCCATTATTGATAGTTTGTAAATCACAGCTTTTCTTAAATTTGCAATTCCAAGACTTGGCTAGGCTCTAGGGCTTAGCCTTTTTTCTTTCTCTTCCATGGCTGAGTCCAATTTTATCGATTACGTGAAATTTTGTTCGCGCTCTGGCGCTGGTGGAGCGGGTTCAGTGCATTTTCGAAGGGAAAAGCACGTCCCTAAGGGAGGTCCTGATGGGGGAGATGGAGGCCGTGGAGGACACGTAATTCTCAGAGGAAGCGCTCAGATGTGGACCTTACTCCATTTGAAGTACAAAAAACACGTCATTGCTGAACCGGGAAAAGGGGGCGAGGGAGGAAGACGAAAAGGTGCAGATGGAAAAGATGTGATCTTGGAGGTGCCCCTAGGCACGGTGGCTAAAGATGCTGAGACTGGAGAAAAGAGATTTGAAATTACCCAGGATGGACAAGAAGTAATCCTGACCTCAGGGGGAAGAGGAGGATTGGGGAATGATCACTTCAAAACAGCCACCAATCAAGCCCCCCATTTTGCTCAGCCCGGGGAAGAGGGGATAGAAGAATGGATCATAATCGAATTGAAATTACTCGCCGATGTAGGTTTGGTAGGATTTCCTAATGCAGGTAAATCCACCTTGCTATCGGCCCTTTCAGCAGCAAAACCAGAAATTGGAGATTATCCTTTTACTACCTTAGTGCCCAATCTTGGGGTAGTGGGCTACCGAGAGGACAGGTCCTTTGTTATGGCAGATATTCCAGGAATTATAGAAGGAGCAGCAGAAGGAAAAGGGCTAGGGATTCGATTTTTAAGACATATCGAACGCAATTCCATTTTATTGTTTTTGATTCCCGCCGATGCCAAAGACATCAAAAAAGAATATCAAATTTTGCTAGGGGAACTTCAAAAATATAATCCAGAATTATTAGATAAGAAGCGACTATTGGCTATTTCTAAATCAGACATGCTAGATGAGGAGTTGATGGGACAAATGGAAAAAGAACTACCCAAAGATTTGCCCTACGTATTTATCTCCTCTCGAAGTCAATACCATTTAACTCAACTAAAAGATTTAATCTGGCAGGCAATTCATTCTTAATCGTGTCACTTTGTCAGCAAATTTTCTCTGGCAGACTCCTTGATGAAGCCTTTGAAGCCAACTAAGATTAAAATACCCATGGAAGATTCTCATCAAGAAAAACAAGAAACTGAAGCAACTCAAGAGTTGAACCCATCCGAAGAGCTCCTTTCTAAAGAAGGGGAATCAAGCCAAGAAGAGCTATTATCCCAGGAGGAAAAATGGGTGGCTGAAGTAGCAGAATTGAAAGAAAAATACCTGAGGCTGTATTCCGATTTTGAAAATTTCAGAAAAAGGACTGCCAAAGAACGAATAGATTTAATCAAGTCCGCCTCGGAGGAAGTATTGAAAGAGCTTATTCCTGTGGTGGATGATTTTGAAAGGGCTTTTAAAGCAGCGGAACAAGAAGTAGATGCACAAAAAATTCGAGAAGGAAATCAACTTATCTTTCACAAGTTGATTAAAATTCTTGAATCCCAAGGACTCAAATCCATGGAAAACCTGATTGGAAATCCATTTAACCCAGATACCCAGGAAGCTATAACTCAGATTCCAGCCCCCTCAGAGGAAATGAAGGGGTCGGTAATTGATGTGGTGGAAAAAGGGTATATGTTGGGAGATAAAGTCGTTCGTTTCGCCAAGGTAGTTACCGGAGCATAATAGAATATGGCAAAAAGAGATTATTACGAGGTACTTGGAGTTTCTAAATCGGCTAGCGCTGAGGACATCAAAAAGGCCTATCGCAAACTGGCGATTCAGTACCATCCTGACAAAAATCCAAACAATCCTGAAGCAGAGGAAAAGTTTAAGGAAGCTGCAGAGGCCTATGAGGTGCTCAGCAATCCAGATAAAAAATCCCGCTACGATCAATTTGGTCACCAAGGCCTAGGAGGCAGTGGAGGATTTGGAGGGGGAGGAATGAATATGGAGGATATTTTTTCCCAATTCGGAGATATTTTTGGAGGGGGAGGATTCGGATCATTTTTTGGTGGCGGTGGGGGTCGGCGTACCAAAAAGGGAACTAATCTTCGGGTAAAGATCAAACTCAATTTGAGTGAGATTGCCAATGGGGTGGAAAAGAAAATCAAAGTGAAAAGGCAAGTAGTTGCCCCTGGAGTCACTTTCAAAACCTGTACTTCCTGCCAAGGTAGTGGCCAAGTAAAAAAGGTAGTCAATACCATGTTGGGTCAGATGGTTTCGGCAAGTACCTGTAATTTCTGTGGAGGCTCTGGGCAATTGGTAGATAAAAGACCGGATGAGGCGGATGCAAGAGGATTACTAAATAAAGAGGAGGTAATTTCCATCACCATCCCAGGAGGTGTAGGAGAGGGCATGCAGTTGAGCATGTCAGGAAAAGGAAATGAAATACCTGGAGGGATTCCGGGGGATCTGTTGATCGTTATTGAAGAGGGGGAAGACGAAGTATTCCAGCGAGAAGGTAATAATGTAATTTATGATTTACACATCTCTTTTATAGAAGCTGCCTTGGGAGACGCTGTGGAAGTTCCTACCCTAGATGGCAAGGTGAAGATAAAAATTGATCCAGGGACACAAAGTGGAAAAATGCTTCGGCTCAAGGGCAAGGGCATCAAAGATATCAACGGATACGGTCGTGGAGATCAATTGATCATGGTCAATGTATGGACTCCAACTACTTTATCTAAAGAAGAAAAAAACATTTTGGAAGGATTGAAGCATTCGGAAAATTTTAAGCCTGACCCAGGAAAGCAAGAAAAATCCTTCTTTGACAGGATGAAGGAATTTTTTTAAAAAGCAAAAGCCAGAATCAATTCTGGCTTTTTTTCTATTTTTAGAAACCTTTTTTTTCTTGCCCCGTAACCATCCTCTATGTTACACAAATTGTGCTGTTTATTGATGTTGACTGCCTGGACTGGAATCCTAGCCCATGCACAATTTGTCAAAGAATATAAAATCAGTGAATCTCCAGAGGTAGAACGGGTTGCCTTGCATTTTTCTTCCTACAATAGCCTAACCAAAGTTAAGGGAAGTACCTCGCCCGCACCCGTTTATATCCATGGACATCTACTCAAATCCACGATTCTCCCAGAGTTTAGGTCGAGTATCGCTAAAGATGTAGTGGATGCGACCTTGGTACATAAAAATATCGAGACCGATAATCTGGGGAGAACCATTGCCTCCAAGCTATTTTTATCTGAGAACGAAGAAAATCATACATGGGATATTCAATTGGCAGATGATTATTCCTATTTGCTTGATTTTAACCTAGGCATGGGTAATGCAGATTTTGATCTTTCCCAACTTTCTATTTCCAAAATGAAGGTGAAAAGTGCAAGTGCAGATATTTCCATCCATTACGGTGCCCTTAGAACAAATCAGGTAGCTATGGATACCCTTTTGGTGACTTTAAATATGGGAAAAGTAGACCTGCAGCAGGCTAACTTTTTGCAATCCAAAAAGGTAATTATTGAAGTCAATTATGGAGAAATCAGTTTAAATTTCAGTGAGGGTGCTCCAGTCAAATCACAAATTCTGGCTGCCGTAGCAGGAGGTAGCCTGTACTTAAAATTGCCTCCAGAATCTACCCCCATGAGAATCCAACTCAAAACAACTCCCTTGTGTAGAACGGTTCTTCCAGATTACCTCAGGGCAGTGGGAGAAGATATCTTTGTATCCAAGGGATATGTTGCCAATCATCCCGCCTTATTAGATTTTGTGCTGGATGTGGGGGTTGGCGCCGTAACAGTAGAATAAGTTATGCTCCGAATAAATCAGCTTTCCAAATCCTATGGCGCCCATGTGGCCCTGAATCTCATAGATCTTGAAGTCCCTGCGGGAGTTATTTTTGGAATTTTGGGTCCCAATGGTGCTGGAAAAACTACCCTCATTCGGATCATCAATCAGATCATTGAGCAGGATAGTGGTACGGTGGTCTTAGAGGACAAGCCTCTTTCTGCTGAGACGATTCGGAAAATTGGCTATTTGCCAGAGGAAAGGGGATTGTACAAAAAAATGAGTGTCGCCGACCAATTGATTTATTTCTCTAGAATCAAGGGATTGGATGCACAAGAATCCAAACGGAGGGTGTCCTATTGGCTTGAAAAAATGGATATATCCTCTTGGAAATCAAAAAAGATAGAGGACCTCTCCAAAGGAATGGCACAGAAGGTTCAATTTATAGCTACGGTAATCCATGGCCCAAGCCTGTTGATTTTGGATGAACCCTTTTCAGGATTTGATCCAGTCAATGCAGAATTGGTGAAAAATGAAATCCTTGAGCTGAAAGCGCAAGGAACCACCATCCTCCTGAGCACTCACCGCATGGAATCTGTAGAACTCCTTTGTGATCACGTGGCGATGATCCATAAGTCCAACAAGATTTTAGATGGCACCATCAGCGAGATAAAATCACAATTTAGATCTGATCGAGCACAAGTTGTGCTAAACAAGGTGTCTAAAGAATTGCCTTCTATCTGGACTGTGGAGGAATCTAGGCAAGGACAACTTCGCTTGTCTATTCCCATGGGTGGTCAAAGCCCGAATCAATTGTTGACCGAATTGATGCACTTTGGGGAAGTGCTTAGTTTCCAAGAACAAGTCCCAAGTATGGAACAACTATTTATCCAACAGGTAAAAGCCAACTCCCATGAATAAGGTGTTTTTAGTCATACAGAGAGAATACCTTTCTCGGGTGAAAAAGAAATCCTTTCTAATCGCCACCCTATTGACACCTTTGATTTTTCCGGCGATTATGGGTGTTTTTGTTTGGATTGCTGCAGAAGAAATGAAAAATCAAGAGCTCCGGGTCATCGAGGTGGTAGACGAGACAGGTTTATTTTTCATGGAAAGCTCCGAGCAATATGCCTTTAGCTCCTCAGCAAAAAGTGTGGAAGAAGCCAAGACTTGGGTAAAGGAGGAAAAGCGGTACGGGGTCCTGTACCTGCCTTCTCTGGATTTGAAAGACCCTCAGGGAATTCAGTTTTATGGACTTGAAAACCCAAGCATTTCCTTGATTGGTTATCTAGAATCAGCCTTGAAAAGAAAAATTGAGAATCAACGCTTATTTAATGAAGGGATTGACCCTGAGATTCTTCAAGAAATAAAAACAGAGGTATCCATACAGTCCTTGACTCTGCAAGATTCAGGAGAAGAGGTGCTCACCGATGCAAGTGTCAATTATGGGCTTGGATTTCTATCTGGGATTCTGATCTACCTATTTATATTTCTTTACGGAAATCAAATCATGCAGGGGGTCATCGAGGAAAAGTCCTCCCGCATTGTTGAAATCTTGGTTTCTTCCTTGAAGCCATTTCAATTGATGATGGGGAAAATTGTCGGTATAGGCGCGGTGGGCCTAACCCAATTTTTGATTTGGGTGATTTTAATCTTTGTACTTTCCTCCTTTGTGCTGAGCTTTTTGGGGATGCAAATGCCGCAACAACAGGCTCTAGAAATGGCAAACCCCGAGGCCATGGCTATGGCCCAGAATCAAGGAGATCTTACATCTATGCTACAGGTGATTCATGGAATTGATTTTGTGTCCTTGATAGTGTCGTTTATTCTATATTTTCTCGGCGGCTACTTGCTTTATGGAGCCTTATTTGCTGCAGTAGGAGCTGCAGTGGATAGTCCTTCTGATGCGCAACAATTTATGTTTCCCATCACCATACCTTTGATTGTAGCGTATTTGGGTTTGTTTGTATTTGTATTACAAGATCCCAATAGCACCACATCGTTTTGGCTCTCAATTATCCCTTTTACCTCTCCTATTGCCATGATGGGAAGGATTAGTTATGGGGTACCTTTTTGGGAACTGGCCCTTTCACTAGGCCTCCTTGCTGTAGGATTTTTATTTACTACGCAGGTGGCAGCGAAAATTTACCGCATTGGTATTTTAAGTCATGGTACGAAACCTTCCTACAAACTTTTGTGGAAATGGATACGATCCAAATAGCAGTCTAGAAAGCGGATAAGTGATTCAATAGAAAGGAGCGTCCTTACGAATACATTTTTTCCCATCCATGAGGGAGAAGACTTCAGTTTTTCCCATCTTTAACTATACTATTTTTGTAGAACGGTAGTTATTGCTGTACCCCAACCTGCATGTGATGAAAAACAGATTTCAAGATCTGGCAAGTATCGATGTATACCAAAACAAAAAACAAGTCAAGTGGCTGGTTTTTTTAGTGTCTTTGAGTTTGGGATTGGGATCAATTTGGTATACCAATCGTTTGGTAGAGGAATTGAAGCAGCGGGAAGGTAGGCAGATCGAATTGTTTTCCTCTGCATTAGAATATGCTGCTACTACTTCGGAAAACCTCACCTTTATTAATCAGGAGATAATTCAACAAAATTATTCCTTTCCCATCATCATGGTGGATGCGGAAGGAACACCCATTGAGTTTCGAAATATCAATTTCAGAAAAAATGCTTCTGCGCAAGATTCCACCAAAACCTTGGAAAGAGAATTGGCGGAGATGCAAGAGGAATACGAACCTATCTTGCTGGAAGAATCTGATATACGGGTGTATTACCGCAATTCTGAGCTATTGACAAATCTCCGCTATTACCCATACATTCAGTTGGGGGTGATCCTTCTGTTTGGAGGACTAGCCTATGCAGTTTTTAATCAAAGCAAAATCGCTGAGCAAAATCGGGTGTGGGCAGGATTGACTAAAGAAACAGCCCACCAACTGGGGACTCCCATCACTTCCTTGATGGCATGGATAGATTACCTGCGTAATTCTCCCGTATGGGATGAAAACAAGGAAATCATACAGGAGATGGACAAGGATGTGGTCAAGCTTCGTATGGTCACCGAGCGATTTAGTAGTATAGGTAGTACTCCAGTTATCCAGGCAGAAAATGTCTATCAGGTGGTAGAAGAGGCGATCTCTTACCTTAGGCCAAGAATTTCCACCAAGGTGGAATGGGAAATACATGCCGACTCTAAAGACTTGATGGCCCTGATGAATAAGCCCTTGTTCGAATGGGTCATTGAAAATGTTTGCAAGAATGCTGTGGATGCGATGAAGGGAAAAGGAGTGATTAGTCTTACCCTGCAACAGGATAGCGACAAGTTTGTCATTTTGGATATCAAGGACTCGGGGATAGGTATAGAGAAAAAGAATTTTAAAAAAGTATTTACTCCCGGATTTTCCTCTAGAAAGCGCGGTTGGGGTTTGGGATTGACCTTGGCCAAACGCATCATAGAAGGGTATCATGGCGGAAAGATTTTTGTCAAACAATCTGAATTAGGAAAAGGAAGCACTTTTCGAATTTTATTGTTAGGAACCCTCGAAGAAGGGTCTAGGTTTGTTACCGAGGGCCTAAGGGAAGGAGAATAGCCTACCTAATTAAACAAATCCCCTTTGCCTCATAATACCTACCTAAGCATTTTTAAGCAAGAGCTAGAAAGACCGCAAGGGGGTATTTTGGAGAGATAATCAAGGAGTCGGGCAAATTTACCTACCTTTGTACCCAGATTTTTACAACCCATGAGTTTGCCTTCAGAAATCAACAAACGCAGAACCTTTGCAATCATCGCCCACCCGGATGCAGGGAAGACTACCCTCACCGAAAAATTACTTCTCTTTGGGGGGGCTATACAAACTGCGGGCGCTGTCAAATCCAACAAGATCGATACTGCGACCAAGTCGGATTGGATGGAAATTGAAAAGCAGCGTGGGATTTCTGTGGCTACTTCTGTCATGGGGTTTGAATACAAGCAGGTTAAAATAAATCTTTTAGATACACCTGGCCACCAGGATTTTGCTGAAGATACCTACCGAACTCTCACTGCGGTCGATTCGGTCATCATGGTGATCGATTGTGTCAAAGGGGTAGAAATTCAAACCGAAAAACTCATGGAGGTCTGTAGGATGCGAAACACCCCTGTCATTTGTTTTATCAATAAATTAGATCGAGAGGGCCGAGATCCTTACGATCTTCTTGACGAAGTCGAATCCAAACTAAATATCAAGGTTCGCCCCCTTTCTTGGCCTATTGGCATGGGAAAAGGCTTTAAAGGCGTGTATAATCTCTTTGAAAAAAAATTAAATCTTTTTACTCCTTCCCAACGCAAGCTTAGTGACGATAGACAAGTATTTGAGGATTTGGGAGACGCTCGCTTGGATACCTTAATTGGTCCAAGCAATGCCCAACAGCTGCGTGAAGATGTGGAATTGATAGAAGGTGTTTATCCCGAATTTGAAGTAACTGATTATTTGGATGGCAAGGTGGCACCTGTATTTTTTGGGTCTGCTGTGAACAACTTTGGGGTGAATGAAATGTTGGACACCTTCATTCAAATTGCTCCTATCCCTCAAAGTAGGGAGACAGATGTGCGGGAGGTGAGTCCTTCTGAAGCCAAGTTTTCTGGTTTTATTTTTAAAATCCATGCCAACATGGATCCTAACCACCGCAATCGAATTGCATTTTTAAGAATTTGTTCGGGGAAGTTTGAACGGAATAGACCCTACCACCACGTGCGAGGGCCAAAACCCTTGCGTTTTTCCAATGTGACCCAATTTATGGCTCAGGATAAAGAAATTATAGATGAGGCTTTTCCTGGAGATATTGTGGGTCTTTACGATACCGGAAATTTAAAAATTGGAGACACCCTGACAGAGGGAGAAAACATGGTATTTACAGGGATCCCAAGTTTTTCCCCTGAGATTTTTAGGGAAGTGGTCAATAAGGACGCCATGAAAACCAAGCAATTGGAAAAAGGACTCAGGCAACTTATGGAAGAAGGGGTGGCCCAGTTGTTTACCTTTGATATGGGAGCAAGGAAAGTGGTGGGCACGGTAGGTCAACTTCAGTTTGAAGTTATTCAGTTTAGGCTGAAAAATGAATACAATGCCACCGTGGAATTCCACCCCATGAATTTGTACAAGGCCTGTTGGATTTCATGCAAGGATAAGAAGCAATTGGATGAGTTTGTCCGCTCAAAAAACCGTTACATCGCTAGAGACAAAGACGAAAAATTGGTCTTTATGGCCGAATCCAAATCTTGGTTACAAATGGTTCAAGACAATTATCCAGAAATCGAATTTCATTTTACCTCGGAGTTAAACTAGAAATAGGGCAACTACAGTTTTTTTTCTAATTCATTCAATGATTCGAGGGGATTATTCCTGAATTGCTTTATAAGCAGGAGCTTTCCATTTTTAAATTGTTCAAAACAGTTCTTCTCTACAATTTACCTTGGGTTACAAATCTTATTTTTTAGGTGATTTAAGATTTAAAGAATTAGATAAAAACTTCCGTAAACGTAAATTTTTCCCCATCAAAAAGACCTTTATCGCTAAGTTTTAGATTTGGAATCACCAACAATGCCATAAAACTTAAGGTCATGTAGGGAGATTGTAATTGGGAGCCCATGGATTTGGCCAGTTGGTCCAATCGGGTGTAGGCCTCCGCTACTTGGTATCCGTCCTCTACACTCATGATACCTCCCACAGGAAGCGGGAGCACCTCTTTCTGTGTTCCACATACTGCAGCTATTCCACCTTTTGCCTGGATCACCAAGTTGATCGCGGTACAGAGGGATTCGTCGTCTACGCCTACAGCAAGAATATTATGGGAATCATGGCCTACCGAGGAGGCAATGGCTCCACGCTTCAAGCCAAAGTTTTTTACAAATGCGACTGCTGCTGGAGCCTCTTGGTACCGATTGACTACGGTGATTTTGAGAATATCCTGTTCTATGTCAGGCAGGGCGATTCCTTGTTCCACAAGTATCTTTGCGCTAAGTGCTGGGGTGATCAACTGTCCATCTATTGCCTCTATGACACGCACTTTGGTCCCTTTCGCAGGAAGTTGAAAATCCGTTGGCTTTTTAAGGGTAGTGGAAAAACAATTGATGACTTCATTTTTGATGCTTGGAATGAGGCTTTTTCTATTTTCTGCTACCTTTTGACCTTGGATGTAGGTAGCGAGGACTTCAAAATTTTCTAAGTCTTTTATCAAAATAAAATCTGCGCTGTCCCCTTCCCGCACTTGTCCTAGGGGCAAAGAATAATGAAGAATGGGATTGATGCAGGCTGCTCGAAGGACATCATACAGGTTTTTGCCCAAGGCTATGGCCCTAGCCACGAGTTCGTTGATGTGGCCTAGGGCAAGGCTATCAGGATGCTTGTCGTCCGAGCAAAAGAAAATCATCTCGGGGTAGCTATCGATCAGGTCGATTAAGGCGTCGAAGTTTTTGGCAGCCGAGCCTTCCCGAATTGCAATTTTCATTCCTAACTTGATTTTCTCTAAAGCCTCTTCGTAGGTAAAGCATTCGTGATCGGTACTGGGGCCTGCGATAGCGTATTTTTCGGCCAGCTCCCCTCTCAGCCCTGGGGCATGACCATCTACAGGTTTTCCATGCCGCAAAGAGGCCTGAATTTTAGCCATAACTACAGGGTCTCGCTGCACAGTACCGGGCCAATTCATCATTTCTGCTAGGTACCAAATATCAGGTCTAGCCATAAGTTCCTCAATTTCTGCAGTGGAAATCTCTGCCCCAGCTGTCTCGAAGGATGTTGCAGGTACGCAAGAGGGCGCTCCAAAATAAAAATGAAAGGGTACCTGCTTTCCATTTGCTATCATGTAGTCTATGCCATCCATCCCGCATACATTGGCAATCTCGTGGGGATCCGATACGGAAGCTACCGTACCATGTACCACAGCCAAGCGAGCAAATTCCGAGGGAACCAGCATGGAGGATTCCACATGCACATGAGCATCGATAAAGCCTGGGAGCAGAAAGGGAAGATCCTCCCCTGAGACTATCTCTCGAATACGTACAATCTTTTGCTGAGATACTTCCAATTCAATGGGATAAATTCGTCTCTGCTGCAGATCGATAAAATTGGCTTGGAGGTTCATTTTAAACTAATTAGGGAATAATCGGCCAGAAAAAGAATTCCTAAAGGAAGTACATCCTTTCCATTTGATAACCGTTAAAACTACTATATTTGCTCCAATTAAGGCAGGAAATCAAGATAGGATTTTGATGAATAAAATTGTCATCGCCATTGATGGGTATTCGGGATGTGGAAAAAGCTCGACGGCAAAGGAAGTAGCCAGACAATTGGGATACATCTATATTGATTCGGGAGCCATGTACCGAGCTGCAGCCTTACATTTTTTGAATGAAGGACTTTCCTTGAGCAATCCCAAGGATGTGGCCAAAGGCTTGAGCACCTTAGAGATTACTTTTCAAACCAACCCTAGCACCTTGCGTCAAGAAACTTTCCTCAACGGCAAAAATGTAGAGGAAGAAATTAGAACCATGCGCGTTTCTGAACGTGTAAGTGAAGTAGCCCGTATCAAAGAGATCCGACAGGCGATGGTTGCCCAGCAACAAGAATTGGGGAAAAATAAGGGGGTCGTTATGGACGGTAGAGATATTGCTTCTGTAGTTTTCCCAGATGCGGCCTTAAAAATATTTATGACTGCCGATGTAGACACTCGTGCGAATAGACGGCAGCTAGAATTACGACAAAAAGGAGAAGAGGTGAATGTGGAGGAAATCAAGTTAAATTTGGTTGAGCGTGACCTAATGGATTCTTCTCGTGTAGAAAGTCCTCTAATAAAGGTTGCCGATGCCATAGAAATAGATACTACTTCCCTTTCTTTTGAACAACAAGTCGGCAAGATTATTGCACATGCTCAAAAAGTAATGTTTAATTAATTCCCCATGCAGATTACTATAGATAAAAATTCAGGCTATTGTTTTGGAGTAGAATTTGCCATCAAGATGGCAGAGGATGAGATGGAAAATCAGGATACCCTGTATTGCCTGGGAGATATCGTGCACAATGACATGGAGGTAAAGCGGTTGCGGGAAAAAGGACTTGTAGTTATTGATAGAGAACAACTTCAAGAACTGAGCAACTGTAAAGTCCTGATTCGAGCTCATGGGGAACCTCCAGAGACTTACAAACTAGCCATTGAAAATAACATTGAATTGATCGATGCTTCCTGTCCCGTGGTGTTGAAGCTTCAGCATCGAGTCAAAAATGCCTTTGATAAAATGGAAAGAGAAAATGGGCAAATTGTTATTTATGGAAAAAAGGGTCATGCAGAAGTTATTGGCTTAACTGGACAAACCTTGGAAAAGGCCATTGTGGTAATGGAAGATGCAGATTTAGAAAAGATTGATTACCAGCGCCCCGTGACCCTTTTCAGCCAAACCACCAAGAGCACGAAAGGATTTTATGCACTTTCTGAAAAAATTGAAAAAAGAATAAAAGAGGCGAAAGGGGAATTGAATGAGTTGGATTTCAATTCCAACGATTCTATATGCAGACAAGTGTCAAATCGCGAACCCCAATTGCAGCGATTTGCTCAGGAAAATGACGTGATCCTTTTTGTGTCTGGAAAGAAAAGTTCCAACGGAAAAGCGCTTTATCAGGTATGTCTGGCTGAAAATCCTAGAAGTTACTTCATAGAAAATGAACTAGAGGTGGAGCAAGATTGGTTTCAAAAGGCTGATAAAGTAGGTATTTGTGGCGCTACATCTACACCTATGTGGCTGATGGAGCAGGTACAATCTTATGTCTTAGGATTAGAAATTGAAGAGCTTCAAGACTAAATTTTTAGCTGCTCTCCGGGGATAAAAATTTTATTTAAAAAGAGAGAAGAATTAAAATAAAAACTCCTGCTTTAAGTAAGGTTTTTTCTTAGATTTGTGCCGTTTTTAAAGGCTCATTGTAAATCACACCTATGTCAATAATAGTGAAGCTAAAAAAGGGTTTTGATCTGAACTTAGCAGGCAAGGCCCCTTTGGAACTACTTCAAGTAGCCTCGTCCTCCACCTTCGCTCTCAAACCTGCAGATTTTCCTGGAATACAGCGTCCAAAAGTACTTGTTAACGAAGGCGATACAGTAAAGGCAGGAACCCCTCTTTTACTGGACAAGGCCATGGACCAAGTCCTATATGCGTCTCCTGTGTCCGGAGAAGTAGTAGAGATCAAGAGAGGGGAGAAGCGGAAATTGCTTGAAATAAAAATTCTTGCAGATAAAAAAATTACCCACGAAAAGGGAACTCCCATAGATCTTTCTCAAAATAGAGAATCTATTGTTGCCCAATTGGCTGCTTCAGGGACATGGCCCCATATCATTCAGAGGCCTTACGGGATTGTAGCCAATCCTACCGATGTACCCAAAGCCATATTTATTTCGGCTTTTGATTCACATCCTTTAGCTGCAGAGGTAAACTTTCTACTTCAAGGGGAAGAGAGATATTTTCAAGCGGGAATTGATGCCCTTGCAAAATTGACTACTGGGAAGGTTCATTTGAATGTGGACGGATCCAAGGCAGTCCCCGAGCTTTTCTCTTCAATAAAGCAGGTACAACTCAATCAATTCTCTGGTCCTCATCCGGCTGGAAACGTAGGGGTACAAATCCATCATTTAGATCCTATCAATAAGGGAGAAATTGCATGGACTGTTTCCCCTTTTGGTGTTGCACAAATTGGGAAATATGTAATTGAAGGGATTTACGATGCCTCTAAAATGGTCGCCTTGACTGGTTCTGAGTTGAACCAAAGAGGATATGTAAAGACTTATACTGGAGCCCAAGTGACCCCTTTTCTGAAAGACAATACTCAGGCTGCCCATATTCGAGTAATTTCAGGCAATGTGCTTACTGGAGAAAATGTAGGTGCTGAGGGATACCTTGGATTTTACCACAGCCAATTGACCGTGATTCCCGAAGGGGAGTACGAAGAATTTTTAGGTTGGTTAAAGCCAAGTGCTTCCAAACTCAGCTTTCATAAAGCCATAGGCATGTTTTCCTTCCTAAACCGAGGCGAATTTAAGGTAGATACCAATACCCATGGGGAAGAAAGACCATTTGTGGTGTCTGGGGTATTTGAAAAAGTCCTTCCTATGGATATTCTTCCCACCTATTTGTTTAAAGCCATCATCACGGAGGACTTTGATGAAATGGAGGAGTTGGGATTGTATGAGGTGATTGAAGAAGACGTAGCCTTGTGTGAATTTGTAGATCCTTCCAAAAATGAACTACAGCAATTGGTACGTCAAGGAATTGAATTATTAATGTATAGTTGACATATGAAGTTAATACAAAAACTTTTCGATGGGATCAAGCCTAACTTCCAAAAGGGAGCGAAATGGGAAAAATTCCATACCCTTTATGAAGGCCATAGAACTATTGTTTTTGCTCCCGATTTGGTTACCAAGTCAAAAGGAGCTCAAATAAAAGACGCAACAGATTTGAAGCGCGTGATGATCACGGTAGTGATTGCCATGATTCCTGCGCTTTTGTTTGGTATCTTAAACATTGGACACCAGCATTTTATCGCTACAGGAGAAACAGGTACTTTTCTAGACAAAGCCATTTTTGGTGCCATGTCTGTTCTACCTATTTTGATAGTTTCATATGCGGTTGGATTGGCAACTGAATTTACTTTTTGCGTGATTCGTAACCACCCCATTTCGGAAGGTTACTTGGTTACAGGAATGTTAATTGCATTGGTTATGCCTCCTTACATTCCGCTGTGGCAGGTAGCCTTGGCTACCATATTCGCAGTGGTGATAGGGAAGGAAGTTTTTGGAGGAACGGGGATGAACATTCTCAATGTTGCCATGACCGCTAGAGCTTTCTTGTATTTTGCTTATCCGGCACAGATTTCAGGAGATTTGGTATGGACTTCTTTGGCAGATAAACCTGCTGTGGACGGATTTTCTGGAGCCACTGCCCTTGCCGTCGCTTACAATTCAAGTATTGATGGGACTCCTGTGGTAGATGCCTTGTCCAAGCACAATGCGGCTATGGGAGCTGATTATAGCTTCATGAGCATGTTTATGGGCTGGATTCCTGGATCCATTGGAGAAACATCCACCCTGATGGCTTTGATTGGTGCTGTAATCCTAGTGGCTACAGGAGTGGCCAGCTGGAAAATTATTGTGGGAGGATTTGGTGGTGCATATGCCATGGGTCTTGTTATGAATGCATTCGCAGGAAATGGATTGGATGTAAATCAATTTATGGCCATGCCAGCGCACTACCATTTGGTGATGGGAGGTTTGGCTTTTGGTGTGGTATTTATGGCCACAGATCCGGTGTCTGCAGCGCAAACGGAGCTTGGTAAGTGGATTTATGGAATTCTCATTGGAGTATTTACAGTGATTATTCGTGTGACTAATCCAGCCTATCCTGAGGGAATTATGCTAGCGGTGCTCTTTATGAATGTCGTGGCTCCGTTGATTGATCATTATGTAGTAAAAGCTAACAAAAAAAGGAGGTTACAACGTGCAACAGTCTAACACCTACATTATCGTCTATTCTGCAGTGCTTACCATCATCTTGGGGCTATTGCTTTCAGGATCGGCACAAGTACTTGGTCCTTGGCAACAAGAATCAATCGCCTTAGATAAGAAAAAGCAAATCTTGGGGGCGGTGATTTCTGCAGAGGAAATTGATGCCATGACTCCTGAACAAGTGAATGCTTTTTATTCCGCTCGTATTTCTTCTACCGTAGTAGATATCTCTGGAAAGGAAATTACTAAAGAAGGGATAACTGCTGAAAAAGTAGAGATAGCTAAAGATTACAAAAAAACAGCTGAAGAAAGATCTTATCCCGTTTTCATTTTTCATGCAGAGGGTAAGCCCGATCAAATTGAATCTTATATTTTCCCTATGTATGGGGCAGGGCTTTGGGATGCCATTTGGGGATATGTGGCCCTGGAAACTGACTTGAATACGATCGCCGGAATTACCTTGGCTCATGCTTCTGAGACCCCAGGATTGGGCGCCAGAATTACCGAAGGAAAGGTTCAAGCTCGCTATGTTGGAAAAAAGATTTTTGATGAATCTGGTACCTTGATAGCGGTAATGATGCAAAAAGGAGAAGGTAAGAAATACGACTCCGATGCCCATAAAGTGGATGGAATGTCTGGAGCAACCATCACTGGAAATGGAGTAAATAACATGCTAAAATCTTACATGGGTTGCTACGAAGCCTATATCAAATCTAAAACTACTTCTAAAGTGGTAGCGGTTCTATAACCCTTACTTCAATCATTTTGTCATGAGCACAGAAACAATAGAAAAATCTTTGGTAGCAAAGCCAGCAGAGCCTATACTCTCCAAAAGGAGAAAGAAATTAATTACGGATCCTCTCATTGATGACAACCCAGTTACTGTACAGGTATTGGGAATTTGTTCTGCCTTGGCAGTTACCACGCAAATGCAGCCGACCTTGGTTATGGCCATTTCGGTAATTTTTGTGGTAGCCTTGTCCAACTTTGCGATTTCCTTGATGAGAAATACCATTCCTTCAAGGGTCCGCATCATTGTGCAATTGGCGGTAGTTGCCACCTTGGTAACCATAGTGAGTGAAATCCTCAAAGCATTTGCTTACGACATGTACAAAGAACTTTCCGTGTTTATCGGATTGATCATCACCAACTGTATTGTGATGGGTAGATTGGAGGCATTTGCTATGGGTAATAAGCCCTACGATTCCATGCTGGATGGATTAGGATCTGCTCTAGGATATTCCTGGATCATTTTGACCGTGGCGTTTTTCCGAGAGCTTTGGGGATCAGGTTCCGTATTTGGAGTGCCAGTATTTGAATATGTATCTAGCCTTTTTGGGCCAGATTTCAAGTTGGCCACCAATGGACTGATGGTGACCCCTGTGGGAGCATTTATCATTTTGGGATTGATTGTTTGGGTACAGCGTACCAAAACAGGTTATGCAGAACACTAATTCTAAACACAAAACACTATGGAATTATTTAGTTTAGGTATTCGGTCGATTTTCATTGACAACATGATTTTCGCTTACTTTATGGGAATGTGTTCGTTTTTGGCTGTTTCTAAAAAAGTGAGTACTGCAGTAGGTCTTGGAGCGGCTGTAGTTTTCGTATTGGGGGTTACCGTTCCTTTCAATTGGATTTTGAATGAATTTGTTTTGAAAGAGGGCGCTTTGACTTGGATTTCAGCAAGCATGGCCACCATTGATTTATCTTTTCTACGATTCATCATGTTTATCGCCATCATTGCAGGTATCGTGCAATTGGTAGAGATGGTCGTTGAAAAGTTCTCCCCTGCCTTGTATGGTCAATTGGGAATCTTCCTTCCCCTCATCGCAGTAAACTGTGCCATCTTGGGAGGTTGTCTTTTCATGGCGCAACGGGATTATACCTTGGCAGAATCGGCTGTATTTGGATTTGGATCTGGCTTTGGTTTTATGTTGGCCATAGTGCTATTGGCAGCTATTCGCGAGCGACTCAAGTATTCCATGGTGCCCAATGGTTTGAAAGGACTTGGCATTACCATGCTCTTGACGGGATTGATGGGGATTGCTTTCATGTCTTTTATGGGAATTGATTTGTAATCTTTTCTGTAGGATTCTAAGGCTCTAAAGAATTTCTTTAGAGCCTTTTTTATTTTTGGGTCATATGATTTGATATTTCTTTCTTAACTTAAACCTAGATCCTTACTTACGTTATGAAAAAATTATTGGCATTACTGGTACTGTTTGCTGGAAACTTTTATTCACCAGCTAAAGCCCAAGAATGGGTAGAACTTTTAAATGGAAAGAATTTGGAGGGGTGGAGAATTTCTGAGAACCCAAGTTCTTTTTCTTTGGAAGGGAATCTTCTGAAGGTAGCGGGTCCTAGGGCCCATGCATTTTATGAAGGTCTGGTAGGAAATGCCGATTTTAAAAACTTCGAACTCTTAGTAGAGGTAAAGACCATGCCTAAGGCTAATTCTGGAATATTTTTTCATACCAAATACCAAGAAACAGGCTGGCCAGACAAGGGCTATGAGGTTCAGGTAAACCAAAGCCATAGCGATTGGAGAAAATCTGGAAGCTTATATTCATTCCAAGACGTCAAGGAGGTCTTTGTCCAAGATGGGGATTGGTATACCTATAGCATCAAAGTCAATGGAGACCAGGCAGAGGTAATTATAAATGGAAAATTGGTCATGGCATATGATGAATCTGAAGATAAGGATAGGCCTACCTCAGGGAGTGAAAAAAGATTTGATCGTGGGACCATAGCACTTCAAGCACATGACCCCGAAAGCATCGTCTATTATAGAAGTGTTAAAATTAAAATCTTAGAATAGCAATTATTTTTGATAGCGTAGTTTCTCTTCATTAGTTGTTTTACCTTTTCTACATGTCTTTTACCTACCGTAAACTTCTTGCTTATTTCTTTCGCGGCTTGCTTTTTCTTACGCCGCTTGCCATCACCGTATACATTATCTATCAACTTTTTTTGTTTCTAGATAATTTGATTCCTGTTCCTATTCCAGGTATAGGGATACTGATGGTCTTGTGCCTCATTACTTTTGTGGGCTATTTAGCAAGCCTAATTTTTACCAAGCCTCTTTTTGAATGGTTTGAACGAGGAATGTTTAAAATTCCTTTCGTTAACCTGCTCTATACCTCTATTAAAGATTTGATGGGGGCTTTTGTTGGAGAAAAGAAAAAATTCAATATTCCAGTATTGGTAGAGGTATCTGCTTCACTGAATCGTTTGGGTTTTGTGACGCAGGAGGACATGGGAGCCATTGGAGAATCCAACCTCGTTGCTGTATATTTTCCCCACAGTTACAATGTCTCCGGTAATGTTTTTTTGGTAAATCGAGAAAAAGTAAGGTATTTGGATGGGGTTAAAAATGCCGATGTAATGAAATTTCTTGTTTCTGGGGGAGTTTCTCCTTTAGAAAAGGTTACAGACGAGGATGAATAAAAAAAGCTCTTAAATCCCAAACTGGGAAAAATGGTGTTGGATGTGTTTTTCGTGGAATTTTTCCCATTCCTCAAAGGTCAACTTACCAAATCGTGGATGCATGGTCTCTTTCTCTGGGTGATCCGTAAATACTTGTAGGTAGGCTTTCCAACTCTTTATGAGCTCTTCTTTTGCTATTTCCAAATTCGGAAATCGAAGATCCAATAGGGCATCTGGTAGTCCTGGTGCTTTTATTCCTCTGGGAAATGGAAAGCCTCCATTCAAGAGCGCTTCTTTTTGGAACAATTGTTTTTCTGAGGGTTCAAATTCAGGGATAGTGATTTTTCCCGTGGATATCTTCAAAGTAAGTATAAGATGCTCTACCATGTGCTGGGCGGTCATGATACCAAATTGAGGGGGTGTTCCTTCCTGAAGAGCATTCACACGTGCGATTAGGTTTTCATTTGTCATGGAGAAGAAAGATAATAAAAAAAGCGTTTGAAACTTTCAAACGCCTTTATTGATAAATGAACTCTAGAATATCGAATTAGCTTCCGCACATTTCACATCCCTCTGGGTCATCCAGGGAGCAGGCTATGGCATCTTGCTTTTGTGTCTTCAGGGCCTCGGCTTCGTTTGCTTTTTCCACCTTGGGTTGCTCAAGTGCTGATTTGTCCAAGGTAAACTTAATTGCTGCAGTAGCTGCCTGGGATCGCAGGTAATACATTCCTGTCTTGAGTCCTTTTTTCCACGCATAGAAATGCATGGAAGTGAGCTTACCAAAATTGGGATCTTGCATGAAGATGTTCATGCTTTGGGATTGGCAAATGTAGGCACCTCGATCAGCTGCCATGTCTATGATTACCTTTTGAGAAATTTCCCAAACCGTTTTATACAAGTCCTTGATATTTTGAGGAATGCCCGGAACGTTTTGAACGGATCCGTTGGTAGCAATCAATCTATTTCTCATGGTATCGTTCCAGAGGCCTAGATCAATGAGATCTTTCATGAGGTGTTTATTGACTATGATAAACTCTCCAGAAAGGGTTCTTCGGGTGTAAATATTGGAGGTGTAGGGCTCAAAGCACTCGTTGTTTCCAAGTATTTGTGAAGTGGAAGCCGTTGGCATAGGAGCAACCAAAAGGGAATTTCTAAGGCCGAATTTCCTTACTTGCTCTTTCAAAGTCTCCCAATTGTATCTTCCGGATTTAGGAGTTACTCCCCACAAATCAAACTGTAAGATGCCTTTGGAAGAAGGGCTTCCCTCGAAAGTTTCGTAAGAGCCCTGTGCTTTGGCCAACTCCATGGAAGTTTCTACCGCAGCGTAGTAGATGGTTTCGAAAATATCCTCATTTAAGCTTCTTGCTTCTGCAGAATCAAAAGGCATTCTTAATAGAATAAATGCATCTGCAAGTCCTTGTACGCCAAGGCCGATAGGTCTATGTCGGAAATTAGACCTTCTTGCTTCTTCTACAGGATAGTAGTTGATGTCAATGACCTTGTTGAGGTTGCGGGTAGCGACCTTGGTAATCTCATAGAGTTTTTGATGGTCAAAGCGCAAGACCCCATCTTCTCCTGCTATCACATATTTAGGTAGGGCAATAGAGGCTAAATTACATACCGCCACTTCATCTGGTGCGGTGTATTCAATAATCTCCGTGCAGAGGTTAGAAGATTTGATGGTACCGAGATTTTTCTGGTTGGATTTACTATTGGCGGCGTCCTTGTAGAGCATGTAGGGGGTACCCGTCTCAATTTGAGATTCCAATACTTCAAACCAAAGTTCTTGAGCTTTAACTGTTTCTCTGGCTCTGCCTTCCTTCTCGTATTTTTCATAGAGTTTTTCAAACTCTTCTCCATGGCAATCGGATAAGCCTGGGGCTTCGTTAGGGCAGAACAAGGACCAATCTTCGTTGCTTTCCACTCGCTTCATAAATAGGTCTGGAATCCAGAGGGCATAGAAAAGGTCTCTGGCTCGCATTTCCTCTTTTCCATGATTTCTTCTTAACTCAAGAAAATCCTTGATGTCTGCATGCCATGGTTCTAGATAAATAGCAAAGCTCCCCTTACGCTTGCCACCGCCTTGATCCACGTAGCGAGCGGTCATATCAAAGTTTCTCAGCATGGGGACAATTCCATTAGAAACTCCATTGGTCCCCTTGATATAACTTCCTTTTGCTCGGATGTTGTGAATGGAAAGGCCAATTCCTCCCGCGGATTGAGAAATTTTTGCGCAGGATTTTAAGGTATCGTAAATCCCGTCAATGCTATCTTCCTTCATGGTAAGCAAGAAGCAAGAGGATAGTTGAGGCTTGGGCGTACCGGCGTTAAATAGGGTAGGAGTGGCATGGGTAAACCACTTTTCTGACAACAGATGATAAGTCTCAATAGCGGCATCCAAGTCTTCTCTGTGCATTCCTACAGCCACTCGCATGAGCATGTGTTGAGGTCTCTCTACCACCTTACCATCCAATCGGATGAGGTAACTTTTCTCTAAAGTCTTGTATCCAAAGTAATCGTAACTGAAATCCCTTTTGTAATCTATGGCTTCATCTAATTTTGCAGCATGCTTTTTTACTATTCCGTAGACCTCGGTGTCAATCAATTGTGCATTTTCCCCTGTTTTTGGATTGAGATAGGTATAGAGCCTTTTCATGGTATTTGAAAAGGACTGGCTAGTAGTTTTATGTAAGTTGGAAATGGCTATCCTGGCGGCCAAAATCGCATAATCTGGATGCCTTACTGTCAGGGAGGCACATACCTCTGCTGCGAGGTTGTCTAGTTCTGCAGTGGTGACTCCATCGTAAAGGCCATCAATTACCTTTTTGGCTACCTCGATGGGTTGAATAAATTTTGGGTCTAATTCATAGCAAAGGTTCTCTATCCTTGCTGTGATTTTGTCAAATCGTACGGATTCTCTTCTTCCGTCTCTTTTAATTACTAACATACTGAAGCATTTTTTTAAAGGGGTGGTTTAGAGCATTGAGGTGGGGTAGTTGCTTGTAAGGTTTAGAAGTCTTCTTCTATGGAAAACCGAGCCGTGCTTTCTGCCGGTTCTGTGGATTTCATTACTCCTGCTTTTTGGTAATCACCAACCCGTTTCTCAAAGAAATTGGTTTTTCCTTGTAAGGAGATCATATCCATAAAATCAAAAGGATTGCTACTGTTCCAAACTTTGGCACAGCCCAATTCCATGAGCAGACGATCCGCAACAAACTCTATGTACTGACACATCAAATCAGCATTCATGCCTATGAGGCGTACGGGCAGCGCGTCGGTCACAAACTCTTTCTCTATGGCTACAGCATCCATGATGATTTCTCTCACCGTGTCCTTAGGGAGAGGATTGACCACGTGTTTAGTATATAAGTGACAAGCAAAGTCACAGTGCAATCCCTCGTCTCGGGAAATTAATTCGTTGGAAAACGTCAAACCGGGCATCAACCCTCTTTTCTTCAACCAAAAAATGGAGCAGAAGGAGCCAGAAAAGAAAATTCCTTCTACTGCAGCAAAAGCAATCAACCGCTCTTGGAAATTACCTCCATCTATCCATCTCAAGGCCCAATCCGCCTTACGCTTAACGCAGTCTATGTGTTCGATGGCATTGAGCAGACGATCCCTTTCCTGGGTGTCTTTGATGTAGGTATCGATAAGTAAGGAATAGGTTTCCGAATGGATATTTTCCATGGCAATCTGGAAACCGTAAAAGAATTTCGCTTCTGTATACTGTACTTCTGCGACAAAATGCTCCGCCAGATTCTCGTTGACAATCCCGTCAGAAGCGGCAAAAAATGCCAAGACGTGAGAGATGAAATGTCTCTCTCCATCGTTTAAACTTTTCCAATCCGTCAGGTCTTGACTTAAGTCAATCTCCTCTGCTGTCCAAAAGCTTGCTTCTGCTTTTTTGTAGTATTGCCAAATATCGGCATGCTGTATGGGAAAAAGGACAAAACGATTTTTGTTTTCTTGTAAAATGGGCTCTTGCTGCATCTCGCTCTCTCTTGGATTAATCGTAATTGAATGTTTGAATTTTAAATCGGCAGTAAAAAGGGCCTACCGATGCAAAAAGCTGTCTTTTCAGAACAGCTTTCCAACAAATATGCGCATCTAAAAGCTAAAAAAAAACTTCCAAAACGAAGGAAAATAATGTTTTTGAATTTAATTCAAAAATAAATTAAATATTTTAAAATCAATAAGTTAAATATACTTTAGTAAACTAATAAATCAATCAATATTCTTAAATTGAAGGGATAAAGATTTTTTCAAATAGTAAAAAAAGTTTTTTCAAGAAGTTGCTGACTAGAGTTTTGAATCATAGTCAAATTATTTTTATAAGGATTTACATACATTAAGCTATTGAAAATGAGTGTATTAATTTAATTCTTAAAAAATCGTTTCTACCCGACTACGTCAGTTGTTGGCTCAGGTAGCATGCAACTTTTTACTTCCCTATTATTAGTCCCATCTTCCATCTACTTTTAGACTCTAATTAGAGGAGAAAGTTTTTTTAGTTTAAATTCATTTTCTATATTTGCAGTCCGATTTCGAAAAATCAAAATCATGTACGCAATTGTTAACATCGCAGGTAAGCAGTTCAAAGTAACAAAAGATCAGTTTGTCTATGCCCCCAAATTGGTAGGAAAAGCTGGCGCTTCCGTGGAATTTGATCAGGTCCTTTTGGCAGAAGCCAATGGAACTGTGTCAGTTGGAGCTCCCCTAGTGGCAGGAGCCAAGGTATCTGGAAAAATTCTAGATCATGTCAAAGGTGATAAGGTGATTGTCTTCAAAAAGAAGCGAAGAAAAGGCTACAAAAAGAAGAATGGTCATCGTCAAGATTTCACCAAAGTAAAAATCGAATCTATCACACTCTGAGTTTTCCTTTGCAGGAACTCTTAAACGAATAAAATCATGGCACACAAAAAAGGTGTAGGTAGCTCCAAAAACGGTCGGGAATCTCACTCCAAAAGATTGGGTGTTAAAAAATTCGGCGGCGAGGAAGTTATCGCAGGAAATATCTTGGTAAGACAGAGGGGAACGAAGCATCACCCTGGCTTAAATGTGGGTTTAGGAAAAGACCATACCCTGTTTGCATTGACTAACGGAGTGGTTGCTTTCAAAACCAAAGCAGACGGCAAATCCTACGTGAGCATAGTCCCTGTTCAAGAATAACGTTTTTCAAAACGATTTTAGCCCCGTAAACCACGGGGCTTTTTTTTGCCCTTACCTCAAGATGTTGCCATTGGTCATTTTTTTGTCTAAACTAGAGTGCTACATGTTAAATTTAAAGTCAAATCAATCCCTACCTCTCTATGAATCATTGGTATACTTCTTTTCGTTTTTGTTTTTTACTTCTGCTATTATGTTGCAGCCACTTCGTGGCAGGACAGCAGGTTCCTGATCCTTCCCTCTACGACGCGGTCAAATGGAGATTGGTAGGCCCGTTTAGAGGCGGCAGATCAGATGCAGTCACTGGAGTAAAAGGAAGTGACAAGACGTATTATTTTGCATCCACAGGTGGGGGAATTTGGAAAACAAGCAACTCAGGACAAACCTGGAAATCTGTTTCCGATGGATTTTTTGGGGGGTCCATGGGAGCAGTAGCGGTTTCTGAAAGCGATACCTCTATTGTCTATGCAGGAGGGGGAGAAAAAACGGTTCGAGGCAATGTTTCTTTTGGAGATGGCATTTGGAAGAGCACCGATGCAGGAAAGACTTGGAACAGGGCAGGATTAGATAAAAGCAGATTTGTTTCTCGACTCCGTATTCACCCTAGCCAACCTCAAGTAGTTTATGCTGCTGTTTTGGGAGATATTTTTGCTCCAAGTCCTACCCGTGGGGTATACAAGACAACCGACGGGGGACAAACATGGAAGCAGGTTCTTTTTGTCAACGAAGTATCTGGAGCAGTTGATTTGATTTTAGATCCTAATAATCCAGAAATTATTTACGCCAGCACCTGGGAATTGAAGCGTACGCCATACAGCCTAGAGAGCGGAGGTCCTGGATCCAAAATGTTTAAATCTTCGGACGGAGGAGCTACTTGGGAAGAATTGTCTGCAAAGGAGACCTTTCCAAAAGGTGTTTTAGGAATCATGGGCATTGCTGTTTCTCCCAAAAATTCCAATCGCCTCTATGCCATCATAGAAAATGAGCAGGGCGGTGTATTTACTTCTACCGATGCGGGACAGACTTGGGAAAGAGTTAATGAGAATAGAAACCTTCGCCAAAGGGCTTGGTACTATTCCCGCATCTATGCAGATCCCCAGGAGGAGCAAACGCTTTACGTGCTCAACGTGGATTACCACAAATCTACCGACGGAGGCAAGACCTTTAAAGATTTTAATGCACCTCACGGGGATCACCACGATCTCTGGATAGATCCTTCCAATCCCCAAAGGATGATCATTGCCGATGATGGAGGAGCTCAAGTAACAGAAGATGGGGGAGCTACCTGGTCAAGCATGATGAATCAACCGACCTCTCAGTTTTATCGGGTGACTACCGACAACAGTTTTCCTTACCGAATTTACGGTGCTCAGCAGGACAACTCTACAGTTCGTATCCGACACCGTAACGATGGAGCCTCCATCACTGAAGCGGACTGGGAGCCTACTGCCGGTGGAGAATCGGGTTGGATTGCCCCAGATCCTAAAGACAGTGAGATCGTATATGGAGGATCCTATGGGGGCTTATTGACCCGGGAAAACCATAGAAATGGTACCTCCCGAACGGTAAATGTATGGCCTGACAATCCTATGGGTCATGGAGCCGAAGGGATGAAATACCGATTCCAATGGAATTTTCCTATTTTCTTTTCCCCTCATCAATCCAACTTACTTTACACGACCAGTAACCAATTTCACCGCTCTACCAATGAGGGACAAACTTGGGAAGTATTTTCTCCAGACTTGACCCGCAGTGACAAAAGTAAGCTTGGTCCATCAGGAGGCCCCATCACCAAGGACAATACCTCTGTAGAATATTATGCCACCATTTTTACTGCGGCAGAGTCACCGGTAAAGCAAGGAGTGATTTGGGCAGGATCTGACGATGGATTGGTACACGTAACCACAGACAATGGAAAGACTTGGCAAAATGTAACCCCCAAAGACATGCCCGAGTGGCTGCAAATCAACTCCATTGAGGCTAGTCCTTTTGAGGCGGGAGAAGCTTTTTTTGCCGCTACAGGCTATAAAACTGGAAATTATGCCCCCTACCTCTACCATACCAAAGATTATGGCAAGTCCTGGAAGAAAATTGTACAGGGGATAGGAGAAGATCATTTTACACGGGTGATTCGTGCCGATCCTGCAAAAAAGGGTATGCTTTACGCAGGAACAGAAAAGGGGATGTACTACTCCAAAGATGCAGGTGCCAGTTGGCATTCCTTACAACTCAACCTTCCCATTGTGCCCATTACGGATTTGGCTATCAAGGAAAATAACTTGATTGCAGCTACCCAAGGGCGTTCGTTTTGGATCATCGATGACTTGACTGTATTGCACCAAGCCGAATCCGAATTGAAGACAAAACCTTTCCATCTTTATGACCCGCAGGACTCTTACCGAATCGATGGAGTAAGACGATCTAGCCTTACAGCTGGTACCAATAGACCTGGAGGAGTTTTGGTGTACTATTACCTACAGGCTGCTCCCAAAGAGGAATTGAAAATTGAATTTTTCGATGCAAAGAAGCAAAGAATACGATGGTTTTCTACCAAAGGGGTCAACGGAGATACGCTCAAAGTTAAGCCGGGTGCAGGGGAGTTTAATTGGAATCTTCGGGTGGAAAACTCCCTAGGATTTGATGGCATGATATTGTGGGCGGCAAGCTTGCGTGGACCCAAGGTAGTACCAGGCACCTACACCGTGCGTATGACCGTAGATGGACAAGCCCAAGAGCAAAATTTCCAGGTCTTGGCCGATCCTCGCTACCCATCTACCCAGGAGGAATTGGAAAAGCAGTATGCCTATCTCTTGGCCATACGGGACAAATTGAGCGAAACACATCAGGTGATTCGGCTTATTCGAGCTTACAGAACAGCCTTAGATTCTCTGGAAAGCCAACCTGAAAATTTGGAGCAAATCAAGGAGGAGATGAAAGCCATTGAAGAAACCCTCTACCAAACACAAAACAGGAGCGGTCAAGACCCGCTCAATTACCCTATCCGCTTAAACAATAAACTGGCACACCTGAGCAGTGTGGTGGGAAATGGAGATTACCCGCCCACAGATTCCGCAGAGGAAGTGAGGAAGGAGCTGACAGAGCAAATTGACGTGCAGTTGGCCCGATTCCAAAAACTGGAAAGGGAACAAATCGCCAGGATACTCAATATTGAGGAAATGAAAACCAAACTGGATCAGAAAAAGTAAAAAAAGAGCCTCTACAAAGAGGCTTTTTTTTTGATCAAAAAAATCTATAGGAAAGGATTTGTTGCAAGAAGCTGGAAGCACTTGATGGGGCTAGTAGTAAAATAAAAGCAATCCCAAAAATCGCCCCAAAGAGGTGAGCATCGTGATTGATTCCATCTTCCCCTTGCTTCCCTTTGGTATAGGAATAAATTAAAAACAAGCCTCCTAAAAGAAAGCCAGGTAAGCAAACTATTCCAAATAGACAGATATCCGATAGGGGCATGAGGATGATACTGGCAAAAACGGTGGCTGAGGTTCCTCCTGAAGCTCCTAAGGCACGATAATAGCCATGTTTCTGGTGTTTGAGATAGGTTGGAATATCTGAAACTGTAAGGGCGAGAAGATAAAATGCAATAAAAATTGCCCCACCCCAGGCAAGGCCATACTTGGCTCTTAAAAATTGTTCGACAACCTCCCCAAAAAAGAAAAAGGTAAACATGTTGAATAGGAGGTGCATGTAGTCTTTGTGAATAAATCCAGAAAGTACAAATCGATCCCATTGCCGTCTCTTTTTTATCTGGAAGGGAACAAACATCCATCGCTCCAACATCTTGGGAGAATTGAATGCGAGGATGCTAAAAAGTACGGTTAATCCTAAGAGGAGAGTCGTGTAAGTGAATCCTATCACAGGCTATTTTTCTCGGTGAATAAGTTCTTGGGTGATCCCTACTAAAGCCTGGTAATACGCCTCATTTTTGATTTCTAATTCTTGAAGCTGCATAAAAGCCTCTTCAAAAAAGGATTGCATTTTATCTTCAGCAATGGCTTGAATTCCTAGCTTTTCGTAGATGGCTTTTACAGTTTCCACTTTTTTTTCTTTATCAAATTCTTTCAAAGCCAATTGCTGCTGTAGGATTTTCAATTCTTCCCCTTTGGCAAGTTCTAAGGCTTTTATCAACAGGAAAGTTTTTTTATTTGAAATGATATCACCTCCCACTTGCTTTCCAAATTTTGCCTGGTCTGCATAGACATCTAGCAAGTCGTCTTTAAGTTGAAAACCTATTCCAATATTGACTCCAAAAGCATAGAGATGATCTACCTCTTCTTTTTTTGCACCTGCGAGCAATGCTCCCAGCTGCAGAGAAAATCCAAGAAGAACAGCGGTCTTCAGGCGAATCATATGGAGATAATCTTCTTCTCTCACTGCTGCAAGGCTTTCAAAATTCATGTCTAGCTGCTGACCTTCACAGACCTCTGCTGCAGTTTTATTGAATAATCGGACGACTTCGGGTAAGAGGGAAGGAGGGGTGGAAAGAAGCAAATCGTAGGCTTTTACGAGCATTACATCTCCGGAAAGGATAGCAATATTGGCATTCCATTTTTCATGCACCGTGGCTTTTCCTCTTCTTAAGGGGGCCTCGTCCATGATATCGTCATGCAATAAGGTGAAGTTGTGAAAAACCTCTATGGCAATGGAGGGATTCAGGATTTCCTTTGGATCCTTTCCATACATCCCATAGGCCAAAAGGCTGAGCAAGGGGCGAATGCGCTTTCCTCCCAAACTTAGGATATAGCGGATGGGATCGTACAATTCGGAGGGAGCATCTCCAAAGGAATGAGCACCCATGTGCTGCTCTAGCTTAGTTAAAAGCTCTTGGACGATATGTTTTTCGGTCATTAGTTGCAAATTCCAAATCTATGGTTCTTCGATCGATGTCTGTATTAACTACACGAACTAGTACTTTGTCTCCCAAAGTGATCATTTTTTTCGTTCTCGACCCTATAAGCCTCATGTTTCTTTCATCAAATTCGTAGTAATCCTCTTTCATGTCCTGTACCCTAATCATTCCTTCGCACTTGGTCTCGGTGATTTCTACAAATACTCCCCATTCGGTTACTCCACTGACGATCCCTTCGTAATCCTTTTCTTCTGCCAAAGACATGTATTCTACTTGTTTGTATTTGATAGAAGCTCTTTCGGCATCCGCGGCACGTTTTTCCCGTTCGGAGGAGTGCAGGCATTTTTGTTCCCAAGAAGTAGCCTCCGGAGATTTGCCTCCTTCCAAATAATGCTCTAAAAGTCGGTGTACCATCATATCTGGATACCTTCGGATAGGAGAGGTGAAGTGGGTATAGTGGGCAAAGGCCAAACCGAAATGTCCCTTGGGTTCGGTGGTATATTTGGCTTTAGCCATGCTTCGAATCGCCAATTGCTCCAATACATTTTGCTCTGGCTTTCCTTGGATTTCGTCCATCAATTTATTGAGGGCTGCAGAGATTTTTTGAGCACTTCCTACCTCCAGTTGATGCCCAAATCGTTTTGCAAAACCAGAAAAGGTTTCCAATCGATCAAGATCAGGACTGTCATGGGTACGGTACACAAAGGTGTCCATCCCTTGATTTCGGCGATAAATAAATTCTGACACGTATTTATTGGCCAGCAACATAAACTCTTCGATGAGTTTGTGGATGTCCTTCCGTTCTTTGACAAAAAGCCCAAGCGGAGTGCCTTTTTCATCGAGTTTAAACTTGACCTCTACGGTTTCAAAATTGACAGCCCCTTGGTCAAAGCGTCTTTTTCTTATTTTTTTTGCCAGTTCGTTCAATTCGGTCAGTTCCTGAAAATAATCTCCAGATTGTGCATCGATACAGGCTTGTGCTTCCTCGTAGGCAAACCGCCGATTGGAATGAATCAGGGTGCGTCCTATCCAATGTTGGATGACTTTGGCCTCCTGATCCACTTCAAAGACACAGGCAAAGGTCAACTTATCCTCGTGGGGTCGAAGGGAACACAGCCCATTGCTTAGTCGCTCGGGCAGCATGGGAATGGTCCGGTCCACCAAATACACGGAAGTCGCCCGCTGGAAGGCTTCTTTTTCCAGTGCCGTTTTGGGTTTGACGTAGTGGGTAACGTCGGCGATATGGACCCCTATTTCCACATGGCCATTCGGCAATTTTCTGTAGGAGATGGCATCATCAAAATCTTTGGCATCAATAGGATCGATGGTAAAGGTAAGTACCTCTCTGAAGTCTTTTCTGGCCTTGATTTCTTTGGGAGAAATTTGATCTGAAATTGCATTGGCTTCTGCCTCTGCTTCTTTATCGTATTCAAAGGGAAGACCAAATTCGGCCATGATGGAATGAATTTCCACCTCATGCAGCCCTGCTTTCCCGAGCACGCGAATCACCTTTCCCGTGGGATTTTTGTCTTCTTCCCTCCATTCGGTCAATTTGACGATGACTTTTTCGTTGTGTTCGGCCCCCAACAATTCCCCCCGATGCACAAAAATATCCTTGTGCATTTTTTTAAAATCGGGAACTACAAAGGCATAGCGAGGAGAGATTTCTACCCTACCTACAAATTCATCCCGATCTCTCTCCAAAATTTCCAATACCCTTCCCTCCGTCCTGCCCGTCTTTCCTTTGACCGGAAATACCATCACCCGTACCTTATCACCATCTAGGGCATGCTTGAGGTCAGATTCTTTGACCAAAATATCTCCCTGAACAAGCTCGGGTTGGTCTGGGATAATAAAAGCAAATCGGGGATTTACAAAGTCTACGGTTCCTACTGTAAAGTCGGGATCTTGGGTGGAAGAGAAAAAATTTCTAGAATTTCTCGAAATCTTTCCCTCTGAAACCAGTTGATATAGGATAGACTCTAAGGCATTTTTTGTGGAGGCATCTCGAAGCTCTAAGCCCTTGATTAGGTGTTTGACGTTGAACTCTTGACCATAGTGAGAATCTAAAAAATGTAGGATGCGCTTGGCAAGGGAAGACGATCCATGTCCTCCTTTACGATCTGCATGCTTTTTTTTGGAATGTTTTTTATCGGATTTTCTTCCCATGTGGGCGTATGTTATTCAAAGGTATATGAAGCAAAGAAATTGCTCTTCATTGGATTTTTAGGCATCTACTAGGACTACCTCAAAGGGTTCTGGCTGAGGGTTCAGGGCCAGGTAAATCCTAGCGGTTACTTCCACGTCCCTCAAACAATAGGCTTTTATTTTTTCTAAATTTTTTTCCTGGTAATAGGTTGCATTCACCTCGCTACCATCTATGGATATTTTTGAACTCGTGATGCCAAAAACTCCTGCCAACAGCTCCAAGCGGGTGTAATGCTTGTAGTCCCCAAATTTCCACAGGTACATGGTGTCTACGTGTCGTAGTTCCCAGGGCTTTTTTCCAGCGAGCTGTAACGGTTCTGGGAGGGAAATGCCATGAATCAACATCCGTCTACAAAGGTAAGGAAAGTCAAACTCTTTCCCATTATGAGCACAGAGGATCCATTTTTTTCGCTCAAGTAGCGCTTTCATTTCCAAGAGTATTTCTTTTTCCTCTTCTGCGGCAAGTATTTTCGAGCGAAAGAGTAATTTTTTATCTCTCTTTTTGACTTGAAAATACCCCACTCCTATACAAATGATTTTTCCAAATTCTGCATGAATGCCTGCTCTATCAAAATACAATGAGCCAGGCTCTGGATCGGGGTGTTCGCTTCGCATGAACTTTTCTTTTCTGATCCATTCTTGCTGTAGTCTTGGTTCCAGGGCTTCAAAGGATTCAGAAGTAGAGGCAGTTTCAATGTCTAAAAATAAAAGGCTCCCCAACTGGTCAAAAAATTCCGCCATGATGTCAATAAATTAGCTGTGTAAGATCCCTTTCAGGCCCAATTCTGGAATGAGTTGGAGATTTACTTGGTCAAAACTTCCAGGAGTAAAGATAAACTTTTTGTCAAAGATTTGGTCCAGAATGTAATAGCTTACCCAAAATTCATTGGTAAGCGTAAATACTTGTGGATCAATGGCTTCTACTTTAGCAAAGGTGGATGCCTCCAGGGTTGGGATGAGGTGACGTAGGATGGATGTTTTTCTTAATTCCCCTTCCAAGTACCCATACCCTTTGGAAGTAACCATCACCGTAGACAGCTCAATAAGATTCAAATTGATGAGGTATAATGCCCAAGCCTCTCCTGAGTTGGATTCTTCCTTGGCTATGGCCAACTTGACCCCTGTTACCGGAGAAAAGTCTATGTCCTTTTTCATTCTTGCTCCAAGAGGTTCATTTCAAAAAGTTCAGACAGGTGGATTTTTACTTTTTCTTTCACCTCTTCTAATTCCACGGGATGGCCCAATTCCAGGTGCATGGAGGTGACTGCCTTATCTTCTATGCCGCAGGGGACAATATGGCCAAAATAAGATAGGTCCACATTTACGTTGAAGGCAAAGCCATGCATAGTCACCCAGCGACTAGACTTGACCCCTAGAGCACAAATTTTCCGAGGATTTTTCTGCTCGACATGATCCAACCAAACCCCAGTGAGTCCAGGAATTCTACCCGAAGGAATCCCATAATCTTGAAGGGTAAGGATAATGGCTTCTTCCAGCAAGCGTAGGTATTTGTGGATGTCGGAAAAAAAATTGTCTAAATCGAGAATGGGGTAGCCGACTAGCTGCCCGGGCCCGTGGTAGGTAATGTCTCCTCCTCTATTGATTTTGTAGTAGCTGGCACGGTATTCTTGCAATCCTTGATTGTTAAGCAATAAATGTTCTGCTTTTCCACTTTTTCCCAAGGTGTAGACATGGGGATGCTCTACGAAAAGCAAGTAATTGGGGGTAGAAATTTGTTGGGAAGGTAGTAGCCCTCTATTCTCAATTTTCTTCGCTACAATAGCTGCAAAGAGCTTTTCCTGATAATCCCAAGCTTCTTGGTAATCCATCCTCCCTAGGTCTCGAAATTCTACTGTTTTATTCTTAAATTCATTCATTTTCTTCCTAGTGGAGCGTAGCTTTTTCCCCCAACCTCGGGGTTAACTATTTTTTTTCAAAATTAACCAATTATTCCCATGGCAGCACATAATGAAGCAGGTACACTTGCAGAAACCATGACATCGGCTTGGTTGGAAGCCAAAGGATATGTTTTATTAGCACGTAATTTTCGATACCGAAAGGCGGAGATTGACCTGGTCATGGTTGACCAAGAGACCTTACTTTTTATTGAGGTAAAATTTAGATCCGGAATTGGGTTTGGATTCGCAGAAGAGTTTGTAGATCGGCCGAAAAAAAAACTGCTGATCCAAGCGGCTGATCACTTCATCCACTCAAGAAATTGGAAAAAAGATATCCTTTTCGATATTGTATCGGTGTACAAAGATCAAAGGGGAGTATTTCATTTTCGCCAGTTTAAAGATGCATTTTATTGAGTTGTTTGTGCTCTCTCCTCTTGCTCACTGGACTTTTTGATAGAGTAATTTTCCTTCTTTACTCCATTCCGCCTTGATGTAGGGCTTAAAATTGTCGGTATATG